>JBBQNO010000040.1:0-18795 GCA_038330045.1 Actinomycetales bacterium | reverse complement strand
GACCGTTACTTCCTGGCCAGTTGAGAAGCTGGCAACCGTCTCCAGAAGACTCTCGTCAACGTTGATGGTGACCGTCGTGAGCGTGAACTCATCGGTGCCCGTGATGCTGAAATAGTCGCCGGAGGAGTCAATCGTAGACACGTCTCCAGTCACGGTCACTCGCTTCTCTTTGTAGTCGTTCGAAGCCGCGAGCGCATTGCCCTCCAAGTCCTCAATCAACTGCTGGGCTGTGACGTCAAGGGGAGCTTCCTCGGGTGCCGCTTCTTCGGCGTCCTCATTCTCGTTGGAGTCCTGGCTTACCCCAGATGAGCCGCTACTCCCGCTTTCTCCACTGTCACCTGCACTAGTGGCAACCGCTATGACGATGAGCAAGGCGATGAGGCCTAGCAACCAGAAGCGCTTTTTCTTGTACCACGGACGACTCGCCTTCGCGTAGGCTTTCTCGCCTTTCGCCCGAGCCTTGGCATCCTTTACTGATTCAGACATTCCGTCCCCTTTGTATTATTGGAGAGCCAGCGAAAACTGACCCCGATGGCGATTTATAGCACGCGAGTAGGCCTTCTTCCAGTTCGCGACGGCCCGCTAGTCCAAACGGGCTCTTCATTCTGGATCCGCCGGATCCTTAGACGTGATGGACGGTTACGATATAGGAATGTCTCTGTGACCTCGGATGATGGGGCTTAGGACAGTTCCAAACCAGCCGGATACGGGAGCACCGATAGTCCAAATCTGCCACAACCTTTCTGCGGTTTTGATGACCCGAACCTGATCGCTTGTGCGGGGTTGGTGCCAGTGATGACCCTCGCCGAGAAGACCGATTTACCGGGCCTGGTTCGTGAGCAAGTGAGCGTGCCCGGGTCGGCCGGCGCGAACGAACGTGGACCTGAAGGTCGCCACCTTGGTCGCCGGGATGGTGGCTGGAGCGGACAGCATCGAGGACATGGACCTGGCCCGCCACGGCGGGATGCCCAAACTGTTCGCGGGGTGCCGGGCCCCGACCACGCTGGGCACGCACTTGCGCGGGTATGCGTTCGGGCACGTGCGCCAGTGGGACGCGGTCGCTTCCCGCGTGTTGGTGAACCTGGCCCAGGCGACTCCATTGTTGGGTGGGGCCGACCAGATCGCCTACGTCGATATTGATGACACGATCCGGGCCACCCATGGGTACGCCAAGCAAGGCGTCGGGTACGGCTACACCGGTATCAAGGGCCTGAACGTCCAAGTCGCCACCGTGTCCACGCCGGCGGCGGCGGCGGTGATCGTGGGCACCCGGTTGCGCAAGGGCAACGCGGCCTCCGGGCACGGTGCGCCCCGGATGATCGCCGACGCGGTCGCCACGGCCAAGAAGGCGGGGGCGACCGGGATGATCACGGTCCGCGCGGACAGTGCGTACTACAACCACGACGTGATCACCGCGAGCATGACGGCCGGGGCGTATTTCTCGGTCACTGCGCGGATGGACCGTGCGGTGACCGCCGCGATCACCCGCATCCCCGAACAGGCGTGGACCGGTATCAAGTACCCGGAAGCGATCTGGGAAGAAGCCGAGCAACGGTGGATCTCCGAAGCGCAAGTGGCCGAGGTGCCCTACACCGCGTTCACGTCCTGAAACAAGGATCAACACGTCACCGCCCGGCTCATTGTGCGCCGCGTCAAACGGCTGAACACCATTCCGTGCCGGCCGGGCAAGCCCAAATGTTCAGCACACACCGTTACCACGGCATGTTCACCAACTCCCCGTTGTCGATGCTGGCCGCCGAGGCCTCCCACCGTGACCACGCGATCGTTGATTATCCGGATGTCCTGGTTATCCCGATGTTGGGGTGACGGTGCTGGTCAGGGGCTGGTTGCCTGCCAGTAGTGCGGCATAACTAGAGGTTCTCCAGGAAGTTGAGGATGTCGGCCTTCGGGTGGTAGCGATGGCCGCGGACAGCGGGTGGGGAGATTCGGTCCATGGCTTTCTGCTTCATCGTGAGGTCGGCTTGGAGGTAGGTCATGGTCGCCTCGGTGGATTCGTGGCCCAGCCATAGCGCGATCGTGGTGATGTCGATCCCTGCTTCGAGCATCCGCATCGCGGTGGTGTGGCGCAGGGTGTGGGGTGTGATTCGCTTGGCCACCAGGCTGGCGCACGACGGTGCTGCCGTCGCGGCGGCAGCGGTGAGCCGTGCGGCGATCGCGTCGCGGCTGATGGGCCGTTGGCTTCCCTGCGCGGTGAAGATCGGATCCTCCGGTTTGTGGGGTGGGCTGTGGCTGATCCAGCGGGTCAGGGCATCGGTGGTGGCCGCGTTCAGTGGGGTGATCCGATCCTTGCGGCCCTTGCCGTGGCACAGCAGGTGCGCCGGCTTGCCCAAGTGAAGGTCCTGGTGGGTCAGACCTGTGAGTTCACTGACCCGCAGGCCGGTGCCGATCAGCACGGTCATGATCACGTAGTCCCGTTCACCGGTCCTGCTGGCACGGTTTGGGGCGTTGAGCAGGGCGTCGACCTCATCAACGGTGAGATAAGTCAGCACTGGCGTGGTCGTGTTCTTCGCCTGGATTGCCAGTCCTCGGGCGATCAGGTCAGCGTAATCGGGGTGATCCAGCGCGGCGTAGCGCAGGAACGAGTGGATCGCGGCCAGGCGCGCGTTTCGGGTCCTCGTGCTGTTGTGGCGCTTTGTCTCCAGGTTACTCAGGAATCCGGTGAGGTTTGCGACGACCAGATCGGTGAACTCCACTGTGTCAGGGGCGATCCCGTACTCGGCGTTCAGGTGCCGCAGCAGCAGTCGGAAAGTATCGCGGTAGGCGTCGATCGTATGGCCGCTGGCGGACTTCTCGCCGGTTAGGTAGGTCGTGAAGTACGCCTGAAGGTGGGCCGTGAACGCGGTCATGGCAGGCACTCCCGTCGATGTGCCTGGACCCGGTCGTTAACTACCGCCAGCAGCTCGGGGCTCGCAGTCAGGTACCAGTAGGTGTTTGCCGGGTTTGCGTGGCCCAGGTAAGTGGCCAGCGCAGCGATCCGGGCGCCGACGTCCACGCCGTCGCGGTGCGCCTCGAGCAGGGTGTTCACTGCAAACGTGTGCCGCAGGTCGTGCAACCTCGGAGCTCGCCGGCCCGGAGGGATCGGCAACCGGCAGTTGTCGGCAACCTGACGGAACGCCTGCTGGACACTGTTAGCCGGGAGTCGGGTGGCCCGCGAGGTCACCAACAGGGAACCTCCCGGCGGCTCGCCGACCAGTGCCCGGCTGAGCCTGATGTAGTCGCCCAATGCGGTGACCGTCGAGTGATGCAAGGGCAGCAGCCGGTGGCTGCCGCCCTTGCCAACGACCAGGATCGTGCCACCCCGGGTGTCCAGGCTGGTCGTGTTCAGCCCAACGGCCTCACTGGTGCGCATGCCAGTGGCGGCCATCAGGGCGATGATGGTGGCCAGGGTATGACCCCGAACGATCGGGGCCAGCAGCCACGCGCCATGAATCAGGGTGGCGATCTGGGCGTCGGTGTAGAGATAAGGCGCCGAACGGTTCCGCCGCGCGGGCAGCAGCCCGGCCGGGATGAGCTCGGCAGTGTCGGGCTCGGTGGCACGGACGTGAGCGGCGAAAGACCGGACCGCAGCCAGTCGATGAGCCCGCCACCCGGACGTGGCCCCCTGCGGCTGGGTCGCCCACGCCAGAGCGTCGCAAACCTGGATCGTCGAGGACCCCTGCTGGTCGAGGTAGTCCAGGAAACCGGCCAGCAGCCGCCGGTGATCATCAGTCTGATAGCCGCAGCGGCGCCGCAGTTCGAGGTAGTCCCTAGCCCATCGCCGAAGGTCGGAACTCATCGCTGTGATCCCCCCGTAGGCCATGAGCGCGCGATCACGCCAAGGGATGCGAAATCGACCCGGGCGTAGATGACGGTCGCTGTGACGCTGCCGTGGCGCAGCAACTGCCCGACCTTGGCCAGCGTCCCGCCGCCGGCCAGGACATTAGTGGCCGCGCTGTGGCGCAACCGGTGAGCGCCAACCCGCCCCGGCAGCCCGGCCCGCTGGGCCAGTCGAGTGATCACCGCGGAGACGGCCCCCCTGCCCATCGGCCCGAACGGGGGGGTGCGCCGTCAAGAACAACGCCCGGTGTGGGCAGCCGGCCCCGCGGGGCTGGATCAGATAGTCGGCAACGACCTGGCCAACCTCGTCAGGGACCGGCATCCGCTGGGCGTCGCCACCCTTCCCGCGGACCAGCACCGTGCCGGCGCGCCAGTCGAAGTCATCAACGCTCAGCCCAGCCACTTCGCTGGAGCGCAGCCCCATACGCACCAGGACCAGCACGATGGCCCGGTCACGCGCTGACATCCCCACGGCAAGCAGAGCGGCGACATCAGCGGCAGAGAGCCCCCGCCGAATCTCGTCATGCAAGTGGTGCCGGACCGTCATCACGCCGCTGGAGGCATCACTGCTGACCCAGCCGGATAGGAACAGCCACCGCAGCAGCGCGCGCACCGCTGTCCTGGCCGCACGCACCGAGTGGACCGACCAGACGGCCAACCGATCAGTCAGGTAATCGTTGACTGCAGCCGCGCTCACCGCTGCCACATCGGCGCCGTGGTGCGCGGCGTACCAACCGCAGAACGCCCTGGCCTGACGGTCGTAACCCTCAATGGTCTTCTCCGCCAATGCCCGCTCACCCCGCAGGTACTCGACGAAACCACCCAGGAGGGCCTCCGCCGCCGCTGGCAAACCACCCCAGCCCGCCGCCACGCCCTCAGGTACTGCCCCAGGATGCACAACCGCCATCAGGATCAACATCGACCGAGGTGCGTCCCCGGGGCTATACCGATGCCTGCCACGAAGGCCGTGATCAGAACAGAACCGCTCGACATCCGCCCACGTCAGCCCTACCGCGTCAACCCCGTTGGCTTTCATCCAACCTGACAGATGCGCCATCAA
Organism: Actinomycetales bacterium; assembly: GCA_038330045.1. Classification (GTDB taxonomy): domain Bacteria; phylum Actinomycetota; class Actinomycetes; order Actinomycetales; family Dermatophilaceae; genus Ornithinicoccus. The sequence continues at coordinate 13,898 of JBBQNO010000040.1, read as the reverse complement.
CTGCAGATGCCGCGCGACGGTCGACTCCGCGAAACCGAACCGCAAAAACTCCGCGATCAACTCCTCTCGGAACCGCGCCAGCGGCCCTCCAACCTGAACCTTGAGCAAGCCACTCATCAGTTTGTCCTTCCACTCGAATCGGAAGGACAAGTCTCGAACCACAACCTCTAGTTATGCCGCACTACTGGCAGGCAACCAGCCCCTGACCAGCACCGTCACCCCAACATCGGGATAACCAGGACATCCGGATAATCCACGTTATGCGGATGTCCGCATAACGTGGAGCAGGTCATCGCCGACCTCAAAGCGGGCCCCTTGGCCCACGCACCCTCCGGGTGCTTTTCGGCCAACGGTGCGTGGACCGTGCTGGCCGCGATCGCGTACAACCTGACCCGCGCCGCAGCCACGTCGCCTCGGCCCTGCACTTCTGCGCCCGGGGCGACGATTCGGTCCAGTTGATCAACATCGCCAACTGGGCACGAAGACTGCGGCTGCACCTGCCCAAGAACTGGCCCTGGCAACACCCCTTCGACGCCATGATCCACGCCGCCGTCCTGGTCCTCTCCTGACCGCCCTTTCTGCCCCTACCCAGAACGACCCAAAGCGGAAAAGCCAGGCAAACCGGCAGCTCCCTCCTACCCGAAACAGAACGGCCTCACCTCAACCCGCCCACAAACCCCCGCAAATGTCCGCCGGCGGATCCAGGCTGAGAGGACGAGCCGCCATAAACGAGGCCAGCCCCCTCAGAAGAGCGACCCGTCATATGTGCTCGTCGATCCGAGGTAATGAGGCAGCGCCGGGCGCTTATAGACAGCGACAGCCCGGGTCAGCCCGTCACCGCGCCGGAGCAAGCAAGGTGCCGAAGTGTCTCTCAAGGCCAGGTACGCCGTGCAGTGACTTGATCGGAAGCGGGGACGGCCGAGAGTGACTGCGCTCGCCGTGAGCATTGGCGAAGATAGGCTTCGTTCATGCCTGATCCCGACGTGCTAGTCGAGCTCCGCGCCTTCGTGCGTGAGCGAGACTGGGCTAAGTTCCACTCGCCGGAGAATCTCGCCAAGAGTATCTGCATTGAGGCCGGAGAACTCTTGGAGTGCTTCCAGTGGGGTGGAGAGGATGACCGGGTCCGCATAGTCGAGGAGCTCTCCGACGTCTTGACCTACTGCTACCTCATGGCGGACCGGCTCGAAGTCGACGCCAATGAGATTGTGGCGCAGAAACTCGAGGCCACCCGTGGCAAGTACCCCGTGGACAAGGCCCGCGGGAAGAGCACCAAATATGACCAGCTTTGAGATCCGCGAGGTCGACCTCTCGCGGGACCGAATCCGCGCGTGGTCCGACACGGACCCGCGCCTGCGGAACTGGCCGGTTGTGTACACGCTCGACGGGGCGGGCCAAATCTACGTAGGGGAGTCTCTAAACGTCGCTATGCGATTCAAGCAACACCTCGATAGCCCCAACAAAGCGGCGCTCGGTAGAGCGCGTGTCATCGTCAACGAAACGTTTAACAAGTCGGTCTGTCTGGACCTGGAGTCCTTCCTCATCCGGCTGTTTGCTGGGGACGGCCAGTATGACGTTGTCAACGGCAACGAGGGCATCACAGATGCTGACTATTATCGGCGCGAGGAGTACCGCGCGACGTTCCGTGATGTGTTCGACGTTCTGCGAAAGAACGGTCTCTTCACCCGAAGTATCACCGATATCGAGAACAGCGACCTGTTCAAGCTCTCCCCGTTCAAGGCGCTTTCGCAGGACCAGCTAGCGGTCGTTGTCGACATTGTCGAGGGCCTGTTCGATGACATCGACCGCGGTGATGCCAGCTCGATCGTCGTCCAGGGCTCACCCGGTACGGGTAAGACCATCGTCGCGATCTTCCTCATGAAGCTCCTCCGCGACATCCAGGGCTTCGATCCTCAACAGCCACGCCCAGAAATGTCGGTGTTTGAGGAGTTCTTCAACGAGGATTCCTCGCGATCACTTGCCGGGTTCCGGGTGGGGCTCGTGGTGCCCCAGCAGTCGCTCCGCCAGTCCATCAAGAAGGTCTTCGCAAAGACCCCGGGGCTAGAGGCGGGGATGGTCATCTCCGCCTTCGCCGTCGGCGAGGACCCAGGACATTTCGACCTGCTCGTCGTTGATGAAGCACACCGTCTGACGCAACGAGCTAGCCAAGGCAGCGGACCCCGCAACAAGCAATACGCGGACATCACTACGCGACTGTTCGGCAGCGACGACAAAACGAAGACCCAACTCGACTGGATCAGAGCCAAAAGCACTAACCAACTTTTCCTTGTGGACCGCCAACAGAGCATCAGGCCAGCCGACATCCCAGGAGAAGTCGTTGACGCACTCACGGACGAGGCGGTGAGCTCCCACCGTCGGTACATGTTGACCGCTCAGCACCGAGTGAGGGCCGGCTCTGACTACGTCGGCTACGTCCGCGCTGTCCTGGCCGGAGTTCCGGTCTCGCCGAGAGATTTCGGCGAGTACGACCTGCGCTTCTACGAAGATTTCGCGGCAATGCGGCGAGACATCCTCGCTCGTGAGGCGGAAGTTGGTCTGGCGCGGCTCGTCGCTGGGTATGCCTGGGAGTGGGTCAGCAAGACCAACCGCACCGCCTATGACATGACGATCAACGGTGAGCGGATGCGGTGGAACACTCACCCGGTCGATTGGGTGAACTCGAAGACCTCCCTCAACGAGATGGGCTCGATCCACACCATTCAAGGCTACGACCTCAACTACGCCGGGGTTGTCATCGGTCCTGACCTGCGCTACGACAGCGAGGGTGGAGGAATCCGGTTCGACCGCGCGCAGTACTACGACCGCAACGGAAAAGCGAACAACAACCAGCTCGGGATCACGTACTCCGATTCGAATCTGCTCGAATACGTGCGGAACATCTACGCGGTGTTGCTCACGCGGGGAATCAGCGGCACGTATCTGTATGTGTGCGATCCCGCATTGCGTGAGTACTTGCGACCCTTCTTCCCCTCCAGCACAACTGAGCAGCCGAGACAGACAATCTTGCCTCCGGAGCACAGAACCCACCAGATGCAGCAAGGGCCGATGTCGGAGTAAAACGCCCGAAGCCCTACTCGCGTACGTCGCGATCCAAGACCCGGTCCTGCGAGCAATTCTGAACTGGCTGGTCGGAGCGAACCGTAGGCCCAGCTATTCCTCGTCTGGAGGATCTGCTGCTGCTGCGCAAGGTTCCCTCAAGCCGGTGCCACCTGTCGCATCTCCGCGCTCGAGGTTTGACGGTGTTGCCCGTTAGAGTCGCTGAACCGGGGATGGGAAGTCGAGATGGCGAGCACCGCTACGTACACGGCGTATGGCGCACACACGCTGGACGTCCTTCGCGAAATTGTCGCCGAGGTCAAAGCCGACGACCCGATGGCACCGGTCACGGTGATCGTGCCCAGCAACATCGCGGGCACCGTGGCGCGGCGACACCTGGCTCGCGGTCTGCGCCAGGACAACGACGCGATCGCCGGCATCTGGTTCACCACCCTGCCCCGGCTCGCCGAGCGGCTGGCCGCACCCACCCTGGCAGCCCAGGGTCGGCGCCCCGCCACGCGGCCGATCACCTCCAGCTCGATCCGGTCGGTCCTGGATGACAAGGCCGGCCACTTCGGCCCGGTCTCCCACCACCCCTCGACCGCGCGAGCGCTGGCCCACGCCCACCATTCTTTGCGGGACATCGACGAAGCCGCTCTGAGCCGAGTCGCCGCCGTGAGCACACTCAGCGCCGACGTCGCCCGCATCCACCAACAGGTGACCGACCGGATGGCAACCGCTTGGTACGACAGCACCGACGTGCTCGCCGCCGCGACCCGGCTGGTCACCGAGCGCGGCGCTCTGGTCGAGGAGGTGGGCACGGTCGTGGTCTACCTGCCGCAAGACCTCTCCCGCGCCGAGACCGCCTTCGCCCAGGCCCTGATCACTCAAGCCCCAACCCATCTGATCCTTGGACTGACCGGCAGCCCCTCCGCGGACCAGGCAGTCCTCGACTCCGTCGCCGCCGTGTGGCCGGACGCGCCCGCTCCCCCGGTCCCGGTTGAGCCGCTGGCCGATCGGGTGCTGCACGCTTCGGACTCTGACGACGAGGTCCGGTGCATCGTCCGCGAGGTGGTGCGCATCCTCCGGGACACCCCTGCACACCGGGTCGCGATCCTGTATGCCGACCGCTCGCCCTACGCCCGTTTGTTGCACGAGCAGTTGGGCGAGGCCGGGATCACGGTCAACGGCGACGGGGTCCGGCCGGTGGCCGAGCGGGGACCGGTGCGGTTGCTGCTCGGGCTGCTGCAGGTGGCGCGCACCGGCTACCGGCGGGCCGACGTGCTCCGCACCCTCGGGGAGGTCGCCGCACACGACTTTACCGGCGAGTGGATCAACGTCCCTCAGTGGGAGCGGCTGACCCGGGAGGCCGGGATCATCGATGGCACCGACTGGGCGGCCCGCTTGCAGAGCTTGCGCACCCGCGAGGAACGTGTCCTCGCCCAGCCGGACGCCCACGCTGCCAGACGGGCCGGCGCGCAGCGCACGATCGCCGCTGTCGGCTCCCTGATCTCCTTCATCACCGAACTTCAGACACGGCTGGACTCCGCCGTCCGGGCCGACGACTGGGCCGGTCTCGCCGAGCAGATCCTCAACCTGCTGCACTCCTTGCTGCCGTCACGACAACAGCAACGGATGCCGCGGGAGGGCCAGCACGCCCTCGGCGTCATCGAGCGCACCTTGGGTGGGCTCTCCGCCCTCGACGACACCGCTTCGCGACCCACCCTGGAGGCACTCGAGGAGATCCTCGACCAGGAGCTCGAGCAATCGCTGCCCCGAGTCGGCCGCTTCGGCGAGGGCGTCTACGTCGGGCACCTCAACCAGGCCGTCGGGTTGGACCTGGACGCGATGTATGTCGTGGGGCTGGCCGAGGACCTGTGCCCCGGCCCGTTGCACGAGGACTCCCTGTTGCCCGAGCGGGTCCGGCAGGCCAGCGACGGACAGCTGCCCCCGACCCGACAGCGCGCCGAAACGATGCACCGCGGTCTGCTCGCCGCCTTCGCCGCGGCACCGACGGTGGTGGCGAGCTTTCCGCGGGGTGACCTGCGACGACATACCCATCGCATCCCCAGCCGCTGGCTGCTGCCGACCTTGCGCCAGCTCACCGCTGACCCGCACCTGCCGGCGACGGAGTGGGAGCGCGGGGCCTCCCGAGCGGCAGACAACGTGGACGGTTCGCCGTCGTTCGCCGCGGGACTGCTCGGCGGCGTGCCATCCAGCGAGCAGGAGTGGCGGGTGCGCGCGACCGCCGCTGGCTACGGGCCGGACGATCCGGTGGTGACCGCAGCTGCACAGATGCAGGAGGGTCGCGCGAGCTCAGGGTTCACCCGCTTCGACGGCAACCTGGCAGGCCAGGAGGGGCTGCCGGACTTCCGGGTCACCGAGCGGATGCTCTCCCCTACGGCCTTGGAGGCCTACGCCACGTGCCCGCACGCCTACTTCGTGTCCTCGGTGCTGCGGGTGCGGCCGGTGGAGGATCCCGACCAGGTGATCGACATCAGCGCCATGGACCTCGGCAACTTCGTCCACCGCAGCATGGACCGGCTGGTCTCCGAGTGCGTGGCCTCGGCTGACCTGCCCGGCTACGGGGCGCCGTGGAGTGCCCGACACCATGAGCGTCTTCAGCAGATCGCCGATGAGATCGCGGCCGAGCTGGAGGACGAGGGACGCACCGGCCACCCGTTGCTGTGGGCACGCAAGCGCACGCAGGTCCTGGGCTGGTTGGCGTGGATGCTGGCCGACGACGACCAATGGCGCGCCGAGCAGGACGCGCGGGTGGTGGCCAGCGAGCTGGCCTTCGGCCACGACGGAACGGACCCGGTCACGCTGGACCTGGGCGACGGCAGCACGGTCGCGCTGCGCGGCGCGGCCGACAAGGTCGACCAGCGGCGCGACGGGACCCTGTTAGTGACCGACATCAAGACCGGCAGTCAACGCACCTATCGAGGGCTGAGCGAGCAGGACCCCGTGCTGGGCGGACAGCGGCTGCAGCTGCCCGTCTACGCCTTGGCTGCTCGCGCTGCCCACGGCTCCGCGGACGCCGGCGTCGAGGCGCTTTACTGGTTCACGGGCAAAGACCGCGGCCGGGTACCCCTGGCCCTCACGGCATCGGTGCAGCAGCGGTATGCCGACACGGTGCGGCTGCTGGTCGGGTCGATGGCGGCGGGGGCGTTCCCGCAACGCGCGCCCGAGCAACCGGACTTCCGATGGGTGCAATGCGCCTACTGCAACCCGGACGGGATCGGACACGCAGAGGTGCGGGAGCAGTGGGAGGGCCAACGGCTCGTGCCTGAGTTGAGGGACTACACGGGCCTGGTCGAGCCTGACGCCTTGCCTGCAGAGGAGGAAACGTCGTGACGACGCCCGCGGAGGACCTGCAAGACGCGGCGGCACGGCGGCGTATCCGCGAGGACACCGCGAGCACGCTGTTCGTCGAGGCCGCTGCCGGATCGGGCAAGACCACCGGCCTGGTCAGTCGAATCCAGACGCTCGTGCTGCAAGATCGAGTCCCGATCGAGCACATCGCGGCCGTCACCTTCACCGAGCGGTCGGCCGCCGAACTCCGCGACCAGTTGCGGGTTGCGTTCGAACGCAGCGTTTCGGTGGCTGAAGCAGACGAGCAGGACGCGGCACTGGCCGCGTTGGACGGCCTGGACCTGGCGGCTATCGGCACCCTGCACGCCTTCGCCCGGCGGATCCTGGGCGAGCACCCCATCGAAGCCGGCATCCCGCCGCTGCTGGAGGTGCTGGACGAGGTCGGCTCCTCCGTGGCCACCGGGGAACGGTGGGTACGGCTGCGCACCGAGCTGCTCGACGACCCCGAAATGACCGACACCCTGGAGTTGGCGCTCTCGGTCGGCGTCACGCTCGAGCACGTCCGCTCGCTCGTGGCCCGGCTCAACAGCGACTGGGACCTGGTCGAGTCGCACGTCGTCGGCGCCGGCAAGCCAGCGCCACCGACCATCCCGGACACCACCGCCATCCTGGCTGAGGCTCGTCGGCTGGCCGACCTCGCGAGCATCTGCACCGACCCCGACGACAAGTTCCTGCCTGCCATGCTCAAACTAGAAACCTGGGCCAACAACCACGACTCGAACGCCAGCGACGTGGACACCCAGCTCGCCTCCCTGCAAGCCGTAGGCGGGCTCAAGTGGAGTTTTGGCCGCGCGGCCAGCTGGGCCGGCCGCAAGGATGAGATCAAAGAGTCCTGCAAGGAGTGGCAATCCGAGGTCACCGACCTGGTCGCCGCCGTCCGCGACACGTGTTTGCGATGCATCGTGCACTGGTGTGGAGTGCGGGTCCTCCAGATCGCCGCGGAGCGTAGAGCCGACGGACGGCTGGAGTTCCACGATCTGCTCGTGCTCGCCCGCAACGTGCTGCGCGAGGTGCCCGAGGTCCGTGGGTCCCTGCAGGAGCGCTACAAGCGGTTGCTGTTGGACGAGTTCCAGGACACCGACCCGATCCAGATCGAGATCGCCGTGCGGATCGCCGGGGGTGAGCCAGCCAACCAGGCGCACTGGGAGGACGTGGTCGTGCCCCCGGGGTCGCTCTTCGTCGTCGGCGACCCCAAGCAGTCGATCTATCGCTTCCGCCGCGCCGACATCGGCACGTATCTGCGAGCCCAACAGGTCATCGGCGGCGAAGTCTCATTGAGCAGCAACTTCCGCACTGGGACACCGATCATCGACTGGGTCAACGAGGTCTTCGGCAATCTCATCACTGAGCATCACGAGCAACAACCGGCCTACGTCCCGTTCGCTGCGGTGCGTGTCGCCGCCACTGTCGGGCCACCGGTCACCGTCGTGGGCCTGCAGCCGCACGAGGGCAAGGTGCGGGCCAGCGATGTGCGTCGAGAGGAGGCCCGGGACGTCGCGAGCATCATCCACAGGGCGCTGGAGGAGGGGTGGACCACGCAGGCTCCCACCGGTGAGGTCGACGAGGACGGCGCTCAGGTCCCGACGTGGCGGCCCCTCAGCCCGGACGACATAACCATCCTGGTGCCGGCGCGCACGTCGCTGCCCTACCTGGAGGAGGCGCTGGACGACGCAGCCATCGAATACCGCACTGAGTCGACGTCGCTGGTCTATCACGCCGCCGAGGTGCGCGACCTGTTCGCTGCGCTGCGCGCCATCGCCGACCCCTCGGACGCGTTCGCACTGGTCACGGCGCTGCGCTCGCCGCTGTTCGGTTGCGGGGACGACGACCTGTGGACCTGGAAGCGGGACGGTGGCCGCTTCACTCTGTTCGCTGAGCCACCGGAAGGACTGGACGAGCACCCTGTCGCCGGCGCCACGGCATACCTGCGGGGTCTGCACCACGACTCCCGCCGGCTCTCGCCGAGTGAGGTGCTGGCCCGACTGGCCGCGGACCGGCGGATGTTTGAGACCGCAGCTATCGGTCCGCGGGCGCGCGACTCGTGGCGGCGGCTGCGCTTCGTGATCGACCAGGCGCGGGCGTGGTCCGAGGCCGAGCACGGCGGGCTGCGGTCCTACGTCGCCTGGGCGGCGGCGCAGTCCGCGGACGGCTCGCGGGTCGCGGAATCCGTGCTGCCGGAGTCGGACATGGACTCGGTGCGGATCATGACGGTGCACGCGGCGAAGGGGCTAGAGTTCCCGATGGTCGTGCTGTCCGGTATGTCTTCGCGGCCCCCCGGTCGGACCGGCGTGCAGTTGCTCTGGTCACACAGTGGGTATGCGGTCCGGCTGTCCAAGGATCTGCAGACCAACGACTTCGCCGAGCGCGTGCCGATCGATGAGCAGATGAGTGAATACGAGCGGATGCGCCTGCTGTACGTCGCGACCACGCGCGCCAGGGACCACCTGGTGGTCTCGTTGCACCGGGACACGACTAACCATCCGAGCAACGCCAAGATGCTGGCGAAGGTGGGCGCGCACGAGGTGGACGGTGTGCACCAACACGCTGCCGAGGAGGTCGAGGCAGGTGTCGAGGTGCGGCGTGCCCAGTCGGTTAGCCCCCCGCCGGAGTATGCGGCGTGGCTGGCTGACCTGCAGCGCTCGAGAGAGTCGTCGCAGAGACGCTCTGCGCAGAGCGCGTCCGGGCTGGAGGGCACCGACCCCGAGGCACATGAGGCCGACGCGGTCTTGCCTCCGGAGGAGCTGACCCGAGCCGAAGGCCTGGCCAAGGGCGCCCGAGATCTGGAGCAACCGGCCTGGGCTAAGGGTCGATACGGCTCGGCCGTGGGCCGCGCCGTTCACGGTGTGATGCAGACCGTCTCCCTGGCTGGCGGCGATGGTCTAGAGGCGCCCGTGGCTGCCCAGTGTCTGGCGGAGGACGTCAGTCAGTTCACCGATCTAGTCCAGGCGTTGTGCCAGTCGTTGCTGAGCAGTGACGTGGTGCGCCGAGCGGCGACCCGCGAGCATTGGCGAGAGTCCTACGTCGCCACGGTCGAGGAGGACGGCACAGTGCTGGAGGGCTTTGTCGACCTGATCTACCGGGAGGACGACGGATCGTTGGTGGTCGTGGACTACAAGACGGATGACGTGCCGGATGCGGCGCTGGCCGCTCGAACCGCGTTCTACGCTCCACAGTTGCGCAGTTATGCCGAAGTGCTTGGACGGACCGGTGCAAAGGTCGCGAATCCGGTGTTGCTTTTCGCTCGTCCGAGCGGCGTGGCCCAAGTGCCCGTCAGTGTCTAGCGACTCCCTTTCCCGAGGCCAGCGCCAGCCTGGAAACCCGACACCTTTACTGGAAGAGTTGATCAACGTGACCGACCGCATACAGATTCACCCACCGGCGCCGCTTGCCGCTTTGCTCTCCCAACCACATGTCGAGCAAAGGGCATTTCCATGGCCCCAGGATCGTTGGATTCGATGGTTTGACGGCCACGACACGATTCAAGAGGTCCTGCGGGATCTCGACGACAGATTCGACCGTCGTCGCGGCGTTGAGTTGGTCCAACGTCTGCTCGAGCAAAACGACGCAGCTTCCGCCTTTGTGGTCTCGATGGTCTGGGGCCACGGCGACAGTGGTTACGGTCCCTACCGGACCGCTGCAATCTTGACAGCAAACAGGAAACCACGCGGCAAATCCCTTGATCCTGGGGTCATCGACAAACTGGAGGAGTCCGCGCGGCTAGTCCGCGAAGAGGGAGGAATCTCAGCATTCAAATATCTCAGCAACGAGGGAAAGGTTGGCGGGTTGGGGTCGGCCTTCTTCACGAAATGGCTCTACTTTGCCTCCTCGCCAAGCGGTGTCAATTCCTCGTCAGCCGTTCCGGTCCTCGACCAGCTTGTGCTGGCGTGGTTAAAAAGCGCGGCGGAGGTGCGGCTACGGCCTGGCCGGACCAAGGACTACGGACTATACATAGAACTACTCGAAGGCTGGGGCTACCCGTTCGACCGCAAAGCTGTGCAGGTCGAGGAGACGATCTTTCGTCTCATTAGAGATGACGGGGTCGACTCGCTTTCGAGGTGAAGGTCCTTGGCCCACTAGCGCTGCCTGCACATCACGCTCTGATTGGCCATCATGCAGCGAATACGCCAACGCTGTAGTTCTGCCGCCCATTAGAGGTGTTAGGTAAATTGGTTTCGGATTCCAGATATTCTCTGACGCGTGCCTCTCTCGTGCCAAAGATGTGGTCTATCCCCCCTTGCCCCGAATTGGGATGCTTGCCCGCGATGTGGGCTCGCTGTCGAGCACGCTTCGCCAGAAGCCCCCGCATCCAAGCAGTGGCTCTTGTCGCCCGTCGGAATGCTGACGGTCGGGGCACTGGTTGCTGCACTCGTGCTCGGCGGCGGCGCCTTTTGGCTACTCAAACCGGAGTCCTCAGACACAGCGCCGACAGCGGTTACCCCTGAGGGGACTACGGCCGCAGATAACGAATCTGTAGGCCTGAGCAACAGTGAGCTGGCCGACGCATACGGCGACTCCGTCTACCAACTGGAGGCCGACGGCTGCGGCGGAGTATCGACTGGCACAGCGTGGGTCCTCGATGACCAACATTTGGTCACGAACTGGCACGTCGTCGCCAGCGATCCGACCCCCGAGATCCTGTCCCGAGACGGACAACGCATCCAGGGCGAAGTGATCGGAGGTGGCTTCGATCCCGACGTCGCTGTTGTCCGCGCTGACGGGAAGCTGTCCGACCCCGTCGGTTGGTCTGCCACGGGATCTCTAACCGAAGGCCAAGACGTCGTTGCTCTGGGATACCCCGCGCCTGCAGGTGACTTCACGGTGACTCCAGGCTCGGTGCTGAGCTTCCAGATGGACGGCGGTCGCCGCGAGGCGATCCGAATGGACGGCCTCATCGACAAAGGGAACAGCGGTGGACCGGCTTTGACTCGAGACGGAGAGGTCGCCGGCGTCGTCACCGAGGCGGTCGTTGGCGGTGGAGGACTCCAGATTGTCCCCATCGTCTACACCGCAGAGGCATTGGAGTCTGCCGTTTCGAAGATGATCGCCGATCCACAGTCCGTGGAAGCCGACTGCACCGCGGGCATAGAGGAACTGCCGGATGACTGGGAGGTTGGCGTACCTTCCGAGTCATCGGCGCAGAATTACGGCGACGATGCTGCACTTGATGCGTTGTACGATGCCTGCGAATCCGGAGATCTGGCAGCTTGCGACGAGCTCTTTCTCGTCTCGCCTTTCGGATCCGACTACGAGACCTTTGCGCTGTCTTGCGGCGACTCACGTAGCGATCCCGCGTACGGGACGTGTGGGTTGCAGGAGGAGTTCGATGACGAGGTTGATGCGGAGGCGGCCGAAGCCCAAGCCCAAGCTGATGCAGAGGCGGCCGAAGCCCAAGCCCAAGCTGATGCAGAGGCGGCCGAATCTGATGCCGAAGTCGCGGGTCTCGTCGAAGGCTGCGACGGCGGGTCTATGTCGGATTGCGATGAGTTGGGCTTGATCGCCGACTTCGGGACAGACGCATATGACTCCTTTGAAACGTGCGGAGGCCGATACCCAGACGCCTACGGCGACTGCGTCGATCGTGAGGCCGAGGCTACATCCCTCGAGCAGCTGGTTGAGGAGTGCCAAAGCGGAAACATGCAGGCTTGCGACGACGTGTCTTTGGAAGCGCCCTATGACTCTGAACAATACGAAATTGGCGAGTCCTGCGGAGGCTTTTATGAGAACTCTTTCGGCTGCACAGAGGCCGAGGAGGAGTCAACAGAGCTGCAGGGCTACTACGACGACTGCGCCGATGGAGACATGGCAGCCTGCGACAACGCGTGGATTTATGCGCCATCAGGTTCGGATATAGCTGACTTCGGCGAGTCGTGCGGCGGGCGATACGAAGACACGAGCGGCCTCTGTGAATTTGAGTATGGCAACTAACTCAGTCCGCCTCCTCGGCGCGGCAAGAACGGTTCAGACTTCTCCCTTCGTAACCTGTCTGCATGTCGGTCTTCGCGTGGGTTGACTTCGGTGAGCAACACCGCGAAGACATGGACCGGCTGCTTGACGCCTTTCGTGACGAGTCGACGGTCGACGAGCTCGGCATCGGTACCGTTCGTGACGCCTTCTCCGAAATGCTCTATCCAGGAACCTCGACACTGCACACCCGGGCGCGCTACCTGCTGTTCATTGCCTGGCAGGTGACCTCTGTCGCGGCGCGACGTCACCGCCTGGAGCGGGCACTCGCGGAGTTGCGGCGGGAGGAAGTGCACCTCATCGAGGCACTGTTGGCCGGAGACCCCAACGGCGGCGTGATCGGCAGGCGGGCCCGGACAAAACTGAAGCGCATGCCCAGCGAGGTCTACTGGTCGGCCTTGGGCCGCTACGGCATCCGCCGCTGTCGTGAGGGAGCGCAGCAGCACTTCAGAGCCATCACCGCCTCAGTCCCCGCACCCTCGGATGAGGAAGACGGCACCGTGCACGCTCATCGCGACCCGCACTTCGCTCAGCTCCCCCACCCGCCGGAGCTCCTCGCCGAAAACGCCACGTTCGACCTCACCGCCGACGAGGCGGAGTTCCTCAGGGAACGTATCCAAGCCACCTGCCAGGGCAGCTACTTGGCGTGGCTGGTGCGTCACCGCGCGCCGGGCGACACGGCATACGCCTGGGACGAAACTCTGACGGCAGGTCTCGATGATGCGCCAGCGCGGGCGTTGGGTCACGCACGGAGGTTGCATCACCTCTACGACGGAGCGCCGCTGCTCTACAACCTGCTGCTCGCGCGGAAAGTGCAGTGGCAAGACAAAGTCGATCAGTATGAGGAACGCTTGACCGAGTGGTCTGCCTCGGAGAGCCTGCAGATCGCCGCGGCCGAATGGGACCGCGACGACTTCTGGACTTGCCTCTTGCAACAGAATCAGCGTATCCACGCCGGCACCCGTGATTTCGTGGACCAGTGGATCGACCTCGTCCGACAGGACCCCAGCAGCAGCTGGCAGCGATCCGAGGCCGAGCACCTCGTTGAGGGAAGAGAACGCAGACTCAAGAAGGCACGATCACGCTTCGTCGACACAGAGGCACTCCATCGCTGGGAGGGCGACTCCGGACTGGGCGGGCTGAGCTACCGGTGGTCCAACGCCCGCACCCTGGTCAACGACATCCACCACGGACAGGGCAATCACAGTGCTTGAGCCCACCACGCGCCACCTCTTCACCGACGGGCTACGCCCGCCGAATGGATACTCCGTGGATGTCGCTGTAGGCACCACCTACACGCTGGGATTGACTTCGCTGTTGCTGCCGCCTCTGGCCATGGCCGCCCACGACCGCGAACACGACGATGTTGAAGACCGAGACGACAGCATCGCGCTGCTGGAAGCGGTGCGCCGTTTCGCCGACCGCATGACGGTGTTTTGCCACGCTGGCGCCATCCATGTGCCCGGCCAGTTTCGCAAGATCCTGGCCTTTGCCGAGGACTGCGTCGT
>JBBQNO010000039.1:0-20123 GCA_038330045.1 Actinomycetales bacterium | reverse complement strand
CCGGCGTTGGACTGGGCGGTGGCCGAAGCGCGATCGCGGCAGCGTCCGCTGGAAGTGCAGATCGCCCGGGGCTCGCCCTTGTCGGCCCAGGCGGAGGTGCCGGTGGACACCCTGCTGCCGCAATCCGTGGCCGAGGACGTCATCCGGCAAGCCATTGACCACGTGAGGCAACTCGACCCGTCGCTGGAGGTCAGCGGGCTGGTCTGCCAGGGGAGCGCGGGCGCGGTCCTCGTGAAGGCCTCCAGCGCAGCGGAGCTGGTCGTCGTAGGTCGCCACGGGCATAGCCGACTCACCGAAGTGCTTCTGGGGTCGACCTCGGCGCAGGTTGCTGCCCACGGCGAGGCACCGGTCGTGGTCGTCAACGACGCGCAGGTGCCGCTGGATGCGGAGGGCGCAGTGGTCGTCGGGGTCGACGGTTCGCAAGCCAACCGAGCGGCCATCGAGTTCAGTTTTGAGACGGCTGATCGCCGCGGCGCACCGCTGGTCGCGCTCTACGCCTGGGAGCTCAACCTCCCGGAGAACGTCACGCTGCCCTGGATGAGCAGGGAAGGTATGAGGGGACTCGTCCAGTCCCAAGAGCGGATGCTGCACGAAGTGTTGGCGGGGTGGTGTGGGCACTTTCCGGACGTGACCGTGCGCTACATCGTCTCTCGACAGCACGCAGTGGACCGGCTCGAAAAGGAGGCGCGGTCGGCGAGTCTGGTGGTCGTCGGAGGCCGGGGACACGGCGGATTCGCCGGCCTATTGGTGGGCTCGGTGAGCCGAGGCCTGCTGCACCGCCCGCATATCTGCCCCGTGGTGGTCGTGCACGGCTCCACGGCGGACGTTCCCGCCTAGTTCGACGTTCCCGCCTGATTCGACTCAGCGGGAGGATCAGTCACGTTCTTCGTCCTGTAGTTCTTTCAGGGTGCCTGCGTCTGGTCGAGGTGAGTTCACGTGGGTGGCGTTCGGGTGGTGCAGGTCGAACGCGGGGCGTTCGGATCGGATGCGGGGGATGGAGGTGAAGTTGTGTCGTGGCGGGGGGCAGGAGGTGGCCCACTCTAGGGACATCCCGTATTCCCAGGGGTCGTCCACGTCGACCTTCGGTCCCTGGAAACTTTGCCAGGCGTTGTAGAGGAAGGGCAGGGTTGAAATGGCGAGGATGAACGAGAACACGGTCGAAACCTGGTTCATCCAGGTGAAATCATCCTCCGGCAGGTAGTCGGCATACCGACGGGGCATGCCGAAGACGCCGAGCCAATGCTGAATGAGGAAGGTGCCGTGAAAGCCGATGAACAGCAGCCAGAAATGGATTTTGCCTAGGCGTTCGTTGAGCATGTGGCCGGTGAACTTCGGCCACCAGAAGTAGAACCCGGCAAACATCGCGAAGACAACGGTGCCAAAGACGACGTAGTGGAAGTGGGCCACTATGAAGTAGGTGTCGGTGATGTGGAAATCCAGCGGGGGGCTGGCCAGGATGACGCCGGTAAGGCCGCCGAACAGGAACGTGACCAAGAAGCCGATGGACCAGATCAACGGGGTATCGAAGACTAGGGTGCCGCCCCACATGGTGCCGATCCAGTTGAAGAACTTGATGCCAGTTGGGACCGCGATCAGCATCGACATAATCGCGAAGAACGGCAACAGGACGGCTCCGGTGGCGTACATGTGGTGTGCCCACACCGCTACCGACAGCGCGCCGATCGCCGTCGTGGCAAAGATGAGCGTTTTGTAACCGAATATGGGTTTGCGGCTGAAGACCGGGATGATCTCGGAGATGATCCCGAAGAAGGGCAACGCGATGATGTACACCTCGGGGTGTCCGAAGAACCAGAAGAGGTGCTGCCAGAGCATCGCACCGCCGTACTGCGGATTGAAGATTTGTGCCCCCAGCATGCGATCGGCAGCCATCGCGAACAATGCGGCAGCCAGCACCGGGAACACCATGATGACTAACAGCGAGGTCAGCAGCACGTTCCAGCAGAAGATCGGCATCCGAAACATGGTCATGCCGGGCGCACGCATACAGATGATCGTGGTGATGAAGTTGACTGAGCCCAGGATGGTGCCGAAGCCAGCCAGCGCTAGGCCCATCACCCAGAGGTCACCGCCGAGGCCAGGACTATGCGCGGCACCGGCCAGGGGTTGGTAGGCAAACCACCCGAACGCAGCCGCCCCGGTGGGCGTGAGGAAACCGGCAGCGGCTATCAAACCGCCGAAGAGGTAGAGCCAGTAAGAAAGCATGTTCAACCGGGGGAAGGCGACGTCGGGGGCGCCGATCTGTAAGGGCATCAGCGCGTTGGCGAATCCGGCAAATAGCGGTGTCGCGAAGAGCAACAACATGATCGTGCCGTGCATGGTGAACATTTGGTTGTACTGCTCCGGGTTGTCCACCACCTGAAGGCCCGGCTCGAACAATTCCGCCCGAATCACCAGAGCCATCACGCCGCCGAGGACGAACCACGCGAACGACGTCACGAAATACAGGTTGCCGATGACCTTGTGGTCGGTGGTCGTGACGACCCCGACGAACCTCGAGCCAAGGCTCGGTCGTGGCCGACTGGGTGGTTCAGGCGGCTCAAGTCTGGCCGACCGCTTCGCGTCGATGAGTGCCATCATGTGCTCCTAGGCTCAAGCCGACCGACGTCAAGGACGCTGGTCGGGATGGGAGGCCACTAGGGGCGTGTCGATGCCGATGACTCCCGCGAGGCCAGCCCCACCTGGCGACCCCAACGGCTCATCTCGGCCCGGCAGATTCTGACTAAAGAATTCATCGTTATCCGGAAGGAAGGGCTTCAACGGCTCCGGGAGATCGTCTTCGTAGTAGATCGCCTCGACGGGGCAGACCGGCTCGCATGCGCCGCAGTCGACGCATTCATCCGGGTGTATGTAGAGCGCTCGACGCCCCTCGTAAATGCAGTCCACCGGGCATTCGTCCACGCAGGCGCGGTCCAGGATGTCGATGCATGGAGCGCCGATCACGTAGGTCATGTCGACTTCCTTTCCGTCGCGTCTGTCTGAGGGTCTATTTTTACACAATATGCAGGTAAAAAATAGAGTCAGTGTTGTGGTGGGCGGCGAGATTATTACACTCAGAATGTGAATAAACACGATGTCCTCGGGCCAAGCAGGCCCCCGCTCCCCGGTGGCGGCGCTCTGGCGGATGCGGACGCGCTCTTGGAGGTCCTTGCGGGGCAGGACGTGGCCTTGACCGTGCCTGACCTGGCGCACCGGCTAGGCCTGCATACCAACACGGTGCGCACCCGCCTGGCGGCGTTGATCGAGGGTGGGTTGGTCGAGCGAGAGATGCTGCCGGCCAACGGTCGAGGTAGACCGGCCCACGCTTTTGCGCCGTCGGCGGCCGGCCGAGCGGCGCTCCGGGGGTCCAGCGAGTTCGAGGAGTACCGCGGCCTGAGCGCCGCTTTCGTCGATCACCTGGCTCAGACCCCAGAGGATCCCGCCGAGCAGTCCCGAGGGATCGGCCAATCCTGGGGTCGACAGTTGGCCGCCACCGGTGCACCCTCCACATGGCCGGAAGATCACGCGTCGAGCGAGGTGGAGCGCCGGATACTCGGGTTGCTCAGCGACATGCGCTTCGATCCGTCACCCGATGACGATGGCATCGCACTTCGGACCTGCCCGTTGTTGGACGTGGCCCAGCGGGCTCCTCAGGTCATTTGCCAGGTGCATCGAGGAATGGTTGAGGGTGCGCTGCAGCAGTACGGCGCGGCGGGGGTCGCGGTCGATCTCATGCCCTTCTCCGAGCCGGGGGCCTGCCGCCTGCGGCTCGGTTGATCTGCGCGTCAGCCATGAGGGGCTCGCTTGCACCGATCAGTGGTCATGATGTCGAAGCCAGTCCCAGTCAGCGGCCGATGGCTTGCCGCGACGATCGTGCCCGTTACTACGCGTTGTAGGACCCTATACCCCGAGGGCGGCAAGAAAGAAAGGAACGGCGAGCACACAGATCGCAAAGCCGACCATCACCGCAGCGCGACCGCGTCGAGGGTGCGCCGCGTCGGCAATGAGCAGCAACCGCGCGGTCGTCTGTGCTGTGGTGCCGCCGACGCCCATCGTTGCGTCGGGGCGACCCGCCCGGTGCATGGTGACCAGTGCGCTAGCTAAGGGGCGGGCACCCTCGACTCGCAGGGCGGCGCGATCGGCGAGAGCCTCGACAAGGAGGTGGACTTCGCTCAGCGCCGCCTCGCACCGGACGGGCCCAGGGACGGCGTGATGCAGCACGGTGAAGAACTCGAGGATGAGGTCATGCCGTGCTGACAGGTGAGCGCGCTCGTGAGCCAACACGGCGCGCATTTCGTCGGCATCCAGGGCGGCGACTGCTCCGGCGCTTAGCACGATGTGGTGGTCACCACCGGGCACGCAGTATGCCGTTGGGCTGGCGTGCTCCAACACCGTCACGCGAGTGGCCGGGTCGACGTGCCCCAGCAGAAACACCAAGTCGCGGTGGCGTCTTCGCAAAGCTCGCAGCCCCGTGCCCACTCGGTGGCCGCTGAGCAGCAGCCGCCCCAACATGGTGGCGCTGAGTATGGCCGCCGCCCACAGAAGTGTCATATTTCGGTCGGTCAACGACCACACGGCAACGGGAGCGGCGAGCAGAGCAGACAGGATGCCGGCCAAGGCCACACACTGCCAGACCAACAGGGCCGGTCCAGGGCACAGGCGGAACGAGGTACGCGGCGCCATAAAGCGTGGGGCAATAACGGACAACGTGAGCGCAAGTACGCCGAGGAGTACGACAGCGAGAGTGTCCATGCTCTAGCTCCAGATCAGGCCGGTGGCTGCTCGGTGAGGAGCGGCGGCTCGGTCAGGAGTGGCGCCGTTCGACTTCGGCCAGCGCGGCCCGCAGATCGTCGAGCTCGGCGGCGTCAGCCTGGCCGAGGAAGTGGAGCATCGCGGCTTGACGGTCACCAGAGTCGAGGGTGTCGAGGCCTACGCGCATGGAGGCGGCGGTCAATTCTTCACGAGTTGAGCCGGCCGAATACAACCAGGCGCGTCCGTCGCGGGTACGCAGCGCGAGGTCCTTCTTTGCGAGGCGATCCAACACCGTCATGACCGTGGTGTAGGCGAGATCCCGGGTGCTGCGCAGGTGGGTGAGCACTTGGCGCACGCTTTGATCCGGGCCGTGGTCCCAAAGGACAGTCATCACGGCGCGCTCAAGCTCGCCGAGACCACTGAACTTTCTGGACATGCTCGGGATAGTACGCCTGATTTGCGTGGGCTCCTCCTATTTACTGCCGATGAGGGGGCCAGGGCCGATCATGGCGGGCCTATTCGTCGGGGTAGCCGTGGGGGTTGCCTTGCTGCCAGCGCCAGGTGTCTGCGCACATGTCTTCGACGCTGCGTCTGGCGCTCCAACCGAGCTCTTCGTGGGCTCGGGAGGGGTCGGCATACGAGGCGGCGATGTCTCCGAGGCGGCGGGGGCCAACGGCGTACGGGATGGCTTGGCCGCTGGCTTTACGGAAGGCTTCGACGAGCTCGAGCACGCTGGTCCCGTTGCCGGTGCCGAGGTTCCAGGTGGAGACCGCGCGGTCGTGCCCGGTGATCCAGGTCAGTGCGGCGAGGTGGCCGGCCGCAAGGTCCTCGACGTGGATGTAGTCGCGCACCCCGGTGCCGTCGGGGGTGTCGTAGTCGCCGCCGAATACCGACAATTTGTCGCGCCGCCCGACGGCGGTCTGCGCAATGAACGGCATCAAGTTGTTCGGTAGGTCGCTCGGGTCCTCCCCAAGTTGGCCGCTAGCGTGTGCGCCGACCGGGTTGAAGTAGCGCAGCAGGGCGATCCGCCACTGCGGGTCGGTAACGGCGAGGTCGGTCAGGATCTGCTCGATCATCACCTTGGTCCAGCCGTAGGGATTCGTGGCTGACGTCGGCAGATCCTCGGTCATTGGCACCGGTGCGTTCGGCCCGTATACCGTCGCCGACGAGGAAAAGAC
Source organism: Actinomycetales bacterium (assembly GCA_038330045.1). Taxonomy (GTDB): domain Bacteria; phylum Actinomycetota; class Actinomycetes; order Actinomycetales; family Dermatophilaceae; genus Ornithinicoccus. The sequence continues at coordinate 14,196 of JBBQNO010000039.1, read as the reverse complement.
CAGGTGGTGGACCCCGTGATTGGCCATCGCCTCGACGAGGCTCAACGTGGTAACGATGTTGTTGCGGTAGTAATCGATTGGCTTGGCCACTGACTCACCGACTGCCTTGAAACCGGCGAAGTGGATGACGGCGTCGATGTGCTCGGCGTCGAAGAGGGTGTCCACCGCGTCACGGTCGGCGAGGTCGAGTTGGTGGAAACTCAGGGACGCCCCGGCGATGCCCTCGATGCGCGGCAGCACGGACGGCTTGGAGTTGCTGAAGTTGTCGGCGACCACCACCTCGTGGCCCACTTCGAGCAGCTGGACGCTGGTGTGTGACCCGATATACCCGGTGCCACCGGTGACCAAAACTCGCATGCGTGCAGTATGCCCCTGTGTGGTCTGGCGCCACTGACCCGAGGCGGTGTTCAGAACGTCGAGATAGTCGTCGACGTGCGGCCCGTCGATCCCGCAGCGCAACTCTTCGAGGACGTCATCGACCTCGCCCTCGCTGTAGCCGCCCAACTGCGGCGAGAAGATGACGGCGCGGATGTCGGGCGAAGCGCTTGCGGGTGAGCTGCGCGAAGACTCCGTCGTACCCGGGGAGTCTGACACGGGCGTCCGAATAGTGACCTGTGGTTTGAGCGCCAGAGCGCGCAAACGGCAGGTCACTATCTTGCGGCACGGCGTCGGGCACTGTCGTGGGCGGTGACTACCTGGTTCATGAAGGCATCCGGTTGCAGCCGAAGCCCCAGCACCGGGATACGCAACGTCATCTGACCGTCGATGGCGAGGTGGTTCTGCCGCATCGCATCGTCGATCGGCGCCAAGCCTTGGGTGTGCTGCGCTCCGTCGATCTCGACGTGCAACCCGATGTCGGCCCACAAGACGTCGAGGTACACCCGGCCGCGTGGGCCCAGGCATACCGCTTGGCGGGTTGGCTCGGGCAGACCACGCGCTCGGCACAACACTGCAAAGTCGAGCTCACCCAGAGACTGGGCACCTCGGCATACGTCGCCGATGACCGTTTCTAGGAAGGCCCTGCGCTTGCACCGGGCCACCATCGACCACGCTTCGAGCACCCTATTGGGATGGGCCAACCGCTGCTGAACGGTCATCGCCAAGAGTGTGGCTGCGGCTCGATCACTGCGGGCCCACTGAGCCGCACGGATCACCGCAATCTCTGGGCGAGTGCGCGGCACTCCGACCGTGAGGATCAGGCCACGATTGCGCGGCTGGTGGACCCAGACGCCCTCGACTCGATGGACAGCGTACGAGTTGGGCACCGACACGTGGATGCGGGGCTCAGACCAGCCGGTGAGCCCCGAGGCGATGAGTGAGCTGGCTCCATCGAGGGCGCCTCGGCTGCCGGACTCCCACACCGCCCGCCACATTAAGGCGGTGTCGCTGAACCGTTGGTCGCCAACCCCCACCGTGTGTCGCCCCATGCGCCGCCAGCGACCCGCCTCAATATGGGCGCGGATCGTGCCCCGGCTGATCCCCGCTGCGGCCAGCATCGAATGGGTGGCGACTCCCGATTGAGGTGCAGCGATCGAGGTGGCTAGATCAAAGTGGAGCCATCGAGCGGTCGACGGTGACGCGGACATGCCGACGACTGTGCCTCGACGTAAGCCTCCCTGCTGTGCCTTGTGGATGGTGGAGAGGTGTGGACCTGCAGCCCCGATAGTGACCTGTGGTTTGAGCGCCCGGGCACGCAAACCGCAGGTCACTATCCGGGGTGACGGAGGGTGAGGTGGTCGAGGGAGAGAGGGAGGGAGGGCAGAGGGGGGCCAGGGATGGCCAGCAGGGCTGTGGGAGGCTGAGCCGGTGAAGCCGTGGACGATGCAGCCCAGCGGCCCTGGGGTGGTCGAGTTGACCTGGGCTGATGGCGATCCGTGGTGGCGGGACCCAGGTGCCCCGGGCGCGCTCGCCGAAGATATCCAAACCGCACTCGCCGACGGACCCCACCGCGTCGAGGCCCAAGTTCCGGTCACCGACCGCGAGCTGCGGCATACGTTGCAACGCGCCGGTATGCGCCCCGAAGGGATCGCCCGCGGCCGTCGCACCACCGCAGAGGGTGAGCCCGTCGATGTCACCCGACTCGCCAGGCTCAGAGGCGACCCGGCCCTCGGCTCCCGGGGAGCCTTTCTCGCCATGCTGAACGCCACGCTTCCCACTAAGCGGGTCATCTCCCAAGGCCTCATCCGCAACGACGCCGGCGAGATTTTGATGTGCCAGTTGACCTACAAGAAAGAGTGGGATCTGCCCGGCGGCGTCGTCGATCCCCTCGAATCGCCCGCCGGCGCGCTGACCCGCGAGATTTACGAAGAGCTCGGAGCCAAGCTGCAACCCGTTGGCCTGTTGGCGATCGACTGGCTGCCGCCCTACCGTCAGTGGGACGACGCGGTGCTATTGGTGTTCGACCTCGGCTCCCATCCGGAACTCCCGGCCAACTCGACACTCCAACCCAACGAGATCGCCGCGCTGCACTGGTGCACCCCCGAAGACATCGAAGAACACGCTGCCCCGTATGTCGCTCGCCTGCTCTGGCAGATCGGTGGCGGCCAGGCGACCGGGGGCCACGCCACCGGCAGCCCGGGAGAACCGGCATACCTTGAGGATGGCCTGCCGTACGACTTCCACGGCTGAGCAACATGGGCGGGTGAACCCTGGCCCTAAGGTAGGCAGCACACGAAAGGTCCAGCCAATGTCACCGATCCGATGTCATCCCTAAAGGGCGCCGCACCCAAGGTTGTGGAGACCATCCTGCCGGGGGTCGGCGTGAAGTACGAGATGAGCACCCGTGGCGGGACCCCTTTGTCGCTGGTGGTCAACCGCGAGGGCGGCTCCGTCTTGGTGGCCTACGACGCACGCGACCCTGACCGAGCCTCGCTGTCGGTGCCGCTGGACGACGACGAGAGCCAAGCGCTCGCCGGCCTGCTCAACGGCGCCTCGATGGTGCATCGCGTCGAAGAAGCCGCCCGGTTGCCGGGAGTGGAGACCTCCCGCATCGGGATCGATAAAGGCGCGCCCTTCGACGGTCGAGTGCTCGGCGATACGCAAGCACGGACCCGAACGGGCTGTTCGATTGTGGCCATTGTGCGAGGGGTGACGGTCGTGACCTCGCCCGGGCCGGAGGAGCGTTTCCAGCCGGCGGACATCCTGGTCGTGGTCGGCACGCGACCGGGGATCGAGCAGTTGCACGCACTGATTTGGCACGGTCCGTAGGCCTACTTCATGGACCACCTGGCGATCCTCTTCATCGAGCTTGGGGCGCTCTTTGCCGGGTTGGCCATGCTGGATTTGCTCGCGCGGAGGCTAGGGGTCTCGGCCATCCCGTTCTATCTGCTGGCCGGATTAGCGTTCGGTGACGGTGGGCTGGTCAAACTCAGCGCCGCCGACCCGTTCGTCGAGGTGGCCGCCGAGATCGGGGTCATCCTGCTGCTGCTCACGCTCGGCCTGGAGTTCACGTCGTCCGAACTCATGGCCAGTCTCAACCGGCACCGCACGTCCGGCATCGTTGACTTCGTGCTCAACGCCACCCCAGGGGTCGTCGCCGGCTGGCTGCTGGGGCTGCCTCTCGCGGGCATGCTTGCAGTCGGTGGCATCACCTGGATTTCCTCGTCCGGCATCGTGGCGCGGGTGCTGGGTGACCTGGGACGGTTGGGAAACCGAGAGACGCCGTCGGTGCTGTCGCTGCTAGTGCTCGAAGACATCGCTATGGCCCTTTACCTGCCGATCTTGGTTGTCGTGCTGTCCGGCGGCGGTCCGCTCCAGGCGTTGGCGGGGGTGTTGCTGGCGATGGGGGCCGTGTTGTTCATCCTGCTGATGGCCCACCACGGCAGTGACCGACTGGAGCGAATGCTCGATCATCCCGACGACGAGCAGGTGCTCTTTCGAGTCTTGGGTCTCACGCTGCTGGTGGCCGGGGTGGCCCAGGGTGTAGGGGCCTCGGCTGCGGTCGGGGCCTTCCTAGTCGGTATCGCCGTGCCGCACGCACTGGCCGATCGGGCGCGGCACCTGCTCAGCCCGCTGCGGGACTTATTTGCGTCGGTGTTCTTTGTGGCGTTCGGCCTGTCCACGGTCCCGGCCAACATGGTGCCGATGTTGCTGCCCGCGCTGGCGTTGGCGCTGGTCGGCATCCTCACCAAAATCGCCACCGGGTGGTATGCCGCCGGGCGCGACGGGGTCGGACGTCCCGGACGGTTGCGGGCTGGGGCAGCACTGGTCTCGAGGGGTGAATTCTCGGTGGTCATTGCCGGCCTAGCCGTCAGCGCCGGGGTAGCGCAGGTCGGCCCCCTCGCTGCCGCATACGTCATGGTGTTGGCGGTGCTGGGGCCGATCTTGGCGCGGCTGGCCGACCCCCTGGGTGAGCTGCTGCTGCCGCGGCCTACGTGATCTGAACGCGCGCCGTGTACACCGAGGGCATCGGAGGTGCAGAATCGCAGCGATATGAGAAATCTTCGATGACCCACGACCATGATCACCCCTCTTCGCCGCACCCTCAGCGGGGCATCACCACGGCATGTGCGGCGGATTGGACCACCATTCCGATGGGTATACCGCGCAGCAGCAAAGCGACCTCGACCTCGTCTTGGCTTTCAACGCCTCGATGAGCGAGGCGATCAACGCGGGCCTCGACGTCACCGACACCGAGGCGTTTATGGACCCGGACCCCCTTCGCTACATGTGGGTCGACGAGGGTCAGGGCAAGATCGCCGAACAGGTCGACGCGGGACGGACGGTACTCGCCGCCTCCCCGACGTTACCGGGGACGCCGCGCGAGGGCGTTCAGTGGATCGAAGAGTCTGCGCGGGCAGCCCGCCCGTCGATTGCCGCGGCCGCCGATGGCTGCGTGCTGACCACGTGGATGGAATGGGTGCCGCAGCAGGGTGAGATGCTGCGCGTCCAGTTCAGCGAGCCGGGCTGCGATCCCGTGGTCGAAGACGTCACCACCGATCCAGTCGATCTTTTCCGCCCTGTGGCAGCCTTCGACGGCGCCGGAACGCCGTGGGTTTTCGTGGCCCGCCGCGACACCCCCAGCAGCCCTGTCGAGGTGTATGCCGCCCGTCGTGACCACGGCTCCTGGTCAAAGTTGGAGCAGGTCAGCGACACCGGCCACCCCTCGTTCAACCATGAGGTTGCCCCCGACGGTGCGGGAGGCCACATCGTTACCTGGCAGGCTCCAGCCGGTTCCGGATTCGGGATCTACGCCCGGCAGTGGAGCGCCGAAGGGTGGCAGGAAACCGCGCTCGTCAGCCAGGGCGTCGAGGCCAACGTATGGGATCCGGTCGTGGCGGCCATGCCCGACGGCTCGACGATGTTTGCGTGGTCCGAATACGCCGGGGGTTCCTACCGGGTCGTGCTGCGTGGGCGCTCGGCTGAGGGTGAGCTGGGCAAGCCTCGCGTCATCACCGGTGGCAGCGACTATGCGTTGCACCCCAACCTGGCGGTGACCCGCGAAGGCCGCCTCTGGTGTGCGTTTGACCAGATCACGATGCACGGGCACGGCGGCAGCGGTCCGACCCGGTTGCGGCCGATCAAAGAGGTCGGCGCAGACCCGGCCTTGGTGTCTGGAGTGCGAGCCTCGGGGGACAGCGTGCCCTCGGAACTGTTGCCGGAAGTCTCGGCGAGCATCCGGGTCGTCGAGGTGTTGGCCGACGGCGTGCGGGAGGCCCCAGGGGAGTTGGCGTCCCGGCTCGACGTAGTGCCTTCGGGTTTGCCGAAGCTCGTCGCTGGCACCGATGGCGGCCTCGCTGTCGTCTACCGGATACATCGGAAGTTGCCGTTGATGACCTACTACTGGGAGGTCGCCGCCCAGACGTTAGGGCCGGAGGGGTGGGAGCCGCCGACCACGTTCAGTGGCACCGACGGGACGTTGGAGGAGCCTGGCGTTGCGGCATACCCCGGGGGTGTGGTGATTGCCGCCACGATGGACCGCCGGTTAGAGCGAGCGCTGACCTGGACCGAGGGATTCGGCGGGCGTGATTGCCCCTATCTGTATGAGCATCACGGGTCGGTCATCTGGCACGGCATCCACGGGTTGGGGCACATCGTGCACGCCCGGCTCGGAGAACTGCCGGCGGTTTGGACGCCTTCGGGCGATGAGGCTGGTAGGCCGAGAATCCAGTCGGACCTACAGGTTGAGGCCCGTCGCTGGGTTGGCTCTGACCCGCGTGGCGAGGGTGGTGGTTCTGGCAAGATGGCCGAGCGTGAGCAGCCCAGTGTCGTGGTACACGGCGAGCAGATGCAGCTCTATTGGGGCGATCTGCACCGTCACTCACTCGTCAGCCGCTGCACCTCTGGCGACGAGCCGAGCCTGGAGGACTTCTATCGGTATGCCTGGGATGTCTGTGATTACGACTTCTGGGCGGTCACCGATCACGCCGAGAATTCGTCGGAGCACCAATGGTGGAGCATCAAGAAGATCGCCGATCTGTTTCACATCCCGGACGTGTTCGTGCCGCTGTATGGGTTCGAGTGGACCTCGGCGGACAGTGGCCACCAGAACGTGATCTTCGGCGACGTCGAGCGCGGTGCACCCGTGTTTTCGTGCATGGCCGACGAGACCAACACTCCGGCTGGGCTGTGGGAGGCGCTCAAGCAGCACCCCGACTACCCGGCGATCACCATCTCGCACCACCCCGGCGCGGCAATGGTCTACAACGACTGGGACTACAACGATCCGCAGTATTCGCGGCTCGTCGAGATCTTCCAGGCGTGCCGCGGCAACTACGAAACGCCGGGGTGTTTTCGGCAGTATTCGGACGGGACTGCGACCGGGACGTTTGCCCTCGACGGGCTGCTGCGCGGTCACCGGTTTGGGTTCATCGCCTCCTCCGATCACGGCCACGGCGCGAGCTATGTCGGTGCCTACGCTCGGTCGCTAGATCGCGCAGAGGTCTTCTCCGCTTTGCACCGGCGGCGCACCTTCGCAGCCTCCACCCGTGACGTCACCCTCGACGTGCGGCTCGTCGGCAGCGAATCCGGCGAGGCCTTCATGGGAGAGGAGGCGGTCATTGTGGGCAGCCGCACAGTGCAGATCACTGCGACTGGGTATGCCGACCTGGCCCGGATCGAGATCGTGCGTGACGGGCAGGTGGCGCACGTGGTGTCACCGACGGTTGCCGGTGGTGGTGTCGAGAATCGAGAGAACGTGGAGATCGAGGTTGGTCTGCGCGTCGAGTGGGGCGAAGCTGAGGGCTCAACCGTCTGGGACGGCTCGTTGCGGGTGAATGGGCCTAACGCCTACGTGGTTGCGACTCCGTTCTGGGGGCCCGCCGTCGTTGCCGTCGGTGCAACGTCGGTGACCTGGCAGGCGACAACCCACAGCTTCGGGGATCCGTACGGTGCCCAGCGCGGTGAGGTCGAGATGACGCTCGTCGGGTCACCGCAGGCTGAGGTCGTGGTGGAGATGGCCGATCGGTCGCTGCGTACGACCCTTGCGCAGATCAGCGAGGCGTTCGACGTGGACGGGCGGCTCGGCATACCTGCCGAGGTTGGTGCTCTCGGTCGGGCCGTGTTGCAGCCGTCGGTCGGCGGTTTGACGTCGCTGGGCGAGCGCACGATGACCATTGAGTGGACCGACCCAACACCGGCAGCCGACGGGCAGTCGCTCCACGCAGAGTCGTTCTACGCAGAGTCGTTCTACTACGTGCGTTCCTACCTCGTCGATGGCGAGATGGCCTGGTCCTCACCCATCTGGGCGGTCCACGACCAGGAGTCCATAACGCCTAGAGGGTGTGACCGACTTCTAGGGCTGCCTTCTGGCGTAGGAGGGCGGAGATGCGCTGGCGGGTGACGCCGAAGAGCTCGGCGATCTCGGCCAGCGTTAGACCTTCATCGCGCAAGGTGATGGCCAGGGAGGCCCGCAATTCGGATCCCACCATCTCCAAGGTCTTCATGTTGATGGTGATCATCTCGACCGAGCGCGGAGAGTCTTCCTCGCGCAGCACGTCGGCAACACCCGCCCCCTCGCGCACCTGAGCCTGCAGATGTTTCACACGGCGCTGGATTTCTTGGCCACGCTCGATGTTGGCCCCGACGTGGCGCTCGATCTCGGTCAGCGCTTGGTCGAGTCGCTTCAGAGAGGCTTCGGGGCTAGTCACAAGACGAGTACACACCGTCTAACGATTGAGCGCAAGGGTTGTTGACGTTTGCTTACCGAGCGGGGAACCACTTCTTAGTGCCGTTGGCAGATGAACGACCTGCGAAAAGTGCGCCTGAGCGCGCAAACCACAGGTCGTAACTAAAGCCCCAGCTCGGCAAGCACACCGGCGGCGGCTAGTCGCGCGAGTCGTCCGGGGCAATGAGGTTCAGCATGGTCGAGACGACGCTGATAATCAGCGCCCCAAAGATCGCGTCCCACCAGAAGTGCTGCACCGCGAACGCCAGCCCCAAGGCCGATGCCGCCCACGAGGTGATGGCCAACATGATGGCGTTGAGCACAAACGTGAACAGTCCCAGCGTCAAAATCAGCGCTGGCAGCGACAGCACAAACAGGATTGGCTTCAGCACGGCATTCAGGGCCCCGAAGACCAGCCCGACCGCCCCGATGGTGATGACCGTGGTGGTTGTGCTCGCGCTCTCACCGAAGGCAATCCCCGGCACGATCAGCGACGCGACCCACAGCGCGACTCCGTTGGCGACAATTCGAAAAATGGTGGATCCCATGTGTGGATACTGGCACGCCAACCCATGCTCAACCTGTGAATATGCCGTCTACAGTTGAGCAATGTTCGACCACGCCGACGAGTCCCCGGTCCGATTGCGCTCCACGTTGAACGGCGTTCCGGCCTACAAGCCAGGCAAGCCCGCCACCAGCAAGACCGGCGAGGCGGCATACAAGATCAGCTCCAACGAAAACCCCTACCCGCCGCTGGCGTCCGTGCTCGACGCCATCACCGAGGCCGCGCAGTCGATCAACCGCTACCCTGACATGGGCGTAGTGGCGCTGACCGAGGCCATTGCCGAGCGGTTCGACGTGCCCGCGGACACCATTGCAACCGGCACCGGTAGTGTCGGCGTGCTCGCTCAACTGGTGAACATCACCTGCGACCCTGGGGACGAAGTGGTCTACGCGTGGCGCTCCTTCGAGGCCTACCCGATCGTTATCGCGCTCGCCGGGGCCACCTCGGTCCAGGTGCCGCTGGATGCCGACGCCCGCCACGACCTACCCGCGATGGCTGCGGCGATCAGCGACCGCACCCGCCTGGTGATGGTGTGCACGCCGAATAACCCGACCGGCACCGCAGTCCGCGACGACGAACTGCGCACCTTTCTCGACGCCGTGCCGCAGAACACCCTGGTGGTCATCGACGAGGCCTACCTGGAGTTCGCGACCGGCGACGACGTGCCCGACGCGCTGGCGTTGATGCGCGACTACCCGAACGTCACGGTGCTGCGCACCTTCTCGAAGGCTTACGGCCTGGCCGGCCTCCGGGTGGGGTATGCCGTGGCGCCCGTCGCCGTGGCCACCGCGCTGCGCAAGGCAGCCACGCCGTTCGGGGTGAGCGACATTGCGCAGCACGCCGCGATCGCCAGTCTGGATGCGTTCGATGAGCTGCAGGCGCGTGTCGATGCGCTGATCCTCGAGCGGGGGCGCGTAGTCGATGCTCTACGGGGTCAAGGGTGGAACGTGCCCGAGACCCAAGCCAACTTCGTCTGGCTGGTGCTCGGCGATAAGACGATGGACTTCGCCGAGGTATGCCGCCGCGCTGGGCTCGCGGTGCGCCCTTTCGACGGCGACGGGGCCCGCTGCACCATCGGCGAGACCGAAGCCAACGACCGCTTCATCAGTGTGGCTGGCGACTACTTGGCGGCTCAAAAAATGTCCGACGAAAGCGTCGGCACAAACCGCGAGGTCGAGGAACCCGTTCAGATTCGCTAGGTTCAGGGACGCAGCAGCACTAGACACGATTAATCGGCAGGATCACGACGCACGATTACTTCCCAGGAGGTTTGTGTGAGCGACGCAGAGGTCGCACAGCAGCATCACGAGCAGGCATCTCATGAGCCTCCCGTGGTCGATGTCACCGACGGTGGTCCGCAGATGGTGCAGTTCCTCGACGCGGCGGGGCATCGCGTTGAGCCGAGCGAGGCGAGTGCGCCCTATGCGGCATACCTCGACGATGTGACTGACCAGGATCTGCGCGACTTTTATCGCGATCTGGTGTTGGTGCGGCGGGTGGACTCCGAGGGGTTCGCGCTGCAGCGTCAGGGCGAGCTCGGGTTGTGGCCGTCGCTGCTGGGCCAAGAGGCCGCTCAGGTCGGGGCGGGTCGGGCGATGCGCCCCCAGGACTACGCCTTCCCGGGATATCGCGAGCACGGTGTCGCGTGGTGCAAAGGCGTGGACCCCATCAATCTGCTCGGCATGTTTCGAGGGGTCAACCACGGCGGCTGGGATTCCGCAGAAAACAACTTTCACCTCTACACGATCGTCATCGGCAACCAGATGCTGCACGCCACCGGGTACGCGATGGGGGTGGCCCGCGACGGCGATGTCGGCACCGGAGACCCGGACCGGGACACCGCAGTGATGGCCTTCACCGGTGACGGTGGGACCGCGCAGGGTGACTACAACGAGGCGCTGGTCTTTGCCGCGGTCAGCCAGGCGCCGGTCGTGTTCTTCGTGCAGAACAACCATTGGGCCATTTCGGAGCCGAACGCTAAACAGTTCCGCGTGCCGATCTACACCCGAGCCGCTGGCTTCGGCTTCCCCGGCGTGCGCGTCGACGGCAATGACGTGCTGGCCTCGTATGCCGTCACGCGCGCCGCGCTCGACCGTGCCCGCAGCGGACAGGGGCCGACGCTGATCGAGGCGTTTACCTATCGGATGGGGGCCCACACCACCTCCGACGATCCGTCGAAGTATCGGATCGAGGCGGAGGTTGACTTGTGGCGGGCCAAGGACCCCATCGACCGGCTCAAAGCGCACCTGATCGCTGAGGACCTCATCGACGACGCGTGGCTGGCCGATCTCGAGGAGGAAGCAAACACACTGGCCAAGCGGATCCGCAGGGAGTGTCAACAGATGCCCAACCCGCCGCATTCGGAGATGTTCGAGCACGTGTATGCCGAGCCGCATCCTGGGGTGGCCCGGGAGGCTGCCGAGTTCGCGGCATACCACGCCGGATTTGAGGACGACTGATGAGCGCTCAGAGCGGTGGCGCCACGCAGAAGATGAGTATCGCCAAGGCGCTCAACGCCGGGCTGCGCGCCTCGATGGAGGCCGACCCCAAGGTCGTCCTGATGGGCGAGGATGTTGGCAAACTCGGCGGCGTCTTCCGGATCACCGAAAACCTCCAAAAGGACTTTGGCGAAGACCGCGTCATCGACACCCCGTTGGCCGAGTCTGGCATCCTCGGCACCGCGATCGGACTGTGCCTGCGCGGGTACCGGCCGGTCGTGGAGATCCAGTTCGACGGGTTCGTCTACCCGGCCTTCGATCAGATCGTCAGCCAGGTCGCCAAGATGCACTACCGCTCGCTCGGCAAGCTCAAACTGCCACTGGTCATCCGCATTCCGTATGGCGGCGGCATCGGGGCCGTCGAGCACCACAGCGAGTCCAATGAGGCGTACTTCGCGCACACCGCAGGGCTACGGGTGGTCAGTTGTGCTACGCCTGACGATGCGTTCTGGATGGTGCAGCAGGCCATCGAGAGTGATGACCCGGTGGTGCTGTACGAACCCAAGCGCCGCTATCACGAGCGGGGGCAGGTCGAGCTCGGCTCCGTTGCGGCATACGACCTGCATCAGGCCGTGGTGCGCGCGCCCGGCACCGACGTCACGCTGCTGACCTACGGGCCGATGGTAAAGGTCTGCATGGCCGCCGCTCAGGCTGCTGAGCTCGATGACGGACCCTCGATCGAGGTGGTCGATCTGCGCTCGCTGTCCCCGCTCGACGTCGAGACGATCACCGCGTCGGTCATCAAGACGGGCCACGCGATTGTGGTCAGCGAGGCGCAGACGTTCGTGGGGATGAGCGCGGAGTTGGCGGCGCTGGTGCAGCAAGACTGCTTCGTCCACCTTGAGGCACCGGTATTGCGGGTCGGCGGCTACAACATCCCGTACCCGCCGAGCCGTCACGAAGAGGTTTTCCTGCCCGATCTCGACCGCATCCTGCACGCCGTTGACGCGGTGTTGGACTACTAATGCTGTTGGACTAAGGAGTCATCGTGCCGATGTTTGTGCTGCCCGACCCGGGCGAAGGCTTGGTCGAGGCCGAGATTGTGACCTGGATGGTCAAAGAGGGTGACGAGGTCAAAACCAACGACATCGTCGTCGAGGTGGAGACGGCGAAGTCGCTGGTCGAGCTGCCCATCCCGTATGACGGTGTGGTGCGTGCACTTCTTGCCGCCGAGGGCGACACAGTTGAAGTGGGGGCGGCGATCATCGACATCGACGACGGGTCCGGCGATGCGTATTCTCTGCCCCCGAATACGGGGCAGGAGACGAAGGCTGGCGACACCGGTGACTCTGATAACCCCGGTTCCGCTGATGACAGCGAGGCGTCAGACGTCTCTGACGAGTCGCGGCCGGATGATTTGGTTCCCGCTGCTCCTGCCCAGGCTCCGCAACGCGAGGCCAATCTGGTGGGCTACGGCCCTTCGGTCGGCGCGACCACCCGGCGACGCCGCAAGGGCCACGGCGACCTGGCCGCAGATCAGGAGCCGCAAGAGGCGAAGCCCAAGCCGAAGGCCACACCTCCGGTGCGCAAGTACGCGAAGGATCGGGGTGTCGACCTCACCCAGGTGCACGCCACCCGAGACGACGAGGTCATCTCACGGTCGGACATCGACGCCTTTGTGGCTCACGAGGAGTCCTCGGCTTCGGTTCCTCCCCAACCGATGCCTTCTCCCGTGGCTCCCACACCAAGGCATGAGGCGGCACCGGCTGTCCCCGCCGCAACCCTTGCTGCCCCTACCGCCTCCGCGGCTGCGACTGGCGCGTCGACATACCGATCGCCGTCGTTTGATCGCTCCGGTCCACGTGAGACGCGCACCCCGATCAAAGGTGTGCGCCGGCTGACGGCCAATGCGATGGTCGGTTCGGCGTTCACTGCGCCGCACGTCACCGAGTTCATCACCGTAGACGTCAGCGCGACAATGGAACTTGTCGAGCGGCTCAAGGGCGACCGGGAGTTCCGCGACCTCAAGGTCAGCCCGCTGCTGATTCTGGCCAAAGCGTTGATCGTCGCGGTGCGCCGCAACCCCGGTGTCAACGCCGCGTGGGACGAGGCCGCGGGGGAGATCGTCCAGCGGCACTACCTCAACCTCGGGATCGCTGCGGCGACTCCCCGTGGGCTGATCGTGCCCAACATCAAAGATGCCGACCTGATGGACCTGGCCCAACTCGCGGGCGCCCTGCAAAACCTGGTCGCCACCGCCAAAGCCGGGCGCGCTCAACTCGCGCAAATGTCGGGCGGCACCATCACGATCACCAACGTGGGGGTCTTCGGCATCGATACAGGCACCCCGATCATCAACCCTGGTGAGTCCGCGATCGTCTGCTTCGGCGCGGTCCGCAGGCAACCGTGGATGGTCACGGCGGCCGACGGCAGCGAAACCATCGAACCGCGTTGGATCACCCAACTCGCGGTCTCCTTCGACCACCGCCTGGTCGATGGCGAGCTTGGTTCACGATTCCTCGCGGACATTGCCGCCCTCATGCACGATCCGGGTCGCGCGCTCGTCTGGGGCTGAGTGATGTGCGGTGGGAGGGCTGATCGCGGCTAGGGCTGACGCAGAGCGAAGGCACTCGTGATCGCGCGCGCTACATCGTTTTCTTGGTGTTCGAAGAGAAAACCCACGTGGCGCCCCAATGACGACTTATTGATGGTGATGATGTTGTCGCAGCTCACGACACTCGCTTGATCGAGGCCGTTGGCAGGTCCCACGGGAACCTCCGTGCTCAGTCCCTTGCGATTCGACGTGATCGGGGCCACGGTCACCCTCGACATTGCCGCACGGACCGGTTCTCGGGTCAACACAAGAACAGGGCGGGACGTATCGAGTGTGGCGACATAGATGTCCCGCATCAATCGACCATTGACGCGTAGTCGATCAAGTCTGCGAAGTCGTCGTAGTCACCGGATTCCTCGAGGATCCGAGCGTCGGCCTCGCCCTGCAAGTGTTGTGTGTAGAGGCGGAGTGCGCGCTCCACGACCTGCGCACGGGATCGCGCACCTTGATCCACAAGGGTGTCGACATACGAGAC
>JBBQNO010000038.1:0-20406 GCA_038330045.1 Actinomycetales bacterium | reverse complement strand
GCTCGGGAGCCTCAGTGGTAGCAGTGCTCATAGTTCAGTGCTTCCTTCTCACTTGGCATCGGCGAGGGCGGTTGCGCCACCCACGATTTCGCTAATTTCTTGGGTGATTTCAGCCTGGCGCGCCTGGTTGGCCAGCCGGGTGTAGGTCTTGATGAGTTCTTCCGCGTTGTCCGTGGCCGCCTTCATGGCCCGCTGTCGGGCCGCCAACTCCGAGGCCGCCGCCTGAAGCATGAAGTTGTAAATCCGGGACGTCACGTACTTAGGAAGCAGCGCGTCGAGGACCTCAGGTCCGGAGGGCTCGAACTCGTATAGCGGGTAGAGGTCTTCGGAGGCCTCGGACTCATCGCCTTCTGCTACCTCAAGGGGTAGCAGTCGCACGACCTCCACCTCCTGGGTCACCATGTTGACGAAGCGCGTCGAGACGATGTGCAGCTCGTCCACACCGCCATTCTCCGAACCGGCAATGAAGTCCTGCACGAGCCGTGTGGCAATTTCACGTGCCATCTCGAAGGTCGGCTTGTCGGAGAATCCCGACCAGCTTTCTTCGAACTCCCGGCGGCGGAAGCGGTAGAAACCCTCTGCCTTGCGACCGGCCAGGTACGGCACGGCCTCGAGGCCGCCATCGTGCAACAACTCACGCAACTGCTCTCCGCGCTTCAGCACGTTTGCCGAGTAGGCACCAGCCAAGCCTCGATCGCTGGTGATGACCAGCATGCCCGCCTTTGACGGCGAGTCTCGCTCGGTGGTCAACGGGTGGTCGACGTCCGAGAACGTGGCCACCGCAGAGACGGCGCGAGTGATCGCATTCGCGTAGGGCGTGGTTTCTTTGACACGCTGCCGCGCCTTGACGACGCGGGAAGCCGCAATCAACTCCATCGCACGCGTGATCTTCTTCATCGACTTAATCGACGTAGTGCGCTGCCTGTACTCCCGCTGTTGGGCTCCCATATGTCCCTCCTCAGCGCTTCTGCTTTTTGATCTGCTCTTGCTCGACGTGGTCCTCGTCCATCGCTTCGACGTTGTCATCGACGTCGCTGCCCGGACGAACTCCGCTGTCTTCCTCGGCGCTGAACTGCTTCTTGAAGTCAGCCATCGCGTCTTCGAGCGTCTTGGACGTATCGTCGCCGAGTTTGCCAGACTCACGCACACCGCTGAGCAAGTCGCTTTGCTCACGTCGAAGGTAGTCCAAGAACTCACCTTCGAATCGGCGGATGTCGGACGTCGGGATGCTATCGAGGTGACCTTGCGTGCCGGCCCAGATGATGGCGACCTGCTCCTGAATGGGAAGCGGCGAGGCCTGCGGCTGTTTCAGCAACTCGACCATTCGCGCACCGCGCTCTAGCTGCGCCCGCGAGGCCGCGTCCAGGTCAGAGGCAAACATGGCGAATGCTTCCATCTCACGGAACTGAGCGAGGTCGACCTTGAGACGGCCGGACACGCTCTTCATCGCCTTGATCTGAGCGGCACCACCGACGCGCGACACCGAGATACCGACGTCGATGGCCGGACGTACGTTGGCGTTGAAGAGGTCGCCCTGAAGATAGATCTGGCCGTCGGTGATCGAGATGACGTTGGTGGGGATGAACGCCGCCACGTCGCCGGCCTTGGTTTCGATGATCGGCAGCCCAGTCATCGACCCAGCACCCAGTTCATCCGACAACTTCGCGCAACGCTCAAGCAGACGCGAGTGTAGGTAGAAGACATCACCCGGGTAGGCCTCGCGGCCCGGGGGGCGACGCAGCAACAACGACACCGCACGGTATGCCTCGGCCTGCTTGGACAGGTCGTCAAAGACGATGAGGACGTGCTTGCCCTGGTACATCCAGTGCTGGCCAATCGCGGAACCGGTGTAGGGGGCGAGGTACTTAAAGCCCGCGGAGTCCGAGGCAGGAGCAGCGACGATCGTCGTGTAATCGAGTGCGCCGTTCTCTTCCAGCGTGCTGCGCACACCAGCAATCGTCGATGCCTTCTGGCCGATGGCGACGTAGATGCAGCGGACCTGCTTGTCCGGATCTCCAGACTCCCAGTTCTCGCGCTGGTTCAAGATGGTGTCAACGGCAACGGTTGTCTTGCCGGTCTGGCGGTCGCCAATGATCAACTGACGCTGACCGCGCCCGATCGGGATCATCGCGTCGACGGCCTTGATGCCGGTCTGCAGGGGCTCGTGCACGGACTTACGGTCCATCACGCCGGGGGCTTGCAACTCCAGCTCGCGGCGCTGGTCGCTCTCGACGTCGCCTAAGCCGTCGATGGGCTTGCCCAGCGGGTCGACCACGCGGCCGAGGTATGCGTCGCCGACGGGAACGGACAGGACCTCTCCGGTGCGGCGCACCTCCTGGCCTTCGTCGATCCCGGCGAAGTCACCGAGGACGACCACGCCAATCTCGTGGACGTCGAGGTTCAGCGCGAGGCCGAGCGTTCCGTCCTCGAACTTCAACAGCTCGTTGGTCATGCACGACGGCAGACCTTCAACGTGGGCAATGCCGTCGCCGGCGTCCGAGACCCGGCCTACCTCTTCGCGTGAGGCGGCACTGGGGTCGTAGGACTTCACAAATGAGTCCAGGGCGTCGCGGATTTCCTCCGGACGGATGGTCAACTCCGTCATTGTTGTCTCCTCGTTGGTGTCCCGCAGCACGCGAGAGTTGGTGCCTGGTGGTAAAGAAATATGGGGTCGCTCATGATCGGGTCACGTGACGTCGAGCATCGGCGAGGCGGTTGCTAATCGTGCCTTCGATGACTTCGTCGCCGATCTCGACCCGGACGCCTCCCAGGACAGTGGGATCAACGACCAGATTGACGTGAACTTTTTGACCGTACTGCTTCGTCAAGGCAGCACTCATCCGCTCGAGCTGGTGATCGTTCAGTTCCGTAGCGCTCGTTACCACCGCGGTGACTTGACTCTGCCGCTTAGCCGCAAACTGTTGGTACGACTCGATAGCGCGGTCAAAACGTGCAGTCGGTGTGGCCACCGCATGCGAGGTGAGCCGCAACGTTTCCGGCGCGACTTTGTCGCTCAGCAGGGTCTTGACGAGGGCACCCTTGGACGACTCGCTAGCACGACGATCGCTGAGCGCCGCCTGCAGGTCGGAGTGAGCATCGACGATGCGATTGAAGCGAAAGAGTTCGTCCTCGACCTGACCCAACCGGTCGTGGCGCTGTGCGTTCGCAAGGAAGGCTTCGACGGCCAACTCCTCCAGCGCCACACTTAGGTGAGCGTCACGAGTCCATCGCTGAGCGACAGAGAATCGGGCCACTTCGCGAGCCTCGTCGCTAATGCGCCCCGAAAAAAGACGGTCGACGAGTTCCGATCGGACGCGGCCCTCCCGCGAAGGGTCGGACAACGCACGCCGCAGCGCGGCTGAGCGACCCAATACTCCCGCCACAGCCAAGAGATCTTCGCCCACTGAGGCAGCATCAACGTCACCGCTGAGTACCTCATCGAGGGTTGTGCGAGCGACTGCGAGCGAACTGCGGGAGGCCCCCTGCATCAGGACTCCCCGCCTACCGACGTCTTCTTCGCGTCGACGCTAGCGTCGCTAGCCGTGCTGGATTCCAACTCGGACAAGAAGCGCTCGATGACGCCGCTTTGACGAGTCTCGTCGTGCAATGACTCGCCAACAATGCGGCTGGCGAGGTCAGTCGAGATCTCGCCGACCTCGCTGCGCAAACTGACCATGGCCTGCTGACGCTCGGCCTCGACCTGCTTGTGCGCAGTGGCGGTGATGCGGGCCGCCTCCTCCTTGGCCTGCTCGCGCATCTCAGCAATGATCTGCGCGCCCTGCTCCTTGGCCTTCTCACGAATGGCGCTGGCCTCGTCGCGTGCGGTGGCCAACTGCTCTTCATAACTCTGTTTGGCGGCTTCAGCCTCGGCGCGCGCCTTGTCTGCCTCTTCCATGCCGCCTTCGATAGCCGCGGTGCGGTCGGCGTAGGCCTTCTCGAGATTAGGCACAACCTTTTTCGACACCACGAAGAACAGGATCGCGAACGCCACAAGGCCGAAGATGAGCTCGGGGTAATACGGCAGAATCGGAAGTGCTGTGGCCTCAGGGTCATCTGCGGCCGCAACCACCATCACGGTAGTCAAGGTGTCAGCAATGGGCTGCACTGTGGTCTCCTCTTGCTCGATGCCGCTCTGCGGCATCCGGTGTGAATGCTGGGCAACTACCCAGCGAGTTATGCAGGAATGAAGAAGAGAACCAGACCGAAGATCGCGAGCGCCTCAGCGAGCGCGAAGCCCAAAATGGCGATAGGTCGTAGCAAGTTCGCTGCTTCCGGCTGACGGGCGACGCCGTTGATGTAAGCGGCGAAGATCAGACCCACGGCAATCGCGGGGCCGATGGTTGAGAGGCCGTAGCCAATGAGGGTGATGTTACCTTCCACGTCACTTCTCTTTCTGTGTGTTGTCCCGGCGGCGAAGACCGCCGGCGGCAAGAGTATTCAGTTTTAAGGCGAGGGGAACGAGTCAGTGCTCGTCAACCAGCGCGCCACCGATGTACGAGGCAGCGAGCAGTACGAAGACGTAGGCCTGCAGGAACTGCACCAACGCTTCGAAGAGGACCATAAGGAACGTCATCGCCCATGCGGGGAAAGCCACCAGCGACAAGAACCCGCCCTGGGTGAAGAGCTCCCAGGCACCAAGGCTGAAGACCAGCAGCAACATGTGTCCGGCAAACATGTTGCCGAAGAGTCGTAGCGCCAGTGTGAGCGGGCGAGTGATGAAGAAAGTGATGAGCTCCAGCAGGAAGATGAAAGGGATCATGAAAACGGGCAGCCCGCCGGGCACCATGAACTTGAAGTAGCCCAGCAGCCCGTGCTTCTGCACACCGATCCAGTGGTAAACGACGTAGACCACTATGGTCAACGCGATCGGGAAGCCAACACGTCCGAAGGTCGGCAGTTGAATCGGTGGGATGATCCCCGCCCAGTTATTGGCCAAGATCAGGACAAACATCGCGAAGAGCATGGGCACAAAGCGCATGAACTCTTTGGACCCGATCATGTCGCGAGCCACATCGTTGCGAACGAAGTCGTAGACCTTTTCAGTGAACCACTGGCCCTTGCTGGGCACCACGGCCGCACGCTTGGTCGTGGCCACAAGCCACCATGAGAGCAACACCACTGAGAGGCCCATCACGATCATCGGGCGGGTGATGGCCAGGGTCATCTCAGAGCCGAAGATATCGACAGAACCGAACTTCACCATGGGCTGCCAAAAGGTCGACGGCTCAGGCGGGAACTCGGACATCGGCAAGCGGACGGCGGAAGTAATGATCACGGATACTCCTTGGTCCTAGTGACGGTGATCGGGCATGCCCAGATCACGTGGTCACACATCACTGGGAGGTCTCGGAGAACCATACCGGAGCCAGACCACCCACAAGGACATTCCCATCCCTGCGAGTAGGCCGACGGGCACGGCAAACCCCGTCCCCCACCAAGCGTCGAGCAACCAACCGATGCCCCCAAAGGTGATCGGACCTCCGATTAAGTACGCCAGAACGCCCGTGGCCGCATCGGTCTCTTGCCCGAAGCCTTCGACGTGATGCCTGGGAGGTAACGGGTCGCCCTTGGGCCGACGCGAAGGGGAATTCATGGAGGTCATCATTGCATCGAGTCGTTGGGCAACGGGGTATCGACGATGAGCATCCGAGCACTGAGATAACCGGTGACCAGCCCCATCTGGTGCGCCAAAGCGGTCGCGAACAGCCCCAGAGCTGACGCGCGAGAGTTCAGCCAGGCTTGATCTTGCACCAAAACCACTGCGCTCACTAGCACAAGCAGTTGGATCAGGAACACCGCGAGAGCGCCGGCTATCTCCACACCGGGCAGGTGATTGAGCACCAGACCGATACCCCAAATGCCAGCAGTGAAGGCAACGATCGCTAGGACGCCACCGATGAGGGCAGCTCCTCCCGCTCCTGGTCCTTCGAGTGCCCACCCCACTGAGCCAGCGACGAAGGCGACGGGCACCGCCCAGATCAGTGCTCGACGGTTCATTACCGTCACGACTGGGTGGCGTGGCGGACGGCTTTTTGCGGACGTACTCTCATCGGTTGCACCGTCCAGCGACGGCGATGTCACGGTCGCGCCACCTTCGCTGAAGAGCTCGAAAACATGATCAAAGTCATACCTTAGTTCGTTGTTCGCGTGTCCAAGGTTGCCACGTCAACGTGGCTGCGACCACAAAAACAACCGCTATCCCGACAAACGACACCCACGGTTGCACGTAGGCAAACGACACAGCCCCCAATGCGATGAGCCCAGACCAAAGGTAGAGCAAGGCCACCGCTCGACGGTGGCTGTGGCCAATTCGGAGCATCTGGTGATGAATATGGTGTGCATCGGGCTTCCACGGAAGTTGGCCGCGCCGGGTACGCCGCACAATCGCCAAGCCCATATCCAGGATGGGCAGCGCCATGATGGCCACAGGCAGTAAAACCGGTAGCAGGAAGGCCGTGACCGTAGATGTCGTCGCCGCGCTGCTGTTGGGGTCAACGCTACCCGTCATCGAGATCGTGCTTGCCGCTAGGAGTAGGCCAAGCAGCAGGGCCCCGGCATCCCCCATAAACAACCGCGCTGGGTGCACGTTGTGCGGCAGAAAGCCCAAGCAACAACCCATCAGCGCTGCGGTGATGAAAGTGGCGGTGGAAAACACGTTGGGTGGGTCGAAGTCCCGGCTCACCAGGTAGGTCCAGGCAAAAAAGGCCCCCGCAGAGATCAGCACCACGCCGGCTGCGAGACCGTCGAGACCGTCGACAAAATTCACTGCATTGACCGAAATCACCACGATGAGGACCGTCAGCGCAACCAGCACAGGCTCAGGCAGGATGGTCACCCCAAACACCGGCAAGCTCAGCAGTTGCACACCAAAAAAGGCCATCACTCCCCCGGCGACGACTTGGCCAGCCAGTTTGGTCAGCCAGTCCAACTCGCGAATGTCGTCGAGCGCGCCTACCGCAGTGACGATGTAGGCCGCCAGCAGGACGCCGTAGATTTCCATCGAGTCAAAGAGTTGCCCCAGGAAGGGCAGTTGACTGCCGACGATGACGGCCGCCGTGAAACCGACCAGCATTCCGACGCCACCGAGGCGCGGGATGGGGGTCGAGTGCACGTCGCGGGCACGCACTGGGGTGACGGCACCGACCGCAAAGGCCAATCGGCGCACACCCGTGGTGGCGACGAAGGTGAAGATCGCCGCCGTCAGCAGAACCAGCAGATATTCACGCACCGGCGAGTCCCCAGCCCCTCGGCGAGGTCAGTCGAGGGGCTGGGGACACCGGAGTCACGCAGTCGGGTAGGCCGGGAACTGCGACAAGAGGGCAGTCACCTCTTCGCGCAGCGCGACAGCGGTGGGGTGATCGTGCTCGCCATCGGTCGCCGTCACGGCACGGTGGATGAGGTCAGCGATCTGGGTCATCTCCTCAAGACCCATGCCCTGAGTGGTGACCGATGGTGCTCCCACGCGGATGCCCGAGGCAATGTTGGGCTTGGCCGGGTCGAACGGAATCGCGTTCTTGTTAAGCACGATGCCAGCCGCATCACAGCGCTTTTCCGCATCGGCACCGCTAACGCCTACACCGCGCAGGTCGTGCAAGGACAAGTGAGTGTCGGTGCCGCCAGTGATGGGGCGAATTCCCCGCTCGGCGAGCGCGCCGGCCAAAGCCTGCGAGTTGGCGATGACCGTGGTGGCGTAGTCGTGATACGCCTCCGTGGCGCACTCGGCGAAGTTGACGGCCTTGCCTGCAACAGCGTGCATCAGCGGCCCACCCTGCATCATCGGAAACACTGCGCGATCAATCTTGGCGGCATGCTGTGCCTTGCACAGGATCGCGCCGCCGCGAGGCCCTCGGAGCACCTTGTGGGTGGTGAAACTGACGACATCGGCATACGGCACCGGGGACGGGATGGCCTTGCCGGCGACGAGGCCGATGAAGTGGGCCGCGTCCACCCAGAAGATGGCTCCCACCTCGTCGGCAATAGCGCGGAGCCGGGCAAAGTCAATGAGTCGCGGGATGGCCGACCCGCCAGCAATGATGATCTTCGGACGGTGATCGCGCGCCAAGGCCTCAACCTGGTCGTAGTCGATGTCTTCGGTGTCGTGCGAAACGCCATAGTGCACCGCGTTGAACCATTTGCCCGAGAAGGACACGGAGAAGCCGTGCGTCAGGTGGCCCCCGTGGGCCAGCGACATACCCAAAATGGTGTCCCCCGGCTTAGCGAAGGCACCGTAGACCGCCTGGTTGGCGCTCGCCCCCGAGTGCGGCTGCACATTCGCGTGGTCAGCGCCGAACAACTCTTTGGCCCGCTCGATCGCCAAGGTCTCGACCTTATCGACCTCGGCGCAACCGCCGTAGTAGCGACGCCCCGGGTAGCCCTCGGCATACTTATTGGACAGCGTCGACCCTAGAGCGGCGAGCACCGCGGGACTCGTCTGATTCTCGCTAGCAATAAGTTGCAGCCCGCCACGCTGGCGATCCAACTCACGGACGAGCAATTCTGCGATGGCCGGGTCGGCGCTCAGCAGCGAGCCGAAGTCCGGGCCGTAGTACGTCTGCGGGGTGATCTGGGTGCTCAAGTCATCTCCTACTTCACAAGTCCGGAAGGGCATCCGGAGGGTCACTGCCCCACTGTAGGGGCTGGGGGCGACGCCGGGAATGGCTTGACCGAAAGTTGTGTAATCGCATCGCGACCAGCGCGAACACCGCTGGGGCGCACGCTTCCGACAAGCCGCGGACCAGACCCCGCACGGCGCGTCGCCAGGTGCGCAGCAGCGGGCTCAAAGTTCTGGTCACGAACGTCTTTGGCCTGGATGGTTGGCTCCGCCGCGGGGGCATCTTCAGGCACTAGCGCCGACTCATCATCGCTCCCCGGCTGTTCGGCCACGTCTGCGGACGGCCGCTCCAGAAGCAGCGGCGTGTCCCCGAGGACCTCTTCAAGCGCGTCCGTGCTGATCGAGCCGTGCCGCAACACAATGGGCTCAAGCCCCGTGCAGTCGATGATCGTCGAGGCCCCTTGCTCCTCCCGTGGTCCACCGTCCAAATAGATCGACACGGCACCGCCCAACTGCTCGAGTGCCTGCGCGGCAGTCGTCGCGGCCGGCTGACCCGTGAGGTTGGCGCTAGTCACCGCCATCGGGCCAATCTCGGCGAGCACATCCAGAGCGAGCGCGTCGTCGGGCATCCGCAGCGCGACCGTTCCGTTGGTCTTGCCCAGATCCCACGACAGCGATCCTTGAGCCTTCAGCACGATAGTCAGGGCCCCGGGCCAGAAGGCACGCATCAAAATCTTGGCGCACATCGGCACGTCGGTAGCCAGACCATCGACCGTGCGCGGGTTCGGGACCAACACCGGAGGGGGCATGTCACGACTGCGGTGCTTTGCCGCCAGCACCATGGCCACGGCCACCTTGTCGAAGGCATCGGCACCCACGCCATACACCGTGTCGGTCGGCATCACGATCAACCGTCCGGAGCGCACGACCTCCGCCGCGGCAGCAATGGAGTCGGCGCGAGCGTTAGGATCGGTGCAATCAAGGATCACGGCTCATATTGTGGCACCTCCATATGACCGGTGATCCGGGAACACGTTGCCGTTGACCTCTCAGGATGCGCGAGTCTCGCCACATGACTACTCTCGCTTTGTTGGCTGGGCACACGTCCCGGCCCCTTCTTAGGAGTTGGCTATGCCTCGTAGCACCATCTGGACCATCGTTGGAGTTTTGGCCATCATCGCCCTCGCTATATTCATCTTCAGCGCCCTCTGAGTCCTGGCTCAATCCCGAGTGGCTTCGACTATTCGGGGTCTGCCACTGAGGTCGCGGTGATCGCGTATGGCGATCCAACAGGTCATGTCTTGTAAGCGCGACACCAGCGTGACGTCTTGACTATCGGCATGCTCCATCAGCAGGTGCCCGCCGGGTCGCAGCAAGTCAGCGGCTCGCGCGGCCATCTGCAGGGGTATCTTCAGTCCATCCTGGCTGCCGCCATACAACGCGATGCCAGGGTCGTGATCGCGAACCTCTGGGTCGACGGGCACCGCACCGTTGGGTATGTAGGGCGGGTTGCAGGTGACGATGTCCACCTCCCCGAGCAAATCATCGAAGGCTAGGGCCGCATCACTGAGCCGGAGATCGACGTCAAACCCGAGCGTGCTGACGTTGCGCACTGCCCAAGCGTGCGCGTGCGCAGAGAGTTCCACGGCGTGAATCGCGGCCATCGGCAGAGACTGTTTGAGAGCTAAGGGAATGGCTCCGCTGCCGGTACATAAATCCACGATGACGGGCGAGTCGATGCCTGCTGCGAGCGCGGTGGCCCGGTGCACGATCAGTTCAGTCTCTGGGCGCGGCACGAAAACCCCGGGGCCGACCGAGAGTGTGATCCCGGCGAAATGGGCATAACCGGTGAGATGTTGCAGTGGCACTCGGGCGGCGCGCTCGTTCACAATATCGGCGTATGCAGCCTCTTGATCAGTCGTAAGGGTGCGACCAAGCACACTTTGGCGTACTACCTCGGCGCGGGTGACGTGGAGACGAGCGGCCAGCAACAACTGGGCATCGGTCCGGGCGCTGACAATGCCTGCTGCACCAAGCTTGGCGGTCGCCGCGCGGACCGCAGACTCCATCGCAATGCTCACGAGGAGGTGTCGGCCAAGCCTGCCAGTCGGGCTGCTTCGTCGGCTTCCATGGCCGAGATCACCACGGGGTCCAACTCGCCATCGAGCACGTGGTCGAGGTTGTAGGCCTTAAAGCCCGTCCGGTGGTCGGCGATGCGGTTTTCCGGGTAGTTGTAGGTCCGGATACGTTCGCTGCGGTCGACGGTGCGCACCTGCGACCGGCGTTGAGCCGAAGCCTCTGCCTCGGCCTCGTCGACGGCAAGTTGGTGCAGTCGCGCGCGGAGCACCCGCATCGCGGATTCCTTGTTTTGCAACTGCGACTTTTCGTTTTGGCAGGACACGACGGTGCCGGTCGGCAGGTGCGTGATCCGGATCGCGGAGTCGGTGGTGTTGACGCTCTGGCCGCCGGGGCCACTGGAGCGAAAGACGTCGATCTTAAGGTCGTTCGGCCCGAAGTCGACGTCTTCGGGGTCATCGACATCAGGCATCACCAAGACGCCTACCGCGGAGGTATGGATGCGCCCCTGGCTCTCGGTCACCGGGACACGCTGAACTCGGTGCACGCCGCCCTCATACTTCAGTCGCGCCCAGGGCGCCTCGCCCACAGCGGGCAACCCGGAGGCCGCAATGGCAATCCGGATGTCTTTGTAGCCGCCGAGGTCGGAATCGGTGGCGTCGAGCACCTCGGCTCGCCAACCGCGCCGCTCCGCGTAGCGCAGGTACATGCGGGCTATATCGCCAGCAAACAATGCTGACTCCGCGCCGCCCTCGCCGGCTTTGACCTCGAGGATCGCGTCTTGATCGTCATCGGGGTCACGCGGGAGCAAGAGGTGTCGCAACTCGCCGCTGGCATCGTCTTCAGCTTGGGCGAGCGCGGGCACTTCGGCAGCGAAGCCTTCGTCCTCTAAGGCCAACTCGCGCGCGGCGGCGTGATCCTCTGAGGCGGTCTGCCACGAACGGTATGCAGCAACTGTCGGCGACAGCGCCGCATACCGCTTGGTGAGTTTGCGAAAGACCGACGGATCGGAGTGGATGCTGGGGTCAGCGAGCCGCTCTTCGATCGTCAGGTATTCAGCCAACAGTGGGGCGGCTGAGTCATCCATGCCACCCCCTTGCTGACCTGATGCTTGGGGAGAAGTTACTTCGCGGCCTTGTTGCCGTAGCGCTCCTGGAAGCGGGCGATGCGGCCACCGGTGTCAAGGATCTTCTGCTTGCCGGTGTAGAAGGGGTGGCACTGCGAGCACACGTCGGCGCTCATGGTGCCACCGGGCGCGGTGCTGTGCGTGGTGAACTTCGCTCCACAGGTGCAACTGACCTGAGTTTCGATGTATGGGGGGTGAATGTTCTTCTTCACGTGATCTCCTAGGGTGGTGTTCCCCCGGGTCGCCACTGCACAGCGCAGGGCGTGAACCGGTAGGCCGACGGATAAGTGTGCCAGGGCACACCGCAATTAACTAACGCCAACGGTGAGGCAGACATTCCTGCCCCACCGCGGGGTGAGCGCACAGGTAGTTCAGTCTTCGTCGTCGAGCTTGATTGACGAGGTCTGCTGCACTTGAGTCAAGAATTCGTAGTTGTTGCGGGTGTTGCGCAGACGGTTCAACAGCAACTCCAGTGACTGCTGGGAGTCGAGCGCGGTCAGCACGCGACGAAGCTTCCAGGCGATCTTGAGCTCCTCGCCCGACATGAGGATCTCTTCGCGTCGGGTGCCCGACGGGTTGACGTCCACGGCGGGGAAGATGCGGCGGTCGGCCAACTGGCGCGACAGTCGCAATTCCATGTTGCCCGTGCCTTTGAACTCTTCGAAGATGACCTCGTCCATTTTGGACCCGGTCTCTACGAGCGCGGTGGCCAAAATGGTGAGCGACCCACCCTCTTCGATGTTGCGCGCTGCGCCGAAAAAGCGCTTCGGCGGGTAGAGAGCGCTGGAGTCAACACCACCGGAGAGGATGCGACCACTCGCGGGGGCCGCCAAGTTGTAGGCACGACCCAAACGGGTGATCGAGTCGAGCAGGACAACGACGTCGCCGCCCAGCTCCACAAGGCGCTTGGCGCGCTCGATGGCCAACTCGGCCACGGTGGTGTGGTCCTCGGCTGGCCGGTCGAAGGTGGAGGCAATAACCTCACCTTTGACCGTGCGCTGCATGTCGGTTACCTCTTCCGGGCGCTCGTCAACGAGGACGATCATCAAGTGGGCTTCGGGGTTGTTCGTGGTGATCGCATTAGCGATCGACTGCAGCACCAGCGTCTTACCCGCCTTGGGCGGGGACACAATCAGCCCTCGCTGGCCCTTACCGATGGGCGCAACTAAGTCGATGATGCGAGTGGTGAGATTCTTGGCATCTGTTTCCAGCCGCAGACGTTCTTGCGGATAGAGCGGGGTCAACTTGCCGAACTCCGGGCGCTGCTTGGCCTCTTCGGGCGTCATGCCGTTGATACTGTCCAAGCGGACGAGG
Source organism: Actinomycetales bacterium (assembly GCA_038330045.1). Taxonomy (GTDB): domain Bacteria; phylum Actinomycetota; class Actinomycetes; order Actinomycetales; family Dermatophilaceae; genus Ornithinicoccus. The sequence goes on along the minus strand of JBBQNO010000038.1, from coordinate 7,339 downwards.
GCGTTGAACTTGCCACGGTTGTGCTTGCCGCCACCTGGCGGAGCGACCTCGTGCTCACCGGAGCCAGGGGCCTTGATGGCACCTGCGACGGCGTCACCCTTACGCAGTCCATTGCGGCGGACCATGCCCATCGGGACGTAGATGTCCGTCGCTCCCGGGAGGTAGCCTGTGGTGCGGATGAAGGCGTAACTATCGAGCACGTCGACGATGCCAGCCACGGGGACCAGCACGTCTTCTTCGGAGTAGGAATCCTGCTCGTCCGGGTAGTTCTCGCGGCCGCCGACCTGAGACGCTCCGGGCGTGCGCCCGCCACGCTTGTTGCGTTCACGGCCACGCTGACGGTTGCGGCGACGCCCGTTGCGGTCGTCGTCCCCACCGCCGCGATTGTCGTCCCCGCGGTTGTCGTTGCTGCGGTTGTCGTTTCCCCGGTTGTCACTGCCCCGGTTCTCATTCCCGCGGTTGTCACTGCCCCGGTTCTCATTGCCCCGGTTGTCACTGGCCCGGTTCTCATTCCCGCGGTTGTCACTGCCCCGGTTCTCACTGCCCCGGTTCTCATTCCCGCGGTTGTCGTTTCCCCGGTTCTCGTTGCCCCGCTTGTCGTCGCCACGGTTGTCGCTGTTCGGTTGGCCGCCGTTGCGTTGGTCATTGCCCCGACCGTCATTCCCCGAAGAGTCCTCGCCAGGGGTGGTGCCAGCGTCGTTGCCGTTGCGCGGTGGCCGTGCGGGCGTGATCGTCTCGCCGTTAGTCGATGTCTCCTGCGCGGCCTGCACGGGGGCGCTCGCCTTCGGGGCGCTCCCCTCCTGGGTGACCCCCGTGGCCTGCGGAGCGGAGCCACCACGGTTTGGGTTCGATGCCGATGCCTTCGACGCCGATCCCCCGCGAGCGTTACGAATGGCCGAGACAAGGTCAGCTTTACGCATCTTCGAATTGACCGATAGGCCCATTCCCCCGGCCAGGCTTTGCAGATCAGCAAGACGCATTGCGCTCAGCGAGCTTGTTTTGGCGTTTGCCACAACGTCAGTGGTTTCAGTCACAGAGTTTCCTTCTTTGTCCATCTGTTCGGGTGCGGCCGAGCAGAGGTCATCAGTGGACAGCGCTTAAGCGCCGCTGGATGTGGTGGTTAAGACCCTGGGTGTATCGCTGCCGGCGACGAGCCCCTAACTGGAATGCACTATCCAGAGGGAGACTGTCAACGAAAGCCGCGATGCGCCCGTGGGGCCTAACTCGCGATCAGGCATTAGATGCTCCGACGTTGCCCCTTGAGGCGTACCTCACAGTATCACTCCGAAATGCTGCGTGCTGCATTGACCACATCACCCAACACGGCCGAAGCCGTCTCGAGTCCGCCCGCCCCAGCACCGTGCATACGCAAGGGCCCGGCGAATTCCGCTTCGATGACGACTTCGTTGCGGCCCTCGCGTGTTTGAGCCAACGGATTGTCGGCCCCTAGGCTCACGGGGCGTACCGCCAATTCAATCTTGGGGTTATCGGGGTCGCCACTGGCCCACGCGGAGGCGAGGAGTTTGATGACGTGACCGGCCCCGGCCGCAGCCTCGAAGTCCGCGTTGCTCAAATGCGAGATCCCCCGGCGCTTGACGTCCGACATGGTGACCTCGACCCCCCAGGCAAGTCGGGCCAAGATCACGATCTTGGCGGCAGCGTCGATGCCCTCGAGATCTTCGGTCGGGTCTGCTTCCAAATACCCCAATGCGCCAGCCTGCTCGACCGCTTCGGCCAAGCCCATCCCGTGGCGAGCCACCATGTCTAGGACGTAGTTCGTCGACCCGTTCACGATGCCGCTGATGGAGGTGATGCGATCGCCGGCGAGGGCATCACGCACGACCCGGACGATCGGCACGGCGGCCACCACGGCGGCTTCGTAGTCGAGCGTGGCACCATGCTCGGTGGCGATGGCGTGCAGGTGCGGACCAGCGGCGGCGATGAGTTGCTTGTTGGCAGTCACTACCGGTTTGCCCGCGCGCAGGCCTTGCTCGATGAGCGCCTGGGTAGGGTCGATGCCCCCCATGACTTCGATCACGATGTCGGCACGGTCAATCAGCGTTGACGGGTCTTGGGTGAGGACATCACGGGAGACCAAGCCGAGGTCGCGCGGCTTAGCTACGTCGCGGACGGCGATTCCGGCCAACTCGAGCCGGCGGCCGATGCGCTTTTCGTACAGTGCAGAGCGGGACACAATGGCCCCGGCCACAGCCGTGCCCACGGTGCCACAGCCCAGTAGCGCCACGCGAAGAGGTGTCTGCGTCATGGTTACATCCGTTCCGGGGCGGAAACGCCCAACAGGTCGAGGCCGTTGGCAAGCACCTGCCGGGTCGCGTTGTTCAGCCACAGCCGAGTCCGGTGAAGGTCGGTGATCGCTTCGCTGGCATCCATCGGACGAACGCGGCAGTCGTCGTACCACTTGTGATACCGACCAGCTAAGTCTTCGAGGTAGCGGGCCACACGATGCGGCTCACGCAGCGAAGCAGCTTGCGCCACGATGCGCGGGAAGTCCCCCAGGATCGCCAGCAGGGCGGCTTCAGAGGCGTGGGACAACAGGCTGGGGTCGAACCCATCTGCGGTCGCAATGCCGTCGTCAAGGGCTAGGCGGTTCACGTTGCAGGTGCGTGCGTGGGCGTACTGCACGTAGAAGACCGGGTTGTCGTTCGTGCGCTGACGCATCGCTTCGCCATCGAGGTCAAGCGGCGAGTCGGCGGGATAACGCGCCAATGAATATCGAATCGGGTCGGGGCCAATCCACTCCAACACATCGGCAAGGTTGATCGCGTTCCCACGGCGCTTACCCATTCGCTCGCCGGAGATGTTAATGAGCTGCCCGATCAGCACCTCGATATTGACCTCTGGGTCATCGCCAGCACAGGCCGCGATGGCCTTGAGGCGATTCACGTAACCGTGGTGATCGGCACCCAACATGTAGACCTTGGCGGGATAGCCCCGGTCCTTCTTGTTCAAGTAGTAGGCCGCGTCGGAGGCAAAGTACGTCGGATCTCCATTGGCCCGAAGCAGCACCCGATCTTTGTCGTCGCCGAAATCTGTGGTGCGCAGCCAAATGGCGCCGTCTTGATCAAAGACGTGTCCCTGATCGCGCAGACGCTGCACCGCATCGGCGACCGCGCCGGAATCGTGCAGCGACTTCTCCGAGAACCACACGTCGAAATGCACCGAGAACGCGCTAAGCGTGTCCTTGATGGACTGGATCTGCAAAGTGGCACCTTCGGTGCGGGCAATCGCCACCGCTTCCTCGGTAGACAGATCCGACCAGCCGGGACTCTGCTCGTCCAATCGCGCGGCGAGGGCGTCGATGGAGGGGTTGCTGTATCCCCCGTCTGGCGCTTGCTCACCTCGGGCTGCGGCCAGAATCGAGGCGCCGAACTTATCCATCTGGGCGCCGGCGTCGTTGAAATAATGCTCGGAGGTGACGTCTGCCCCGTTGGCCTGCAACAAACGGCGAAGCGAATCCCCCAGCGCGGCCCACCGAGTGTGCCCCAAGTGCAACGGACCGGTGGGGTTGGCCGACACGAACTCGAGGTTGATGACCTCGCCTGCCAGTGAATCGTTGCGGCCGTATGCAGCGCCAGCGTCGACGATGTTCTTGGCCAACGCCCCAGCGCTGGCTGCTTTCAGGGTGATGTTGATAAAGCCCGGCCCGGCTACGTCCGCCTTCGCCACTCCGGCGGATTCGAGCAGACTGGAGACGAGGATCTCGGCCACCGCACGCGGCGGCATACCGGCCTGCTTGGACAACTGCAACGCGACGTTCGTCGACCAGTCGCCGTGCTCTCGGCTGCGGGGGCGCTCCACCCGCACCTCGCCCACGTCGGTCGCGGGAAGGTCGCCAGCCTCGGTGGCCTTCGCCAGGGCATCTCGGATCGCGTCGGCAAGCTGCTCGGGAGTCACTCGCGAAAGTCTAAGCGCCAGCCGCCACGCGCTTAGCCCTGCTGCGCTGGAGCACCGCTGAGGCGACGACAATCAGGGCGACCACTCCGGCAGCAAGGGAGACCAAAGGACCATTGCGGCTCGTCAGTGGCTCGGGCGATGGCGCTCCAGATCAACCCCCAGGCCATGGCCGACGACCAGCACAGCCACCGCGACAAGGTCGCTCACGAACGCGCCTGGCTCGATACTGCTGGAGACCAATGCCGCCGTATCGTTGGCGAAGGTGGCCACCGCCACCCAGCCGAGATAGAGACCAAATGTGCCATCGATGATGGATCCGGTCGGACAGCGACGTCTCGCGATGCGCTGAGAGCACCCTCACAACACGCCGAGCACGAGGGCCAACGCCACAATGACCCCCACGCTGACCCAAATCTACCCCTGTCGGGTGACGAGCAGCCAGGAGGCGTTGAGCACCATTGAGGCCGCCCCGAGGTAACCCATGCGCCGGTGGACCGCCCGCGTGGTTTGGCTGGGAAGCCACTGCCACGCGGTGTATGCGGCCAGCCCCAGATAGATCACCGACCAGATGGAGAAGGCCGGGCAACGTGCCCACCCAGGCGGAAACCTCGGCTACCGTGACGGTGACCTGCCGGACGCGATCACTGCTGCTCACCGAAGCCATGCCGCAACCCTAAACTTCGATGCGATGACACGGCATACCAAATGCTAACCTCAGTCGCTGTTGCCCCCGTAGCTCAGGGGATAGAGCACCGCCCTCCGGAGGCGGGAGCGCAGGTTCGAATCCTGCCGGGGGCGCAACACACCCAGGGAACCCCTGACCAGAAAAACTGGCCAGGGGTTTTGTTGTATTTCGATGATCGTAGGGTGGCGCCATGACACACGCAGGGATGGGTTCGATTCCGTATGCCGAGGGCGTTGCCTTTCGCGTCTGGGCACCGCACGCCAACGGGGTTGCCGTCACCGGCGATTTCGACGACTGGACTGGCGCGAAGCATTCGCTGAGCCACGAAGGCGGCGGCTACTGGTATGCCGACGTGCCTAGCGCTAAGCCCGGCCAGGAGTACCAGTTCGTGCTCACGCTCGGCGAGCAAACGGCATACCGGATTGATCCGTATGCCCGCGCGGTGACCAACTCCATCGGCAACGGCATCATCGTGGACCCCCACGATTTCGATTGGGACGGCGACGACTTCAAATGTCCGCCGCACGAAGACCTCGTGATCTACGAAACGCATATCGGATCGTTTGTCGGCTCTGAGGGCAACATCGGCGACCTCGATGGCCTGACCGGCAAGCTCGACTACCTCCAGGCCCTCGGAATTAACGCGATCGAGCTGATGCCGCTGATGGAGTTCGCCGGGGACTATTCGTGGGGATACAACCCGGCCCACGTGTTCGCTGTGGAGTCCAGTTATGGTGGCCCAGAAGCACTGCGAGAGTTTGTCAAAGAAGCCCACGCCCACGACATCGCCGTGATCATCGACGTGGTCTATAACCACTTCGGCCCCTCCGATCTGGGCCTGTGGCAGTTCGACGGGTGGAGCGACGGCGACGGCAAGGGTGGCATCTACTTCTACAACGACTGGCGAAGCGCTACGCCCTGGGGTGACACGCGGCCCGACTATGGCCGTGAAGAAGTCCGGCGGTTCATCCGTGACAACGCGCTGATGTGGCTGCGCGAGTTCCACGCCGACGGCCTGCGCCTCGACATGACTCCGTATATGCGCAGCGTGGACGGCTCGGGCTGGGACATCGACGAAGGGTGGTCGCTGATGCGCTGGGTCGCCGAGTCGGTGCGCGAAGAACGCCCGGACGCCATCGTGATCGCCGAGGACTTGCACGGCGAGATGGCCGTCACTTCGACGGGGCCTGGTGGAGCGGCCATGCACGCGCAGTGGGACAACCAGTTCGTGCACCCGGTGCGAGAGGCGCTGACCGCCACCAACGATGCCCACCGATCAATGGCCGCCGTGGCAGGCGCGGTCACCACGCGTTACCAGCATGCGTTCGACCGGGTGATCTACACCGAGTCACACGACGAGGTCGCCAATGGCAAGGCGCGGGTGCCTTCTGAAGTCATGGCGTCCAATGCCGACGGGTGGCACGCACAAAAATTGTCCACCCTCGGCGCAGCCTTGGTGCTAACCACGCCTGGCATCCCGATGCTCTTCCAGGGCCAAGAGTTCCTGGAGGACGAGTGGTTCCGCGATTCGGTGCCGGTGAACTGGGAGCGCGCCGAGCAGTTCCGCGACATCGTCCGGATGTTTCGCAACCTCATCTGGTTGCGGCGCAACCTCGGCGGGGACTCCGGCGCGCTTCGTGGTCAGCACGTGCAGATGCTCGACGTGGACGAGGACCGCAAGATCATCGCCTTCCATCGGGCCGACGACGAGGGCGGTCAGGCAGTGGTGGTGGCGAACTTCTCGGCTCATCCGATGGCCGGGACGGTGGGTATGCCGGGCGAACCGGGCACTGCGTGGCGGGTACGGTTCAACAGCGACGCCGCGACATACAGTTCCCTGTTCGGCGATCACGCAACACCGGCCACCGTGACCGACCCCCGAGGTCGCGGTTCGATCGACGTCGGGCCGTACTCCTTGGTGGTCCTTATTCCCTAAGCGACGTTGGCTCCTGATTTAATTGCGCCATGAGCCACTCTTCGACCGCGCCGTCCGGTGCCGGGACCGACATCCAGGCTCAGGGACTCACTAAAGCCTTCAAAAATTTCACCGCAGTCGACGACCTCACCTTCGAGGTGCGACCCGGCCGTATTACCGGTTTCCTCGGTCCCAACGGAGCAGGCAAGACCACGACATTGCGGATGCTCCTGGGACTCGTCAAGCCCACCGCCGGTGACGGCCTGATCGGTGGCAAGAGGTATGCCGATCTGTCGGCCCCGCTCAACGTCGTCGGTGCTGCGCTGGAGGCGACGAATTTCCACCCCGGTCGCAGCGGTCGCGATCACCTTCGCGTCTTGGCCGCGACCCATAAAATTTCCGACAGCCGGGTCGACGACATGTTGGAGCTCGTCGGCATACCTGCCGCCGCGCGCAAACGTGCCGGTGGCTACTCGATGGGTATGCGGCAGCGGCTCGGGTTGGCCGGGGCCCTGCTCGGCGACCCCCAAGTGCTGATCTTGGACGAGCCGGCCAACGGCTTGGACCCCGAGGGAATCCGCTGGCTGCGTGGCCTATTGCGAGCACTCGCCGCCGAGGGCAAGACCATCTTGATCAGCTCACACCTGCTCAGCGAGGTGGAACAGACCGTCGATGACGTGGTGATCATCGCCAACGGCCGTCTGGTCCGCCAAGGGAGGATTGAGGAACTTCACGGTGAGACCACGACGTTAGTGCGCAGCAGCGACCCGCAATCGATGCTGCGGGCATTAGCAGCCGGTGGCATCTCAGCCACGGCCGAGGGT
>JBBQNO010000037.1:0-20589 GCA_038330045.1 Actinomycetales bacterium | reverse complement strand
GGTGAGCAGGCCGGTGTAGGGGTAGATGCAGAACACGGCGAAGCTGTGGTGCGGCACGCCGCCGGCAAGGACCCCGCCGGTGAGGTTGGAGAATTCTCGACCGCTCATGTGCCGAAAGCGTTCTTCCATCGACGTGCCGATATCGCCCGTCGCGATCCGGTCCAGCCGCGGGCTACCGATCCAGTAGGCCTCGACAACCCGGGGGTCCAGCGGGTCCTTCAGACCGGTCGCGCCAGCGATCAACTGGAGGTAGGGCCAAGCGCCGGCGAATTGCTGGGACAGCGCCCGCAACCCGCCGTCGTCGACGCCCGCGACCGCATACCCCCAAAATTCCGCGTGGTCGGCCGGTCCGCAGAAGCCGCGAGCGTTCGGCGGGAAGGCATAGCGGGCAAACAGCACCGGCCCAGGAACGGCCCGAGTCAACAGGTCATGCATGGCCGACCTCCTCCTTGCCCGATGTCGGAGGGCGGTCCGTGGAGGCAGTAACAGCCGCCGGCATAGGGCGGCCAACCAACTGCAGTCCATCAAGGGCAACCGTTGCCCCTGCCTGATCGGTTCGTTCGATGGCGAACCCCATATGGATCATCAGCCACTCGCCAGGCTCGACCGGCAGGTCCTCGAGCATGCCGAGATTGATCGGCCGTTGGACCCCCAGCACATCGACCAACGCCAGTTGGTCGGCGTTGCCCGGCATCATCTCCACGACCTGACCAGGAATCCCGAGGCACATCTCAACCCACCTCCACCTTCGTCAACAGGCTTATGACGACCTCCGACGCGCGTGACACGGCGGCCTGGACCGGCGGACTCAGGTCGATGCCTTCATCCAGACTGAGCGGCTGAACACCGACGACCCACGTCGGGGGAAGGGTCCCGCCGAGTTGGCGCACACTGGCCAGCACTGCAACGGGAGACATCCCGTGCGGGTCGACATTTTCGGAACCCACGTCACCTTCACCGACCTCAAGCACGGTGAGGTCTCCTGGGGTTGACCTGCCCGGCAGCGTGTCGATGACGATCAGCGTGTCGTATCCGTCAAGCAGGTCGTAGGCCAGGTGCAGGCCGCGGATGCCGTAGTCCACGACCCGGACCTGCCTCGGCAGGTCGTGCATCTCCACCATGTGGCGGACCACGGCGGGACCGAAGCCGTCGTCACCGAAGAACATGTTGCCGATCCCCGCCACCAGCACCCGCTCCGATCGGCGGGCCGAATCGTGCTGGGTCGGCGGCGCTTCGGTCATGTCCGTCGGGTGCATCAAAACCTCTCTTGACGAGCTCACATCGAGCGGATCTTCAGGTATCTACGGACGTCGGGGACAGACTGCACACCGACGACAACGGCGATTCCGGCGATAGCCGCAGCGAGTGCGGCGGTGGCCCTTCCTAGCGTTTTCATGTGGGGCTCTCCTCTCTATGCGGTCGCTGGCTTTGCGGCCAGAGGGGCTCGATTTCCTCCGGCGCGAAGTAGAAGTACCGGCCATACCATTCGTGCAGGTCGGCGGCCGGGTCATCGACCAGGACGAGCGCGACATGCACGGCACCGTCCAGATCCTGCAACACCGCAGTGACCCGCGCGACCTGGTCGGCGAAGAAAAGGTCTTGAGCGTCAGCCCGCCTGGAGGGGTGGACCCGCACGAGGCTCCCTCGGCTGACTGCGACCCCATCGACCAGCACCGAATCGGTGTCGGGGTTGATCTCGGCTTCCGCCTCGGGGTCCCACCGCGGCACGCCGCCGCTGTCGAACGGGTCCGCGCGCAACGGCTCAGCCGGTCCGGTGGACGCGGGCGCGGCGTGCGGATCGCGGAGTATGCCGTGCAGTTGTTGCAGGTCGCCCACCGTCATCGCCTCGCACCGGTCGATCACCTCACGTGCGCGCGGATCGGTCGCTCGTGCCTCGGCCTTTTCCTCCTCGGTCATCGTTAGCACTCGAAGGGTCAGGATTTCGTCGATCTCGGTGGCGTCGAACATCTGCCCTCGACTCTGCTGTGCCACTTGCGGGTAGTCGTAGAGGATGATCGGGGCGCCGAGCACCATGTCAGAGCGCTGGTCCGAGCCGGCTAGCACCGGCCAGCATCGGTGCTGTCGGCAACTCGCCGCCGCTTTAGCGGCCTCGGCAGGTGGGTCGATCACGGAGATGAAGCCTTCGTCGGAGGCTTGCAGGATCAGGTGCGCGCCGATCAGTGACCTCTCGATGGCGGTCTGCTTGTCCCCAACTGGGTCAGGGTGGGCATTGGTCACGGTCACGGCCAGCCGAACGAGGCCTTCTGCTGCTTCACCGTGGCAGCGCACCGTGGCCTTCAGAGCCTGGCGTGTACGCACGATCCGGCCTACAACGCTGCCGTCCGCTTCGAGCAGGTCTTCCACTTCTTCTCCACCAGCAAACTCAACCGGCGTGTCAATGGATTTCAGGGGCGGGGCCGGTGGCAGGGTGACCACACACTCGACGGCCTCTTCCCAACTCAGCACGCTACGTCCGTTGACGGCGAGATCGGCCACCGACTGGAACTCACCGTTCGAGTCGCGAGCCTGGATCTGGCGCACTTGGAGTTGCAGACATCGCAGGTGGACCTGCACGCTCGTCTGCGCGTCTCGCTGCCTCAGCAGACACTGGATGGACATGCTCGGCTCTTCGCCGAAGCCAGCTTGTGCGGCACCTGGGGGGCCGAGCACGCCGAACTGCCAGCGGGCCTGGTTCTTGCCTGAACTCGCCCGGTAGGGATAGAGCAGGTATCCCTCGTACAACACGGCGTCGGCAACCGTGCGCACCTGTTCCAGCGAGTCTGCGTTCACGGTTTCTTGACTCATCGTGCCCGCTGTTCCTGGGACGCCAGGAGAGCCTGCACGGTCTCCTCCCACGAGGTGTGTCCCCGCCGGGCCCGGTAGTCCGCCAGCGAGTGCAGCACATCATGGTCCAAGCGCAGCCAGCCGGTGCTCGGGAAGTAGCAGGCCATCGTCTCTCGCCAGGCCTGTACTGGGAGTTGGTATGCGGCCTCGCAGTCCCAGGGCACCTGCTCGACGCCGAAGCCGCTGTGGCCGCGGGTGAAGACGGTGCCCGAGAACAGCAAGTTCAATGGCACCGTGCCAGTGCCGATGGCGTGCAGGTAACGGGACCCGACCACGTCGAAGTCGTACGTGCACGGCAGGACGAGATCAGTCTCGGTGACGCCGGTGAATCCTTGGACCGTGGTGTTGCATTGCATCCAGAGGAATGGCCGCAGGGTCTGTGCCCATCGCTCCTGACCCCCGAACAGTCCGCGCAGACGCCCCTGCTCAAGATCGTCGTAGTGACGGCGCTGCGGCTCGATCCGGACCTGGCAGCGCAGAGCGATGGCGTGGATCCGTTGACCGGTTGCTTCCTCGATCCGCAGCCGCGCGGTCAGTTGGGGCGCCACGGCATACGGCTCCGGCACGAGCTGGAGCACCGAGAAGGTGTAGCCGCTCATGGGGCCGCCTGCTCACCCGTTGACGCAACCTGCTTGCTGCGCTTGCGTATGTCTGAGAAGAAGGAGTCCATGGCGGTGTGGGCTTCGCTGCCGCCATCGAAGCCCCGCCACAGCATCCGCAACTGGCCGACGAGTGCGTAGCAAGCGTCGATCGGAACAAGGAAGCAGGCGTGCGTCGCACTACCCGTCTCTTCGCGCACGAGCAGCAGGGCCTCCACGTCGGGTCGGACCTGACTTAACCCAGGGTGGGCAGCCACGATGCGCTCCCAGGCGTCCAGTGGCAACTCGGACTCAGTGGCTCCGGCAGGACCGGGGTAAAAGGCGATGGTTCGCTGCTGCGCAGAGTTGCGGAACAGGAAGGCCAGCCCCACCGGGATCTGCATCTCATCCCAGGCGCCGGGTTCGAGAGTGAAGTCGCGAAACCATAGGTACCGGTCGGGCACCGCCCGATAGCGCAAATGCGCGTGCTCGTCGGCGAAGAGCAAGTAACAGGGGCGACAGGCGCAGATCAGCGCCCTGCTTTCCACGTTGACGACATGTTGGTGTTCTTCGGCCAACGGTTCGGCGCACATCTCGCAGCGCTCGAGCGCGGACACTTGGGGCCGAGTGGCCGTAATGCGACGCAGCGTTGCGGCGGAGGATCGGCTAGGCACGCTCATGCGGGGACTCGTGCAGGCAGCGCGATCGAGGTCACGCCGTGTTCGGTGAGCAGCGGCACCGGGGTCAGGTGCAGGCTGTCGTCATCCAGGCATGCGCCCGCCCGACGCACGTCGTAGTGCGCCTGGCAGCTGGGACAGCGCAGGACGGCTTCGCCCACCGCGGCCCCTAGCCGGCGGGCCAGCACGGCTCCGGTCAGTGAGGATTCGCAGCGGGCGCAGCGATCGACGAAGGCGAAGAAGTCGTCGCTGAGCCGGCAGGCCAGAACCGGCGGCTCCATGCCGGTCAGCGTTGACACGGCGCCCGGCTGGAGTGCGGCCACGTCAGGCACAGGGTGCCACACCGAGCCCTGATCGACGTCGAGAGTGTCCAGCCGCGAGCGTAATGCGCTCACCGGAATCACTCCCACCGCCTGCTCCTGTCCTGGAGTGTCATCGACGGTGATCGCGGTGACCTCCGGTGCCGCGCTCTCGATGGCACCTTCGACAGCCAACTTCAGGGTGACCGAGGAGGAAGGGCAGCCGTCACAACTGCCCAGCAAGCGCAGGTGTACCACGCCGGCATCGGTGATTTCCAGCAGTTCGACATCGCCGCCGTGCGATCCCAAGTAGGGGCGCACGTCCTCCAACGCTGCCTGGACGCGGGTCGCCACGTCATACGGATGGAGTCCGTGCACCAGCAACAAACTGGCCACCAAGTCATCCTTGGCCAGGGCATCCAGCGTTGCGGCGTCCAGGTGTCCACACTCGTGAAACAGCGTCAGCAGCCGTTCCAAACCAGCGCCGTAGAGGTCAGCGACGAGCCGGACGAGTTCTTCGGCGCGTTCACGCCCGGCGGCACCACCCGTGGCACCGGCGCTGATCAGGGCTTCGATGCGCTCTCCGGCGGTGAGCCAATCCTGGGATGCCGGTTCGTCGCCGGGCTCCATGGATCACTCGCTCCCCGCGGATTGCGTGGGGGAGTGCAACCGCTGGATTTCCTTGCCCTCGCCGAGGTACATGTGCACCCCACAGGGCAAGCAGGGGTCGAAACTGCGCACGGTGCGCATGATGTCGATGCCCTTGAAGTTGGCTTGATCGTTTTCCTCGAAAATCGGCTGACCCTGAACCGCGTCTTCGTAGGGTCCCGGCGTGCCGAGCGAGTCCCGAGGGCTGGCATTCCACGGAGTTGGCGGGTAGGGGTGGTAGTTCGCGATTTTGCCGTCGCGGATCACCATGTGGTGGGACAAGACCCCCCGCACGGCCTCGGTGAACCCGCAGCCGACGCCCTCTTCCGGTACTTCGAACTTTTCCCAGGTCTTGGTGCGCCCGGCCCGGATCTCCACGAGGGCCTGCTCGGCGAAATGCAGCGCGGCGGCCGCAGCGTATGCCTGGAAGTAGGTGCGGGCTCGGTTGCGCTCCAGCGTGTTGCTCCACCGCGGGATCTTCCACTCCAACTCCACCGGGCCCTTCAGCGCGGTTTTGGGCAGGTTGATCTTGACGCTGTGCCCGGTGGACTGGACGTAGCCGATATCGACCAGGCCGGCCAGCGCCGTAGTCCACAGCCGCGCGATCGGCCCACCACCGGTGTCCAAGGCCAGATGATCGGTGCCGTCGAACCACCGCGGTGACATGACCCAGCTGTACTTGTCGTCCATGTCCCGACGCTGCGGCTGCGGGTTGGTGTGCTGGTTCCAGGGGTGACGGCGGTCGACCGGGTTGCCCAGGGGATCGTTCTTGACGAACATCTCCTGGCCCTCCCAGTCCTGGTAGTAGGACGAGCCGAGCATGATCCGGATGCCGAGGTTGATCTTGACCAGGTCTGTGGTGATCAACTTGCCGTCGACGACTACACCCGGGGTGACATACATCTTGCGTCCCCAGTTGGTCATGTCCTTGTACTCGAAATTGCAATGGTCGGGGTCCTGGAAAGAGCCCCAGCAGCCGAGCAAAATCCGGCGTTGACCCACCTGCTCGTAGCCAGGCAACGCGTCATAGAAGAAATCGAAGAGGTCGTCGTGCATCGGCACGACCTTCTTCATGAACTCGACGTAGCGCATCAGCCGGGTGAGGTAGTCAGTCATCAACTGGATCGTGGCGACGGTGCCGACCCCGCCGGGATAGAGCGTGGACGGATGCACGTGCCGTCCCTCCATGAGGCAAAACATCTCGCGAGTCATCCGGCTGACCTGCAGTGCCTCCCGGTAGAACTCCCCGGTGAAGGGGTTGAGCGAACGCATGATGTCACCGATGGTTCGGTAGCCGTGGTCGCCGGCGTGCGGGGCTTGCGTGTGGTTGGCCTTCTCCAGGACTCCGGGGTTGGTCTCAGACACCATCCGCTCGCAGTAATCGACCCCGACCAGATTCTCCTGGTAGATGTTGTGATCGAACATGTACTCGGCCGCCTCGCCAAGGTTGACGATCCACTCCCCGAGATGGGGTGGCTTCACGCCGTAGGCCATGTTCTGTGCGTAGCAGGAGCATGTCGCGTGGTTGTCACCGCAAATCCCGCAGATCCGACTGGTGATGAAGTGAGCGTCGCGCGGGTCCTTGCCCTTCATGAAGATGGAGTAGCCGCGGAAGATCGAACTGGTGCTGTGGCACTCGGCGACGACCTTCTGCTTGAAGTCGATCTTGGTGTAGATGCCTAGGCTGCCGACGATTCGCGTGATGGGATCCCACGCCATTTCGACAAGGCCGTCCGCGTTCTGGCCCTTGGTGCTCGGGTGGGGAATCGTCGACGTCATGACGCAGCCTTCCTGCTCGGTGGGGTCCTACCAGGTGCGAGTGGCTCCAGTAGTCAGCGTCGCGCCGGGCCGGCGCCACTTCGGCTCCTTATCCAAGGTGTGCGACGTGATGCCACGCAACTTACGGATGGTCTTGCCGTATGGCCCCACCGCTGTCGTTGACAGCTTGCCGCCGGGCGGTTCATCCATGAAGGGCATGAACTTGTCCGGGAAGCCAGGCATGGTGCAACCGATGCAGATGCCGCCTACGTTGGGGCAGCCCCCGATCCCGTTCATCCACCCACGCTTGGGGACGTTGCACTTCACAACCGGTCCCCAACAGCCGAGCTTCACGATGCACTTAGGCGAGCCGTATTCGGTGGCAAAGTCCGCCTGCTCGTAGTAGCCCGCTCGGTCACAACCCTCGTGCACCGTCTGCCCGAACAGCCAGGTTGGGCGCAGCGCCTCGTCCAGCGGGATCATCGGTGCCTGACCGGTGGCCATGTAGAGCAGGTAGGTCAACGTTTCGGAGAGGTTGTCCGGTTGAATCGGGCACCCGGGAACGCAGACGATCGGGATATCCGCCTTCGATGTCCAGTCCCAGCCGAGGTAGTCAGGCACCCCCATCGCACCGGTCGGTTGCCGGCCATCGCATGGATTCCGCCGTATGTCGCGCAGGTACCCACCGCGACGACAGCAGTGGCCTTGGGCGTAAGCCGGTCCAACCACTCGCTGGTCGTAATCGGTTGGCCCGTGTCCGGGTCGTTCCCGAAGCCAGACCAGTAACCCTCGTCGTGGAGTTTCTCGTTGGGTATCGAGCCCTCGACCACCAGAACGAACGGCTCGAGTTCGCCTCGATCGGCCTTACGAAACCACTCGAGGAAGTCATCGACGCCCCCGGTCGGCCCGCATTCGAAGTCGATCAGCGGCCAATGCATCGCCACCTGCGGCAGGCCAGGAAGAGCGCCGAGCGCGATCTCCTCGATGCTGGGTTGCGTTGCCGCAGTGAGCGCTACGGAGTCCCCATCGCAACTGAGCCCGGCGTTGATCCACAACACGTGGATGAGCGTTTCTTCGGCCTTGATGGCCTCAGCTGACGGCATCGTCGCCTCGTTCCTGGCGAGGTCGCACGGTGACCCTCGCCGGATGTTGCCGGGGTCGAAATGTTCGACCTACTTGCGCAACCCAGGAATCTAACATGCCCCTGATTCCGGTCGGTGTCAAGGGTCCCAACACAAGAAGAATCCCCGCCTCAGACAGTGCCCAGCCAGTCGTACCAGTCCTGCAGATTCGATCCATCTCGTACCGATATCGGCAAGATCCGCAGGTCAGGGTTCAAGTGGCGGGCATCGGCAGCCAGCCTGTCTAGGTCGAAATCGACGTAGGGCAACAGGTCGGTTTTGTTCACCAGAACAAGATTGGCAGCGGCGAACATATGCGGGTACTTCAAGGGTTTGTCGTCCCCCTCTGTCACCGAGATGATCACCACCTTGGCCCGCTCACCCAGGTCGAACAACGCCGGGCAGACCAGGTTGCCGACATTCTCGAGCACAACAATGCTCTCGGCTTCGGGCTCAAGAGCCTCCAGGCCCCGCCGGACCATCGCCGCATCGAGGTGGCAACCCGAGCCGGTGTTGATCTGGATGGCTCGCGCTCCGGCGTCGCGGATGCGTTGGGCGTCGAATGTTGTCTCTTGATCGCCCTCGATCACGCTGATCCGCCGGCCCAACTGCGCCTCGCGCACCGTGCGCTCCAACAGCGACGTCTTGCCGGCCCCTGGCGAACTCATCAGGTTGAGGGCGCAGATCCCCTTCTCGGCCAACCATGTGCGGGTGCGATTGGCCAGTAGGTCGTTCTTGGCCAACACCCGTTCCTCCAATTCGAGGGTATGGGTGCGGTCCCGGTGTTCCGGGTCCTTCTTCGGATGCGGATGGCTGTGGTCGGACACAGCACCATGACGCCCCGCGTTTTCGACCCGGCTCTCACCCGGACCGCATCCACACGTGGCACACACGACTAGCCCTCCACCCGGACCGTCGCGACATCGAGCTCTCGACCAGAAGTTACTTCTACATCGGCGCTTCCACAGGGACACAGCAAGATGAGATCGGCCAACTCCCAGTCCTGCCCGCAGCTGCGGCAGTGCGCCGCGCCGGGTGGCTGCTCGATTTCCAGCGTGGCCCCGTCCAACGGCGTGCCTGTAGCTGCCAGAGCAAAGCAGAACTCCAGCGACTCGGTGACGACTCCCGCCAGTCGGCCAACTCGTATCCGTACCGCCTCCACCGGACGCCCGCCAGCCTTTGCGCTGACCATCTCGACGATGGCCTCGGCGATCGACAGCTCGTGCATGGTGGATCCCGTCTGCAGGGTTGCTTCACACTACCGTGGCGCGCACAGTAGTGTGTGCGGGCTGAGGGGCTACCGGGGTTACAGCGAGGCGACGGGGGCTTCGTAGTTGTCCAAGCAACAACTGGCTAGCTTCGAGGAGGCGACGCCCAGCCGTCCACCTGACCCCGGCCGCACCTATCGCGGCGAAGAACGAGCCACCCAGCACCAGATCCGGCAACGCATCGTCACCGCGAGCCGATTGATGGGCGATCAAGACCGCGGACAGCCACGTCCACTAGGCGTACAGCTCCCGCATCTAGCCGACGTAGCCGAGGCTGGCCAGCGGCCTCGTGGCTGGATGGTCACCCCGGCTGGTCGGCGTCCACGCGGGCACGGAATACGTCGATCCTGACCCGGCACGTCATGCCCCGGTAGGGCTCTGTGCCAGTGTCGAAGGTGACTTTCGAGGAGGTACAGACCTGAGTCAGGGAATTGTCGGCATACGGTCTGGCCCGTGGAACGGTGCGCAAGGTGCTTGGGGTGCTGTCATCGGTCCTGGTGCTCGCGGTCAAAGCCAAGCGGCTGGCACGAACCTGACGACGGGGGGCGAGCTGCCCCGGCAGCGGCTCGCGTGGCGCCGGTACCTGTCCGCGAGCCAGGTGGAAGCGCTGGCTGACGCTGCGGGAGATCAGGGCGATGTGGTGCTGGCGCTCGCCTATACGGGACTGCGGATGGGGGAGCTCGCTGCCCTGCGAGTGCAGCACATGGAGCTGCTACGACGTCGGCTACGGATTGAGGAGTGTGTAACGGAGGTCAACGGGGTTTTGGTGCGGTCTGCGCCGAAGGGTCATCAGCGACGGTCTGTGCCGTTCTCGCCGTTCCTGGTCGACCTATTGGCTGCACGGATGGCCGGGCGTGACATCAACGATCGGGTGTTCGGCAGCCGTCGTGGCGGGGTGACCTCGACGCGGTGGCCGACCGCCTGGCGGACACCCGCTTGCGAGTCCTTGCGGACTCCCTGCGGACCAAAGCGCCGGTCAACCGATCCATGGGTGTCACGACAGGTCGCTGAGCTGCACAAACGTTGTGCCCTCGGCGCGATTCGAACGCGCGACACCCGCTTTAGGAGAGCGGTGCTCTATCCCCTGAGCTACGAGGGCGGGGGCTGCGCGGGGCAGCCGCTGGGGCGAGGGCCAAGTCTGCCACGGATCCCCCGTGGGACCATGACGGCGTGACCGCCACGCAACTCCCTACCGTGACCGAGGTCGCCGACATCCAGTCGCGCACGGTGCGCACCTTGATGACGTCGCAAATGCTGGGCGGCATCGGTGTAGCCAGCGGCATCGCGGTGGGTGCCCTCATGGCTGCCGACATCAGTGGCAGCGACTCACTCTCCGGGCTCGCCAGCACCAGTCAGGTCCTTGGCGGTGCGCTCTTCACGATCCCCGTCGCGGCATTGATGGCCTCACGCGGCCGCCGGGTCGGCCTCGTCGCGGCATACATCGTGGGCACGGTCGGGGCGATCCTTGCCATCACGGCCACCGTGATCGGGTCGTTTGCTCTGCTGCTCTTCGGCACTCTTTGCTTCGGTGCGGCCACCACCGCCAACAGCCAGTCGCGGTATGCCGCCGTCGACCTGGCCATCCCGAGTCGTCGGGGGCGTCAGCTCAGTCTGGTGGTCTGGGCCACCACCATCGGCTCTGTGCTCGGACCCAACATCATCGGCCCGGGCGCGGCCATCGCCCGCACTCTCGGCATACCCGATCTGGGCGGTGCCTGGGTGATCAGTTCCGTTGGATTCAGCGCGGCCATCGCCGTGTTGTGGGTGGCCCTGCGCCCAGACCCGTTGCTCACCGCCCGCGCGCTCGTTGCTGTCGACCCCGACCTAATCGAGGCACCCGCCCCCACCAAACCCGGACAATTGAAGGGGAGTGTGCGTCGCGGTTTCGGGATCATCCGCGCTAACCGGAGCGCCCTGCTCGGCACCATCGCCGTCGCGGGCGGCCACGTGGTGATGGTGTCGGTGATGGTGATGACGCCCCTGCACATGAAGCACGGCGACGCCTCGATCGAGATCATCGGCTTCGTCATTTCGCTGCACATCCTGGGCATGTACGGCCTTTCGCCGCTGTCGGGATACCTCACCGACCGCTTCGGCTCACCGACCGTGATCGTCGGCGGCGTTGCCTTGCTGCTCTCTGCGTGTCTCTTCGCCGGGCTCTCCGGTGCCGGATTCTCGTGGATGCTCAGTGTCGGCCTGATCCTGCTTGGCCTCGGCTGGTCGGCGACCATGGTCGCTGGATCCTCGCTGATCGCCGGGTCGGTGGCTGTGGCCGAGCGCTCGGCCGTCCAAGGCGCATCCGACGTGGCGATGGGGCTCTCCGCCGCTCTCGCCGGAGCGCTAGCGGGCGTTGTGGTCGACGTCTTTGGGTATGGCTGGCTGTGCTTTTTCGCCGGGGCGGCCGCTGCCACGCTCGGCGTCTATACAACATCGTCCCGGGAAGTCGTTAACCTGTCCGCGTGAGGAACACCGGGGACCCGTCGCTCTCGCGGCTCGACGTCGTAGCCGCCGCCATGGCGACGTGGCGCGAAGAGTTGACGACCCTTGGCGGACCCAACACCCTCTTGTGGCGAGCTAATGAGCCGGGAAGCACGTTCGACGTCACCGTCGCCCACCCGTCCGGCGTCGCCAAGTTGCTTGCCGGGCACCGAACCCTGCTTTCTGAAGTGGTTCGCGAGCCCACCGCCCGCAGGGAGGCCCGCGAACGCATCCGTGGCCTGCACGCCAAGACTGTCGAGTTGCGCACCGAGCATGGCGTGACCTCGTGTTTTGTGGCCGCCGGAATCTCTTCCTGGTCAGTGGCCAGCGGCGCCGCCCTCCCCGCCGCCCCCGTCTTGCTCCGTGGAACGCAGATCAACCCGGTCGACGCGGCATACCAAGATTTTGTGTTGCAACTCGATCGCGACGCTGTTTTCAACCCAGTGCTGGCTACCTACATCCGGGACGAGTTTGGCGTGGACATCGACACCGCCGAGCTAGTCCGCCTCTCGTCGACGGATTTCTTCTACCCCCGTGCGACCTTCGCCGCAATGATGCGCATGTGCGCCTCGATCAAGGGCTTCCGAATCATCCCGCAGACCGTGATCGGAACCTACCCCTGGGCCAAGCTCGATCTAGTCGAGCACATGGGCGGCGACCCCTCACGTTTGGCCGAGCACGACCTTATCGCCGCGCTGGCTGGCCATCAGACGCGCCCGGCCGCGGCCACGTCGGCCCCCGGTGACCCACACGATCCGCAGAGCGAATGGTCGGTGCTCGATGCCGATGCCCCGCAACGTGAAGTCATCTCCGAGGTGCACCATGGCGCGAGCCTGGTGTTGGATACCCCGGCCGGCACAGGGGCGACCCAAACGGTGGCCAACGTGGTCGCCGACGCCCTCGCTGCGGGGCGGACCGCGCTGGTCGTCAGCCACGAGCGACCGGCTCTGGACGCGTTACGTCGCAGGCTGGGCACCGTCGGACTCGACGACGTCGTCCTCGACCTTCCCGAAGACCGTCGTCGCGCCATCTCGGTCATCTCCGCTTTGGCCGCTCAACTCGACGCCCCACCCGCAATCCCTGAACGTCCCGCAGACCCGTTGCCGCGCTGGGTGGCCGCCCAAGACGTGCTCGCCAAGCACGACCAGGGCATGCACACGCCCTACGAGCCGTGGGGCCAATCGTTGGCGCAAACCCAGGCCGCGATGACCCGACTGATGCAACGCTCACGACCACCGGCCTCCACCGTGAGGTTGTCCGAGTCGGTCCTCGGCGGACTGGCTGGCCAGCGCCTCGGCGAGGTCGCAGATGTTCTGAGTCGTGCCGCCAAAGACCAGTTCTGGACCTCTGACCTGCATCCCGACCCGTGGTTCGGCGCTACGTTGCTCAGTCGCACCGACGCCGACCGGGTCCAAGGTTTGGTGGCCCACATGGCCGGTGGCGGCCTCTCGGATGCGCGGGAGCAGATCCGTGAGGTATGCCGCACCGCGGGTCTCGCTGAGCCGCTCACGCTGAACCAGTGGCAGCAACGCATTGACCTGCTTGCCCGCGTGCACGAGACCAGCGACCACTTCCGCCCGCAGGTCTACGAAGCTGCCCTCGATGATTTCGTCGCCGCCTACACCACGCGGGACACCGTGATCGATCGCTCCGACGCCGCCCGGCACGGCGGTGAGCGGATGGGCACCATGGCCCGGGCCCGCTTGAAGCGGCAGGTCCGGACCTTGCTGCGCCCAGGCAAACCGCCGCCCGACCTGCCTCACCGGCTCATCGAGGCTCAACGCGAACGCATCGAGTGGGAGACGCTGGCGGGTAAAGCTGCCCGACCCAACAGCCCGCCGGGGTGGGAGCAGGCGCAAGCGACGCTCGCCAATCTGCGCCCCGACCTGGAGTGGCTGCGCGACGTGCTCACCGGCACCGACGGTGACCCCGACCTCTTCACCTCCAACCTCGACCTGCTGATCATGCGTTTGCTCCGCCTCGACCGCAGCGGCCGTCGAGTCCAGAAGGCCGCCGACGCATACAAGGCACTAGAGCCGCTGCGCCAGGCTGGTTTGGGAATGCTCGTCGACGACCTCGCTAGCCGAGGGGTAGCCGAGAGCTCCGTGGCCCCCGAGGTCGAATGGGTGTATCACGCTTCGTTGCTCGAACACATCCGCAGCGTGCAGTGGGGCTCAGCGCCCGACGCCGAGCAGGTTGCGAGTGCCCGCGCCGACTTCCAAGCTGCCGACCGTGAGCACGTCGCCCGCAATGCTGTGGCCGTGCGCCGCGCCATTGGGCAGCGCCTCCAGCGCGCAGTCACCGACAACCCCGATCAGGCGAATGCCCTTCTCGATGCAGCGTCGTCCAAGGTGGGAGACCTGCGCGCGGTCATCGCCGCATCGCCCGACGTGGTCGCTGCGCTGCGTCCTGTGATGGTGGGCAGCCCGCTCATCGTTCCCGCCACCCTGCCGAATGACCTCGACGTCGACGTCGTGATTGTCGAGCATGCGCATCGCACGGCCGTCTCGCACGCGGCGGCGGCCATCGCCCACGCCAAGCAGACCTTCATTGTCGGCGATTCGATGCGCGAAGGGCCGAGTGCTTTCAGCTATGTCGTTGCGCGCCAAGACGGCGACGACCTGGCTCAGGACGGCGACGACTCGGCTGTTGAAGCTGCCACCTCGGCTACCAATACGACTGTTGCGGACACGATTCTTCATGAGCGCAGTCTGCTGAGCGCGGCCTCGAGACTGCTGCCGGTCCGCGTACTTGACACCCACTATCGGGCCCTGGATCAGCGCATGGTTGCGCCGGTAGCCTTGGCAGCGGCGACACCACTGGACGGGTACCCCGGCGTGCACGCAGCGCCTCGAGCCCACTGGCGGATGCAGCCCAGCGATGACGACGTCGTCTCGGCCGCCGTCACATCCGTGATCGACCTGCTGCGCGGGCCATCCGGGCGCACCGTGGTGGTGCTGACGGACGAGGAGGCGAGCGCTGAGGCTGTTGCGTCGACGTTGGCCAATGCCGCTCGCGCGGACCGAGACGTGCGGGCGGCCCTTGACCACCAGCCTGGACACGCCGTGAGATGTATGCCGTTGCGCCGCTGGGCCGGAGAGGTGTGCGACCACGTGGTGTGGGCTCGACAGGTGGGGCGCGACGTGAGCACGAGTGACGTAGCCACGGTGCTGGCGGCCGCCCGCCGCACGGTGCTGCTCATAGGGGTCCAACGTCACGGCGTGAACCCCAACAGTGGCGGGGCGGCCATGATTACCCAGTTGTTGCGCACCGCAGGCGCCGACCCGGTGCAGGCGTCCGCAAACCCGCTGATCGCTGATCTCGTGGCGCGCCTGCGGGCCGAGGGGCTCACCGTCGAGCAGCCCGTGGGGCGTGGGCGGTATGCGGTCCCGATTGGTATCGAGGACCCGAACCGCCCCGGGCGCATGTTGGTGGCGATCGATGTCGACACTGAGCCACCTAGCCGAGGCCCCGACCGCGACAGTATCCGTGTGCGACCCGAGCAACTGAGCCGCTTGGGCTGGACCCCGGTGAACGTCCTATCCGACAACCTGTTCCGCAACCCGGACCGCGAAGTGACGGCGTTGATGTCGCTGGTACTCGAGGCCGCTGAGTCATCTCAGTCAGCATCGATACCGCCCGAGCAGTCGCACTGATGGGTGACGCCGGTCCCGAGGTTGGGCCCGGTCGCGCTGCCCGCGCCCGCAGGCCACGACGTGCGGTGCGGTCAGCGACGGACGGGGTGCCCGAGAGTCAGCGAGACATCATCGACGAGCCGGCTCCGAGCGATGAATCATCAAGTGACGGGGCAAAGCCAACAGGCCTCGTGCCCGACGCGTGGTGGCACGAACAGCGGCCCCCGCACTGGGGCTAACGCGCGTCAAGGTTTAGCGCGTGGTGTCGCGGTCGCGCAGCATGTCGCGGATCTCGCGCAAGACCAAGACGTCCTCTGCGACAGCCTCGGGCTCGGGCTCTTCGTCGCGTGCGCGAAGCTCGGCAAGCTTGTTGGTAGGCACAACGAACACGAAATAGACCACCGCAGCCGTGATCAGGAACACCACGAAGGCGTTGATGATGGCGCTGACATCCACAGCGGTGGCTGCGTTGCTCGAGATGAGGCGAAATGAAAGCCCAGTGGACTCAGCCCCGCCAAAAACGGCCAATATGGGCGTGATCAATGACGAAACAACGACCGTGACGACAGCCGAAAAAGCGGAGCCGATAACGACCGCAACTGCCAAATCGATGACGTTGCCGCGCATGATGAAGTCTTTAAAACCTTGGAACATGGAGTGAGCCTCTCGGGGGCGCAGATGCGCGAAGGGGGATATGAATGCGCCGCCAAGATACCGACGCTGCTCTCCGCGCGTCACGGTGGATCAGGAGTCGCTGCGCCAGTCTGTGGCCGCAGCACAACGGTAACCCCAGATCCGGCCAAGGCAGACGCGGCACCGCCCCCAGCTTGGACCGCGATTGGCCCTGCATCTGCGGCGCTGATCGCGACAAAGAGTCCCGGCCCTTCGCTGCCCGCGTCCGACTCGATAGTTCCGGCCAGCACGATGACGTCTTCAGCCAAGACCGTTCCGTCGGTAGTCGAGAGGACATCGACCCGCGTTCCTGCCGGAGCAGCCCGCACCAACGCCTCGCTCCCCATGGGAAGGTGCGTGACGACATGCCCCTGGGGTTGTCCATCAGCCAGAACAACCACGCTGATGTCGGCAGGGGTCAGCACGTCGCCGACACTGACGGGGGCGGCCAAGCGCTTACCTTCCCAGTCGGAGGTGGCGCCAGTGGCACCCCCGGGCGCCAGTGCGAGCGGGATGGAGATGATCGCCAGATCCCCTGAACTCAACTCGTGGCCACTTCCTGCCTCAACATCGGCGACCACCACGGTGGTCATGGGACCTTGAGGATCGGCTGAGGCTGCGCTGATCCCGAGCCACACGGCGACTGCTGCGAGCACCGCCGCGAGGCCACGCCGGATTTGGCTGCGCCGCCAGACGACGGCACGGCTGGCACGCGCAGCGGTCCGGTGTTGCCTTGGCTTACCCGGCTTGGAGATCACGGACGTCAGCGTGCCCGCGACAGCGTCACCCTACCCACGGCTTTAACCCAGGTCGTGGACAACTCGGGACCTTCGCGAAGGTGTGGACAAGCCCGCGAAGAGGGGCTGGTCAGCCAGAAGACTTCTTGGCTGACCCGGACGAAGCGCTCGTGCTCTTCTCTGCAGGCTTGCTCGAAGCCTTATCACCGCTGGGCTTGACTTCTTTGCTGCCCGAGCCGGAGTCTCCTGACCCAGACGATGACGACCCAGCCGATGACGACTCGGAACTGGAGGACTTCGACGAGGAGTCGGGATCCGAGGAGTTGCTAGAGCCGTTTGATGACGACCGAGACGCGGATCCGCTGCGGGAGTCGTTGCTGTAGAAGCCGGAGCCCTTGAAGACCACGCCGACTGCGCTGAAGACCTTGCGGAGTTTGCCACCGCAGACGGGGCAGGTGGTCAGTGACTGATCGGAGAACGCCTGCTGGATGTCGAAGCGGTGCTCACATTCCCGGCAGGCGTAGGAGTAGGTAGGCACGCAGGAGAGTGTATGTCGGCCAGCGGGGCACCCGTGTGACATACCCTTCGATGGTGCCCCGACTGCTCCGACGCATTCTCGTGCCCGCGCTCGCCGTCTTTGTGGTCGTGGCGGTGGCTGCGTCCGTGTTGGCGGTCGGGGTGACCCGCCGATCCTTCCCGCAGATGGAGGGCGAAGTGACGTTGTCGTCACTGGAAGGGCAAGTGGACGTGTTGCGCGACGCCCAAGGGGTGGCCCACATCTATGCCGACACGTCGGCCGATCTCTTTCGCGCGCAAGGGTTTGTGGCGGCTCAAGATCGCTTCTTCCAGATGGACATGCGCCGACACATCACCGCCGGGCGGCTGTCGGAGCTGGTGGGTCCGGGTGGCGTGAAGGCCGACACGGTGATCCGCACGATGGGATGGCGCAAGGTCGCCGAACAAGAGCTGGGGATGCTCGACCCGTCCACGAGGCAATACCTGCAGGCATATGCGGCCGGGGTCAACGACTACTTGGCTGACAAATCGCGATCACAGATTTCTCTCGAATACGTGGTTCTGGGCCAAAGCGTGCCGCTCGCGCCCATTGAGAAGTGGGACGAGGTCGACTCCCTGACCTGGCTCAAGGCGATGGCCTGGGACCTGAGGGGCAACTACGAAGATGAGCTCGCTCGAGCCAGGCTCGCAGGGTCGGTAACGTCAGCGGAGATGGACGACCTCTACCCCGACTACCCGTTCGACACCAACGCGCCCATTTTGTCCAGCGACGAGTGGAAGCCCGGCCCGAATGCCGCAGACGGGTCGACGGTTCCTGAGCCGCTTATTGAGGGCCCGGCACCGCTTATTGAGGGCCCTGGATCGAGCGACGAGGGTAGCCCCAGCGATGACGCGACGAGCCCCAGCGATGACGCCAGCACCATCGAGGGACCGTCCGCCGAAGTGGCCTTCGGCCGAACGCTCGGAGTGCTCAACGAGATTCCGCAACTGATTGCCGATGGTGAGGGTGTGGGCTCCAACTCGTGGGTGGTCTCGGGAGAGCACACCGAGTCGGGCAAGCCGTTGTTGGCCAACGACCCGCATATCGGTGTCACCCAGCCCAGCGTGTGGTCGCAGGTGGGGTTGCACTGCCGAGAGCTCAGCGACGCGTGCCCCTTCGACGTCACGGGATTCACCTTCGCCGGCATGCCCGGCATCATCATCGGGCACAACCAGAGCATCGCGTGGGGCTTCACCAACCTCGACCCTGACGTCACCGACTTCTACCTCGAAGACACCTCAGGGGAGAGCTACCTCCGCGACGACGAAATGGTGCCCGTGGACACGCGCCCCGAGGTTATCTCGGTGGCCGGCGGCGACGACGTCAGTATCTTGGTCCGATCGACCGAGCACGGCCCGATCCTGTCGGACGTGCTCGATCCCGTCGCCCAGGCCGGCGTCAGCCCCCCTACTTCCGGCGAAACGTCACGGCAGCGGTACGCCGTGTCCATGGCGTGGACCGGGCTGGTGCCAGCGCGCACCGCCGACGCGGTATTCATGCTGAACGCAGCCACCGACTGGGACACCTTCCGTGAGGCCGCGGCCAACTTCGCCGTGCCCGCACAGAACATGGTGTACGCCGACACGGACGGCAACATCGGTTATCAGGCCCCGGGCATGGTGCCTATCCGTGACTCGGCTACCCCCGGCGCCCCGGCGGGGTACTGGCCCTCCCCAGGGTGGGATTCGGCATACGACTGGCAGGGCTTTGTGCCGTTCGACTCCATGGCGAACGTGCTGAACCCCGCGGATGGCGTCATTGTGGCCGCCAACCAAGCCGTGACCCGAGGCGACGGGCCGTTCCTGACCAGCGAATGGGACAAGGGCTACCGGGCGCAACGGATCGCCGACCTCCTGGCGACCGAAATGAAGGCCGGCCCGTTGACGGTCGAGACGATGGAACGCATCCAGTACGACTCGTTCAACCCCTTCGCGGATACCCTTCTGCCGTACTTGTTGGACGCCAACCTGGGCACCGAGCCGTTCTACGCCGAGCCGGTGAAGTTGCTCGAATCGTGGAACCGCGGAGCGCCCAAGGGTGATAGCGAGCAGGGCAGTGCCGCGATGTTCTACTACGCGATTTGGTCGAGTCTGCTGGACCTGACCATCGACGACGAGTTGCCGCTGGATCTCCAAGAGGCTGGCAGCAGTCGATCCATGCTGGTGATGTCCAACCTCCTCGAGGACCCCGAAAACGCGTGGTGGGACGACCAGCGCACCCCGGGCATCATCGAGTCCCGGGACACGATCATCAAGAAGGCCATGACCAACGCGCGGTTGCAACTCACCGAAGACATTTCCAAAAACCCGGACGACTGGCAGTGGGGCGCGTTGCACTCGTTGACCGCGCGCCATCAGGTGCTCGGTGACGACCCGTCGCCGGGCATCGTGCAGTCCATCTTCAACCTGGGGCCGTACCCGATGCCGGGTGGTTCATCCCTGGTCAACGCCAACAACTGGGACGCAGGCAACGACTCGTTTTCGATCACGTCAGCCCCGTCGATGCGGATGGTCGTAAACCTCGGCGAACTGGACAGCTCCGTGTGGATCAACCAAGGCGGCAACTCCGGACACGCGTTCCACCGCAACTATAGCGACCAGATGCAGCCCTGGATTGACGGCGAGAGTTACACCTGGCCCCATTCGGCCGAGGCCGTGAAGAAGGTTACCGAGTCGACACTCTCGCTCGTGCCGCTTCAGTCATGAGGTGCACCCCTGCGGGGGTGAACACCACGTCGACCTGTAGGTCGTGCGGGCCGGTCGGGACGTCCATCCCGAACTCCTCGGCAAACACGATTGCCACGACAAGCGTGCGTGGTCTAGCCGCCCGGAGCGACGGGATCGCGCGGTCGTAGTATCCGCCGCCTTGCCCCAGCCGGTAGCCCTGCGACGAGATGGCAAGCCCGGGGATGAACGCCACGTCGACACGCGCCAGCGCCTCTTCGCCCCACGATGGGATGTCCACATCTGCTGCTGCCACCATCGGGTCGGAGCCGACCGCGGGGTCCGCCTCACGCCAACGCAGTTGCCCTTGCGACAGGGTGATCGGCACTAAAACCGTCGTTCCGCCGGCGCGCAGGCGGTCGGCGAAGGGGGCGATGGGGGGTTCGGTTCGCATCGGTTCGTATACCGTCACACACCCCAATGGCTCGGTGTCACGGTGCAGGTCGGCGAGGAACTGCATACCCACGTCTGTGAGCGCCTGCGCGTGGGCGTCCCGCGCGGATGGATCGGCGCGGACGCGATCTTTGCGAGTGGCTCGGACGTGCGCGCGAAGCGCAGCCTTCTGATCGTGAATCGTGCTGGACCCAGCCGCTGA
>JBBQNO010000036.1:0-20805 GCA_038330045.1 Actinomycetales bacterium | reverse complement strand
ACCAGGCCCGCCATATCGGTTCGCGCTGCAACGACGGGCGGCGATGCCGCTCCGACCCGGTCGTGCGTCAGTCCCTTTGGGCGGCCAAGAGTTCCCCGGCGGCTCGTCGCAGATCCCGTGGTTCACTGGGATCGGAGCGGGGCGTCAAACGATCCCAGGCGCGGTACGCACGATCCCAGCACTCGCCCACTCGCTTTAAGGCAGGAGCGAGTCGGGTGCGCAGTTGCCAGGCACCGATATCGCCCGTGGCTGCTGCGACGTGTCACAACCGGTGCCCAATGTGCGCCGACAGCATCTGTTGGCCGGCGATCACCGCCAAGGTGCGGGTGGTGGGTGCAGCCGCACACGCTCGGTGGGCAGCGACATCCCATCCATGGAAGGCTCCGCCTAACCGGTGCGCCTCGACCGGGTCGCGGTGCTAACCGGTCAATGTCTCGGGATACGCCCTATCGAGGAAAGAGCCGACGAGGTGTTCAGCGGCATCGACCCGGCGGCAAGCGTCCACGAGCCCGCCCGACCGGTGCGGTCCGCCGGCTTTTGCTTGCTGTGTCGGCACATTGTTCTGCAGCGCAAAGGTCACCGAGTGGGACGTGAGGTACAGGGTGTGCATGATGCGCGTCCGCGCCGAATGGGCATCCTCGCGCCGCTCCTGCTCAGGGTCCCCGCTGGGGGTATCTCTGGACCAGTTCGGCGGCACGGGAGTAGTTCTTCGACATAGCCACCAGGGTCTCGTCGAACTCAGCCGAACCCGCCCGGGTGCGGACGTGCAACAACTTGGCCGATTGCCTTAGTTGGTCCATCACATCCCGCTTGCGTGTTGGGCCCAGCCCTGGCACGGGGGCGGCCTCGGGGGGTAGCCGGTTCGATAACACGGCTGCTCTCTCCACGACCTCGCCCCACGTGTTGGCCATGGCCAGACCGTCCCGCCTGGGTGCCTCGTGCAACAGGTCTCGTGCCCGTTGTTCTGCGTGGAGCAGGAGTTCACCAACGCTGCGCTGGTCAGGGTGGCTCACGACAGCTCTCTGAGCGTGACGATCATCCGCACGACCAGGTGGGACATACCCGGGGGAAACCGTTCGATCGGCAACGTTGCCGTCAAGGACTCAGCCGCTTGCAACAGCGCTAGCGGGCTGGCGCCGACCGCGACCGGGCGCTCCACGTCGGGGAAGGTCTGATCGGGCAGCAGAGCCATGGCTTCAGAGCGCAACAGGGCTGACTGCCCTGCCAGGAACCCATTGGCCAAAGTGAAACCTGAACGCAACCGCTCATCGGCTTCGGCCGTGACCTGGTCCAGCAAGACCACGATCTGACTCAAGATCTCAGCCGGGGAAGTTTGTCCAGAATGGATCGTCATCACAGTCTCTTTCCCGAGGGGGCGTGGTCGCCACCATCAGGACACACACCGCCAGCACGGTGAGGAAGTCCGCCGCAGCCTGTGGATAACTCAGCCGGACTGTCGGGGGTCGGGGACACTATGTTCATGACCCCCTAAGGCCCGCCGGCAGAACCGTAGGGAGTCACAGCGAGGAAGCTCGATAGGCCGGGGCTAGTCCTCATGTGTTGAAAGGAGGCTCTTCACGATGTCAGTGGTGACTGTTCGCGGGATCGCGGTGATCGCCCACGTGGCCCCAGCAGTGGTGAGCCTGATGCTGCTGGTTACGGTCGGCGCGGCCTTGCCCGGCCCTGGGGTCGAGGCTCTGGTCGGGGCGACCGCTGGTGGCACCGTGATAGCGCTGACACCCATCGGGGAGCGGGCAGTGGTCCGGTTGTTTCTGCGATCCAGGACACCGACGCTGTTCCAGCGGTACACCTTGGCTCCGGTTGCTCAAGCGCTGCTCCAGCACGGGGTGCCCGCCACGGGGTTGACGCTGTTGGTCACCCATCGTGACTCGACGCAGGCCCGGTGTGTGGGCAGGCAGACTGTGGTGGTGACCACTGGCCTCGTTGAGGCCCTCGTGCGCCGGCGTCTGTCACCCGAGGAAGTCGCGGCGGTCATCGCGCACGAGGTCGGCGTGTCAAGGGATGGACTGACCCGATACGACGCTGCGCTGTTAGTGCTGCTCGCGCCGTGGCGGATCTGGTTCGCGGTCGTACAGGCACTGTGGGCAGCCATCTCATCGCTGGTCCCACGAGCCCTGCGAATGGCATCCCTCTGGATCATGGCAGGTGCCTGCCTATGGTTGGCATTCGCAGAGGATCCGAAGTACCTGGTCGCCGCTGGGGCCTTGCTTGTGACGTTCCTGGCCTACATCTCACACACCGCGTGGGTACGGGTTCGCAACGAAGTTGGTGATGCATACCTACACGACTGCGCTCTAGCCAACCAGTTCGCGTCGCTGCTGCTGCGCAGCTCCTGTGACGCCCACAGCCGCGACCGGGCTATCCGGCTTCGCATGGGCCGCCCATCCCCCGCTGACCTTCCCGTTGCACCGTGACCTTCACCCACAGGGGTACACCCTCCCGCCGCCCGGCATGAAACCCTAGGCTGGGCATCTGTTCAGCAACGACGACCAGAGCGTTCCAGGCTCGATTTGGCACGGTCCCTAATCAGTTGTAGCCCAACCTTTCTGAGGTTTGCCCCTTTCGTGGACATCCTGACCCACCAGTGAGGTCAGGGGGGTGGGTCTTCGGTCGTGGTGGCCCGTTTCTGAGCTAGAGCTGTGTTTCGGTTTGCGCAAGACCTACCGCAAAACCGTCGGCGCCTGATCGAGGACACCGGGCAAAAGAGGACTCCGCACCCTTCGCAGCTCACGACTTTGCCGGTGCGGAGTTTCGTCTCATTTCGGTCATCCGAGCATCGCGGCGAGCCACTTCCTCGGCCGAAGCGGGCCGGGCCGCTGTCATGCGGGCTTGGTTGGCTTTGGAGACATCGCGGGTTGCGGCCAGAGGCCCGTTCTCGGTGTATTTGCTTCTGGCACCGGCTTGCAGGGTCTTTCGCGTGTCGGCTGCGACGAGACCTTTGGACCGGCGGAGACCGTGTTTCAGTCGATAGGCCATGGCCGTCAGGTCGTGGGCCTTGGCGGTATGCAGTCCGAGATGGGCGCCGCGCCACTCGCACTCATGGCATTTCAAGCCATTCTCGTCCTCATCGAGCATCCCAAACCTTCCGAAACCGTCCCTGTCCCCGAAGGTCAACGGTCGGCCAGAGCCGGTCATCGGCTCCGATAGGTCATCTGGGCTCGCCACAACGTCCACCGTAAGCGTGTCAAGTTCTGAGCACGTCTGTCCGCCCAGGTCAGCGTCTCCAGCACCCACTGACGTGCGTTATAGCAGCCTGCTCATGTTGGAAGCACCCCCCGACGGATGAGTACGCTACGAACATGGAGCGAGGGTACCCACCGCATACTCAGCGGTGGTCATTCCGGCGTCCTTGCCGCCTCGCTCCAGCGTGGTCCGTAACGTCCGGATATAGCGTCGAATCTTCATCGTGTTCCCCTTCGGGTCGTCCCGAGCGCACAGTGCACCGCGGTCGCAAACCACTCGGCTTGCGTGACTCCAACACTGCGATCAATCGCTGACCCGCAACATCAATCGCCACCGATGTGTGGACGACCGCGAAGCCTCATGCGGGGTGTGCACGAGGGGTTCAGCCTGCCGACTATTGCCCGCCCGGCGAAGCAGACGCCGCCAGCAGGCGGGACGCGGCCTCGCCCACGATCGCGGTGTACGTGGGATAGGCGAACTCCACCGAGGCAAGCGTGGCGACATCAACTCCTGCGGCCATCGAAGTCGTCACCGCCTGAATCACTTCGACAGCAGACTCTCCAACGCAATGTGCCCCCAGCAGTAGGGAGCGCCTGCGGTCAGCTATGAGTTTGAGGAAGCCGGTCGTTCGATGATCGATGATGGCGCGTTCCATCTGCGCGTAGGGCACCAACGCGACGACACACTGGGGGTCGCGAGATCGGGCCTCTTCCTCGGTGAGGCCCACTCCGGCGTAGTCGGGATCGGTGAAGCCGCCGGAGGGTAGGAGCCCGTGCGGAGCGTTGCGCGAGGCTCCGAGGACCGCGTTGGTGGCGGCGGCGACGGCCTCGGACTTCGCTGCCTGCACCAGCATTGAGCGCCCATTGGCGTCTCCCGCGACGAAGATATGGGGAACGTTGCTCCGGAAATACGCGTCGACCGGAACCGCGGCACCCTCGATCTGCACTCCGGCAGCGTCCAGCCCAAGACCCTCGACCGAAACGGGCCAACCGATGCTGGCAATGACGAGGTCCACGTCGAGCGTGCGGGCGCGGCCGTTTCGTCCGTAGATAACGCGCCGACCCCCGTCCGCCCTCTCCTCCAATGCCTGAACGCCATCGATGCCGGTCTCGAGACGGATGCCTTGAGCCCGAAACGCTTCGGTCACGACGCGGGAAACGTCGTGGTCAGTGCCCGGCATGATGCTTTTCTGCAATTCCAGCACGGTTACGTCAGCGCCGAAAGCGTCAAAAACTGTCGCCAATTGAACGCCGGTGGCTCCACTGCCAATGATGGCTACCGACCGGGGAAGGTCGGGAAGGTCGAGGACGTGCTCAGCAAACCATGCGAGTTCGCCGCCAGGCACGGGCAAGGCCCGTGAGTGTCCACCAACGCAGACGACAAAAGCATCCGCTGCGATCTGGCGTCCGGTGTCGGCAAGCTCCACGGTAAGAGGGTCTACGAAGCGCGCACGTCCCTGAACCACGTCGGCACCCGCCGCTTCGAGCGCCACGGCCGCCCCCTTTGCAGCCTGAACTTCCTCGATGACCTGGCGGACCCTTGCGACCGTCTCTGCCCAACGCACGTGCGGCTCCTGCCGTTCGATGCCGAATTCATCGGCGGTGTTGATCTGGCGCAGGAGCCGCGCCGTCTGAGCGAGGACTCGGGTGGGCACGCACCCCGTATGGACGCACGTCCCACCGGTCTGCCTAGCTTCCACCACGGCCACCCGCGCTCCGAGCTCAGCAGCGCGTAGACCTGCAGCGGTCCCCGCAGGTCCAGCGCCGATCACGACAACGTCGTACCGGTCACCTTCAGAATTCAGCACGGGTCAATGTTGCCCGACAGCCGCTCACCTAAGCCAGCTGGGGTCCTCACGAACTGAGATGGACAAAGCTCCCGCCCGAACGTCGGGGAACTGGCCATCACAGGTCGAGCACAAACCTCAGTGCCTCTTCGACGAGTGACATTCGATCTGGAGCGACGACACCCACGCGTCCGGCGAGTCTGGACGTGGAAACCACCCGCAGTTGATCGCAGCGCGCATATGAGGTGCGCGTTAACCCGCTCTCGCCTGACTCGAGCTCGATGTGACTCCTGAGTCCATACGCCGTCGATGCGACAGGGACGACCATAACGAGCCCCCCGGCCCGTTGTTCATGACGTCTGTGGACACCACGACCGAAGGTCGGAAAAAGCCGGGTTGATCGCCGCTGGGCTGACCTAGGTCGATGTGGTGGATTTCACCCCGCCAGATCAAGCCAACGGATCCCATTCTTGACGTTCGGCTGTGCATGCCGCCCACTTTCGTGGATCGGCGCGTAGCCGCAGGTAGTCATCATTCAATCTCCGCAAGAAGTCCTGACGCTCTAACGCATCGATCGCCGTGTGGAGCACATCAATGACGGTAGTCTGGTGCTCCTTGGCGAGGGCTATCACCCGACTGTAGACAATATGTAAACCAGTTCTTCGGTAGTGACTCATGTGGGCACCTCCAGAACAGAGCCCGCCAATGCGATCACAACGGGCACCACGGTCGTCAGGATGAATGCTGGCAAGAACGCCAGACCGAGTGGTAGCACCAAGCGCACAGAGAGCCGCGCGGTCTCGTTCTCAACCCGAGCCAACGCATCGCGGCGCATGTCCAGGGCAGCAGCGCTGAGAAGTTCTGAGGGCGCAACCCCTCCGCGCGCCGCCAGAACCAGAGCACGTTGCGCCGGCTGCCAGTGAGGCGGTGCCTTGGCCCAGGCGACTTCATCGCCCAAACCCCACGCCAGTGCTGCGGCCACCGTAGCCAATTCCACCCCGGCGTCCCCAGGCGTTGCGGCAGCGACCTCTCGAAGGGCCGGTTGCAACCCGGCACCTCCGCGCAGGGCCAATGCAACATGGTCGAGAACCTCCGGCAGATCGGGCTCGTCGCCGCCGAAGGGGTCTTGGGAGCGTTTCGACGTCGAGCGTCGAAGGTGCCATGGGGCAGTGCCGCCCGGCCACATCAGCACGGCGCAGGCAACCAAGACAGCAGCGAGGACCGTTCCCCACTGGCTCATCGCACTGCTTTTGCGACGCCGTTGATCATGCGCTTCACCAACCATCGGCCGGCGAGCAGCAAGCACACCCCCACCAATGCCGAGGCCAGCGCGATGGGCGACCCGTAGAGAGTCACCGGATCGATGCCCAACATCAGGGCGATGCCCACTCCCCCCAGGGGCAAAGCGCTGAGCAGCGCACAGGTCGCGCGAGCGCCTGCGGTGGCCGAATCCATCCGCTGGGCCAAGACCGTGCGCGCCCGAGATGTGCTCGCCGTCGTGGCTACCGCATCGGCCAGCGGGCAGCCCAACCGTTCGCTGATCAGCCAGGCGCGCGACAGCGAGGCGAGGTCGCGCTGGTCTTCGCTGCGGGCCACCCGTTGCCAAGCCCCACCTAGGGGCCTTCCCTCCTGGGCCGCCTCGACGACGGGAGCCAAGGAGGACGCGAGCGAGGGTTCGGCACCGTGTGCCGCCATTTTCAGCGATTCTTCGGGGGTGAGGCCCGCTGCCAGGCTGGCGCGAATCCCGTCCAAGAGCGGCAACACATCGACTCCGGACGAGGAACGGGAGCGCACACGACGCAGCCACGCTCTCGGGCTCCGCGAGCGTGCGGTAGCCGCCTGAGCCAAGACAGTTGCGGCGGCATCTGCTCTCATGCTCCCGCGCGTAGGCCACATCGCAATGGCCGACAAGCAGAGCAGCGCCGCATAGATCTCGGTCGCTCCAGGGCCGACGGTCACCGCTGCTCCCGAGCCCTGATGAGGTCCGCCAGGTCTTCCCGAGCCGGCCCGTCGACATACCGATCACCGACTCTGCGCACAGCGCTGGTCACGACAACCCGGCCATGGACGTTCTTCACGATGGCCACTTCTTCGAGACGCCTGGCCGTGTCCCGGCGATCAAGATGCAGCACGACCTGGACAGCGGAGGCCAACTGCGTGTGCACAGCGCCAGGGCTCAAACCCGCCAACGCCCCGAGCGCTTCGAAGCGCGACACCACATCGGCGGCCGAGTTGGCGTGGATCGTGCCGCACCCGCCCTCATGGCCGGTGTTCATCGCCGTCATCAGCTCGCGGACTTCCGGGCCACGGGCCTCCCCCAACACGACGCGATCTGGGCGCATCCTCAACGACTGCCGCAGCAACGTCGTCAACGCAATCTCGCCTTTGCCCTCCACGTTCGCCGCCCGACCCTGCAGGTGAATGACGTGCGGGTGACTGACCGCCAACTCACGGACGTCCTCAACGACAACGATGCGCTCGCTGCCCTGCACGTGGGCCAGCAAAGCGGCAAGCAGGGTGGTCTTCCCGCTGCCGGTGCCGCCGCCCACAACGAAGGCTAGTTTGCTGCGGACGATCTCCTCCAGCAGCGACTGGCTCGCGGCGTCGAACATGCCCCACGCGCGCAGTGTCGACAGGGGCGGCGGCACGCGACGCGGGATCCGGAGACTGATGTGCGCGGCCCCATCGACCAGCGGGGGGAGCAAAGCGTGCAGGCGCACCCCACCCGGAAGCAAACCGTCGACGTATGGCGCAGCATCGTCCAAGCGTCGACCGGCCAGGGCTGCGAGACGCACAGCAAGACGACGCAGCGCCGCTTCGTCAGCAAACACCACGTCGGCGCGCTCCAAACCATCGCCCCGGTCCATCCATACACCAGCAGAGCCATTCACCAAGATGTCGGTCACTCGCTCGTCAGAGGCCACCACCTGCAACGGCCCCAGACCCAGCACCGCACTCCCAAGGGCTCGCTCCGCGTCGGCCGTCCCCTCCGACCCCAGGCGGACCCGTTGAGCCTGTGAGATGCGGGCCACAGCGTCGGCAGTGGGCACGTGACCACGCTCGATCTCACGCTGAATGAGGGAGTCGCTGAGACTCATGCCGCCCTGGCCCACCCAAGGATGTCGCCGAGCAACTCCTCGCTCAGTTTCGCGATGGGACCCGACCTCTCCCCGACCGGCTCACCCCGGGTCAGCGCGGCCTCCACGCCCGCATCTCGTGGCATCGCTCCGAGAATAGGCAGGCCCAAGATTGCCGCGACCCGGTCTCGGTCAATTTTTCCGGCGCTCTCACGCAGCACTCCGCGCAGCCGTGGCTTGCCTAGCACCTGCGGCGACGAGCGGAGGGGATGTGTCTGCTCGCGTCCGGACACCATTTCGAGCCGTTCGAGAACCACTGCAGCAGCGGCCACCTGACGCACCCCGCAACCGCATACCAAGACGATGTCGTCGCACAACCCCCACCACGTGGCCACGCCGTCACTCTCAACACCGGGAAGGTCGATCACGCTCAGATTTGCGGCCTTGGTCAGCGCCGACGCAATGGCTAGTCCGTGATCGGCGAGTGCGCGAGAGGGCACCCGATCCCACGAAAGCACGCGACACTTCCCCACTGACGGCACATCCTCCAGCACCGCACGCGCGTCAATCTCCCCACGCACCGATGTGAGGTCGGGCCAGCGGAGCCCTGGCTCCGAATCTAAACCCAGACAGACGTCCAAGCCGCCACCGTGCGGGCGGGCATCGATAAGCAATGACGCGAGACCGTTACGGGAGGCGCGAACAGCCAGTGCCGCGGCCAAAGAACTGGCCCCTAACCCGCCCGTTGCTCCGACAACACCGATGACGCGCCGAGGCGAAGTCATGGTGCTCGGCTGCTTGGGACGCTTGGCCTGCCAAAGATTCATGCCCTAACCATGAACCGGAGGCCTGCGGCACGGGCCGCCATCTTCGCCATCTGTGGATGATCGGTAGAACACGTAGCTGGTGTGGATAAGTGACGAACCCCGAAATAGGGGACGGCCCCCGCTGGGGGGGGTAGCGGGGGCCGTCGACGCTCCAGACCTTGGGGGGTGGGCTGGAACGCCCGCGCTCAACCCCGAGGGGGAGCGCTAAAACAAATTGTGCCTTCAATAACCTCCAGGTGCAAGTATCGACATCATCTAGCGTTGACAAAGAAAACTTAGGTAGGACCATCCCCGGAAGGCAGGGGCAAAACCCTCAACTCAACCGGCCCGCCATCACGGCGTCCGAGATCTGATGACCTACGACCGCGCCGTGCGTCACCGCCTCAGCACAATGCACGAGCCACAAGCCGACCCCGCACTGCCCACCCTCGACATATGCCGTCAGGGCACCACGATAGGACACCCCCGTCCCGACCGCATGACCCGATTCGACCACCGCAATACCGGTCGGGTCCAAACCTGCGTGCTGCAACACCACACGCTCCAGCGATCGAGCCACCAGCGCGTTCCCAGCCACAAAAGGCCTGGTGGCGACGATCTCCGCGTGAATTAGCGCGGCCAGCAACACTGCTGGCCCGGCCCCATCGCGCACCGACCTCATCAAATCGGCGATCCCGGACAACCGTTCGCGCATCGCCTCTCCGATGGGTGCCGGAGCCAGTTCAACCCATTCGGCACACGCTTCGTCGGGCAGGCGCGGACGACCGATTTGTCCCGCCGGTAGCAGCGGCGCGGCCGCTGCCACGTGCAGCCCAGCCAACACCTGCATCGGAGAGGCCAAGGACCGCTGGGTGATGTGCTCACCCGCCGCCGTGGCCTGAATAGCGGCCATCATCGTGCGCCACATCGGGTCCAGCGTCTCGGGGGGCTTCTGCGCTCCGCGCATCACGTCACGCACTAGCGGCAGGCTCAACCCGCTCCCAGCGACCTCGGCCCCCTCCAACTGGGCACTCGCCACGGCACCACGCACCCGCGATTCTGCCGCCGCCTCCGGGATTCGGCGGCGCAGCGCGGGGTGCCAACGCAGTTCCTCGCACGCCTTGCGCGCCTGTGCGGCAGCATCCTGCACTCCAGGCAGACGCAACAGGTCCGTCAATCGGGTAGGGATGGCAGCAGCGCTCACCAGGTCAGTCTCCCCTCTTGAACTATGCGCGTGCACGCTGTTGGGTGGGAAGGTCCATTAATTCTGCTCAGGAGGCACTGTGACCGAAGCAACGCTGTCCAATCTCTCGCACGAGGAACGGCTTTTCCCGCCCAGTGACGAGTTCGTGGCTCAGGCCAACGGCACGGCGGCGTTATTCGAGGCAGCGGCCAGTGATCGAGAGGGCTTCTGGGCTGATCAGGCCAACGATCTCCTGACCTGGGATACACCCTTCACGCACACGCTGGACTGGTCGAACGCTCCCGTCGCGCGGTGGTTCGACGGTGGCAAACTCAACGTCTCGCTCAACTGCGTGGATCGTCACGTGCACGCGGGCAACGGTGACCGCGTCGCCATTCACTTCGTCGGCGAGGAAGGCGACACCCAAGATCTGACGTATGCAGACCTGCACGAGCAAGTGCAGCGCGCGGCCAACGCGCTCATCGACCTAGGAGTACAAACCGGCGATCGGGTGGCGATCTACCTCCCGATGGTCCCCGAGGCAGCGGTAGCCATGCTGGCCTGTGCCCGTATTGGTGCCCCTCACTCGGTGATCTTCGGCGGCTTCTCAGCTTCTGCGCTCCGCACTCGGATCGCCGACGCGCAGGCCAAGGTCGTCATCACCGCCGACGGCGGCTACCGCAAAGGCAAAGCGTCGGCCCTGAAACCGGCCGTCGATGCCGCCGTAGACCCTGAAGGCGGAGAGAGCACCGTGACGTCGGTCCTCGTGGTGCAACGCACCAAGGGAGACGTCGACTGGCACGAAGGCCGCGACGTGTGGTGGCACGACGCTCTCGAGTCGGCATCGGCAACCCACGAGCCAGAGGCATTCGATTCCGAACACCCCCTCTTCATCCTTTACACCTCAGGCACCACCGGTAAGCCCAAGGGCATTTTTCATACCACCGGCGGATACCTCACTCAAGCCGCGTTCACCAGCAAGTACGTGCACGACATCCACCCAGAGAAAGACGTGTATTGGTGCACCGCCGACGTCGGCTGGGTCACCGGGCACTCCTACATCGTCTACGGGCCGATGTCCCTCGGCGCAACCCAGGTGATGTACGAGGGCACCCCCGACACCCCGCACCAAGGTCGCTGGTGGGAGATCGTCCAGGATCTCGGCGTCACCATCTTCTACACCGCCCCCACGGCCATCCGCGCGTGCATGAAATGGGGCGAGCAGATCCCCGCGAAGTTTGACCTGTCTTCGCTGAAGTTACTCGGGTCAGTCGGCGAACCCATCAACCCCGAGGCGTGGATGTGGTACCGCCGGGTCATCGGCGGCGACCGCTGCCCGATCGTTGACACCTGGTGGCAGACCGAGACCGGGGCCATCATGATCAGCCCGTTGCCTGGCGTGACGGCGACCCGCCCGGGGTCCGCGCAACTCGCCATACCCGGGATCAGCGTCGACGTCGTCAACGACGACGGCGAGTCAGTGCCGAACGGATCGGGTGGCTATTTGGTCATCACCGAGCCGTGGCCCTCGATGCTGCGCGGGATCTGGGACGACGAGCAGCGGTATGCAGACACGTACTGGTCTCGTTTCTCCGGCACCTACTTCGCCGGGGATGGGGCAAAGAAAGACCAAGAGGGAAATATTTGGGTGCTGGGCCGGGTCGACGACGTGATGAACATCAGCGGCCACCGCCTGTCCACCACAGAGATCGAATCCGCCCTGGTCTCTCACCCCTCCGTCGCTGAAGCCGCGGTCGTGGGAGCAGCCGACGACATGACCGGCCAAGCGGTCTGCGCGTTTGTGATCCTGCGCTCTGAGGCCGCCAACGCCAGCACCGAAAAGGACGACGATCACGCTGAGATTGTGAAGGAACTGCGCGCTCACGTCGCGAATGAAATCGGTGCCATCGCACGACCCCGCCAGGTCATGATCGTGGCCGAGCTACCGAAGACCAGATCTGGCAAAATCATGCGCCGTCTACTCAAGGATGTGGCCGAAGACCGCGACGTCGGAGACGTTACGACGCTTGCAGATTCGACCGTTATGGACAAAATCAAGGAAGGCCTCTCAAGTGAGTGAAAGATTTTGCCAAACCTTGACCGTCCATAGGGTCAATACACACGTAGTCTCAGGCATGATTGGCTTATCGACGCGGCGCTACGCACTGCTAAGCGCCCCTGGCTGTCACGGGACCGGGTAGTCGATAGGTGCCCGCCCGGCACTACAGGGGGTGCCGGGCGGGCACCAATACTTTTTTGGGCGTCCGCCCCAACCCCTCATGCGTACGCCCTTGAGACGGGATACAGTTCTGGCCATGTCTACTACGCAGACCCCCTCGACAAACGATGAGCGCACCATCGGTCAGCTCGTCGCCGATGCCTCCGCTGACGTGTCGGCCATCGTCCGCAGCGAAGTAGAACTCGCCAAGGTCGAGATTAAGAACGACGTCGTCCATGCAGGCAAGGGCGCGGGGCTGTTTGCGGGCGCTGGCGTGCTCGGTGCCTACGGCTTCGGCGTCCTGTTGCTTGGGTTGGCCTGGGTCATCGCCATCTGGCTGCCCGTCTGGGCGGGATTGCTGATTGTCGCTGGCGTCCTGTTCCTCATCGCTGGAATCCTGGCCATCGTCGGCAAGGGGCAGATCGGCAAGGTCAAGGGCAAGCCTGAGAAGGCGATCGACAACGCGCAAAAGACGGTGGCCATCGTTAAGCCCAGCAAGTAGTCCTCAGTTCACAGCGCGAATCCGGCTGCGGTCCCACTCTCGGGTTAACCCCGCCAGATCAAGGACTCGGTCCAATAAGCCTGCCGTAAACCCCCAGATCACGATGGATTCGACCTCAAACGCCGGGCCCGTGTATCCGCTGGGGTGACGCACCCGGAATCTCCGCTCGGGATCGAGGAGTTGCTCCACCGGAGCGCGCAAGACATGTTCGACCTCGGCTGGCTGCGTTACCTCGATGCTCCCAGGCCGCGCCCACCACGCCAAGACCGGCGTGACGTCATACCCACTGACCGGGATATGCAGCGTGGGCAACTCCACCAAGACGTCAACCTGAGCCGGGTCTAGCCCGATTTCCTCCGCTGCCTCGCGTAGCGCGGTTGCCGTGGCATTGGCATCACCAGCCTCCATGCCACCACCGGGGAACGACACCTGGCCCGGGTGGGAGCGCAATGTCCGCGCTCTCACCGTAAGGATCACCTCGGGGCCGACCGGGCTCGGTCCACAAAGGATGAGCACCGCTGACGACCGTCGTCCACCCCCGGCCGGAGGTAAGAACGGGCTGAATGTCTCCGCGCTCATCGATGCGACACGCGGAGCCAACTCAGTCAGCCACGACGGCGGGCCCTGACCCGCGGGGCCATCACTGGCCCCGGCATCGGTTGCTGACCAGGACGTCACCGCGGCGGGCCGGTTTTCACCAACGCAGCGGCAGCAGTCGGGTCGATCTCCCCCACCCCGTACGACGGACACATGGCAGCCACCGGGCAGATCCCGCAGGCTGGCTTGCGTGCGTGGCAGATCCGTCGTCCGTGAAAGATCAGGACGTGCGAGAGTTGCGTCCACTCCTTTTTGGGGATCAGGTCACCGATGGCGTGCTCGACCTTGACCGGGTCTTCCAGTGTGGTCCAGCCGAAACGGCGCACCACACGGCCGAAGTGGGTGTCGACGGTGATCCCCGGCACGCCAAAGGCATTGCCCAAAACCACGTTGGCGGTCTTGCGACCGACCCCCGGCAGCGTGACGAGGTCGGCTAGCGTGCCGGGCACCTCGCCCTCGAAGCGTTCGACGAGGGTGGCGGCGAGCTTGAGAATCGAGTTGGTCTTGGCCCGGAAGAAGCCCG
The DNA here is from genome assembly GCA_038330045.1 of Actinomycetales bacterium. Taxonomy (GTDB): domain Bacteria; phylum Actinomycetota; class Actinomycetes; order Actinomycetales; family Dermatophilaceae; genus Ornithinicoccus. Next base: position 6,909 of record JBBQNO010000036.1, on the reverse strand, counting down.
TCGGTTTCACGATCGCCTCCACCACCTCGCGTTCGGCAGCGGCTAAAAGAGTGGCATCGGGGAACTGCGCAAACAGCGTGGGGGTGATCGAGTTGACCCGCACATCGGTGGTTTGCGCCGACAACACCGTGGCCACGAGCAACTCGAAGGGGGTAGTGAAGTCGAGCTCGCAGTGGGCGTCGGGATAGCGAATTCCCAATGCTCGGTACATTTTGCGCGCTCTTCGGGTCAGCGCAAGAGGCGATTCTTCGTCGCTACGTTGGGGAGAAACCACGTCGGAAGCCTACGTCGCCGCGCGTTACCCCTGCCGCTTCGGTCGCAAAGATGGCAAGATGATCGATGTGGACGAACAGGTGTTGATGCGAGCCCCACTCTTCGCCGCCCTCGATCAAGAGGCGGCGCAGCGGCTCATCGAATCCATGTCGGCCCAGCATGTGGGCAAGGGGAAGCAGATTTTCCACGAAGGGGATCGCGGAGATTCCCTCTACGTCATCACAGCCGGCAAGGTAAAGCTTGGTCGCACGAGTGCCGATGGGCGCGAGAGTTTGCTATCCGTTTTGGGCACTGGCGAAATGTTCGGGGAGTTGAGCCTTTTCGACCCTGGCCCCCGGCTGACCAGCGCCACCGCCGTCAACGCCACCGACCTCATCGCGCTCCAGAACAAGGATTTGCGGACCTTCATCGCCGATCATCCGCAAGTGGCCATGCAGATGCTCGCCGGCTTGGCTCGCAGGTTGCGCCGGACCAACGAAGGACTCTCGGACCTGGTCTTTACCGACGTGCCAGGCCGCGTGGCGAAGGCCCTACTGGACTTGTCAGGGAGGTTCGGGCAGCCCTCCAGCAGTGGCGTGCGCGTCGCCCACGACCTGACTCAGGAAGAGTTGGCGCAACTCGTGGGGGCCTCCCGCGAGACCGTGAACAAGGCATTGGCGGATTTCGCTGCCCGAGGTTGGCTGACTCTTGGTGCCAAATCGGTGACGCTGGTCGACCTAGATCGCCTCAGTCGTCGTGCCCGCTAGCGCTCGGCCTTAGATACTCCAACTGGGCAAGCACGCTCAGTCGTGCGGCTGGCCACACGTCTCGCCGCACGTCGGCATACACCCGCTCCACCACCGCGTCGGCCGTGTCACCTTCGTGGTCTCTCAATGTCGCCAACACGTGTCGGACCTCGTCGAGCCGTCGTGCGCGGTGCTGCTGGTAGGTCGCCACCATCGCTGCCGCATCGCTAACGGCTGGCCCGTGCCCCGGCGCAAGCGAGGTGACGGTGCCCGATCCAGTCATGTGCGCCAACCGCTCCAACGACTCGAGGTATGCCGTGAGCTCGCCATCCGGGTAAGCCACCACCGTGCTACCTCGGCCGAGGATCGTGTCACCGGTCAGCAGACGTTGCTCTTGAGCCAGGAGAAAACTCGTCGAATCTGCAGTGTGCCCCGGCGTGCTGACCACCAGCACGTCGAGACCGCCCACACTGACGCGATCCCCGTCGGCGAGGTCATCGTGGCCAGCACCCATTGCCCGCACGGGGGCATCGCTGAGCTCGGCGAAACGCGTGGCCGATTCGGCGTGATCCGCGTGGTGATGCGTCAGGAGCGTCAGTGCCACCTGCGACCCGATGCTCTCGACATGGCGGAGCACCGCCTGCAAATGCGCCTCGTCGAGTGGGCCGGGGTCGACCACGATCGAGCGGCAAGCGCCCGGCTCGGTTAGCACCCAGGTGTTAGTACCGTCCAGGGTCATCGGCGAAGGGTTGGGGCACAACTGACACCACGCCCGCTGGCTGACCCGGCCGCTGAGCCACGGCGGGTCATGCGCAGAGCGTGGTGACTGCATACGTCTTAGCAGGCTGTGGGCGTCAACGGACTGATACGACGATCTCGACCTCGACGGGGGTGTCCATCGGCAGCGCGCTCACGCCGACTGCCGATCGGGCGTGGATGCCCGCGTCGCCGAAAGCTGCGCCAAGCAATTCGCTAGCCCCGTTGATCACTGCGGACTGTCCGGTGAACGACGGGTCGCTGGCGACGAATCCGACGACCTTGACCACCTGGGTCACATCGTCGAGATCTCCGATCACGGATTTCACAGCAGCGATCGCGTTGAGGGCACACAGTCGCGCGCACTCTTTCGCCTTCTCGGCGCTGACGTGATTGGGGCCATCCCCAACTTTGCCGGAAGCGGCAAGCACGCCATCAACAAACGGCAACTGGCCGGAGGTGAAGATCAATTCGCCTTGCCGCAGCGCGGGCACGTATGCGGCCACTGGCACGGCCACATCGGGCACGGTGAAGCCCAGTTCAGCGAGGCGTTGCTCGACCGCCGAGGTGCTCACCGCCCTACTTCTCGCGCTTGAGGTAGGCCACGAGGTTGGAGCCCCCGTCGGGGCCTGGCACAACCTGCACGAGCTCCCACCCGTCTTGACCCCATTGGTCGAGGATCTGCTTTGTGGCGTGGACGATTAATGGCACGGTGGCGTATTCCCATGAGGTCATGTGACCAGCGTAACGACACACACGGCCTGGACCGCCGCCGCAACGAGTAAGTCCACCTCCCTTTAAGGTTCGCCGCGTACCGTTGTTCTATGCGTCTAGCCACTTACTTGGCGAAAGTCACCTCCCTACTCGGTGCCTTCGTGGCAATCTCGGTCCTCATGGGTCTCATCGGGGCCGGCTTGTTGCTGCCCGTCGTCGGATCCGCGGGGAGCGCCGCGCGTGAGGGCGTGAGCCTTTTCGAAGAACTGCCTGGCGAGCTCAACTCAAACCCGCTGGCTCAGCAGTCACGCATAGAGACAGCCGATGGGAAGTTGATCTCCACGCCCTCTTTGGAAAACCGCATCATCGTGGGGCTCGATGACATTGCGCCGGTGATGCAACAGGCACAGATCGCCATCGAAGACGAGCGCTACTACGAGCACGGCGGGGTCGATCCGAAAGGCTTGGCTCGCGCGCTGGTCTCTAACGCCACTACCGAGAGCACCCAGGGCGGGTCAACCTTGACGCAGCAGTACGTGAAGTTGACGCTCGCCGAGCAGGCGCAGCGTGAGGGCGATGTCGAGGCCCAAAAGGCGCTGTTTGCCCGGAGCGGCACCGAGGGGTACGTCCGGAAACTGCGTGAGTTGAAGTATGCGGTCACGCTGGAGGAGCGTCTGAGCAAGGATGAGATCCTCGAGGGCTACCTCAACCTTGCCTATTACGGCGACCGGTCCTACGGCGTCGAAGCCGCCGCGCGGCACTACTACGGGGTGAAGGCGAAAGACCTCACGCTCCCGCAGGCGGCCACGCTGGCCGGGGTGGTCCGTGCTCCCTCGGTCACCGACCCCGTAAATAACCCCAAGTCATCCAAAGCTCGACGCAATGTGGTGCTCGACAAAATGTACGCGCAGGACATGATCACCGAGAAGGAGTGGCGCAAGGCGAAAAGGTCCAAGCTCGGTCTCGACGTCACCGACAGCCAGCGCACTTGCCTCAACAGCAGGTATGAGTACTTCTGTTCGTACGTCGAGGAGTGGCTGCTCCAAAACGAGACGCTGGGCAAGACACGAGCCGAACGCGAGGCGGCCCTCACTACTGGTGGCCTCACAATCGAGACGACTCTCGACCGTGGCCTCGCGAAAGAGATCCACAAGGTCACCTCCGAGTCTGTTCCCCCCGGAAATAAGTATGGTCTTGCATCCGCGGCGGCGATAGTTGAGCCTGGCACCGGGAAGGTCGTAGCGTTTGGCCAATCGTCTGACTACTCGTTGGCCGCCTCCAAAGACGGAATCAGCGAAACTGCCAACAACTGGAGCGTCAACAAGCGGTACGGTGGCGGGAACGGTTTTCAGATCGGTTCCATTGCGAAAGCCTTCACTTTGGCTACTGCGCTTGCGGATGGGGTCCCGATGAATACAACGCTCTCCGTCCGGAAGCCAGGAAAAGTGGACTCACGCGGTGTTTGGATTAACAATCCAAACAACCCAAAATCGCCTCAGGGTAACGTCCATCCCGCTGGCATCTTTTTCAAAGACGACTTTGATGCAGACTGCACCATTGGCGAGGCCTACTATCCCGTTCGCAACGCAGAGGACGCGCATTTCACCCCGACGATCACCTTGCGGAAAGCCACCGCATCGTCGGTGAACACAGCGTTCGCGACCTTGGCATCCCAAGTCGGCACCTGCAAGGTCCGAGACACAATGGGACTCATGGGCCTGAACAGCGGAGATGGGGATCCCTACGCTGACGACGGCTTCGCCCCGAACATCATCCTCGGTTCAGATGACGCAAGCCCGCTAACTGTGGCGAGCGCCTATGCCACCATCGCTTCTGGTGGGATGTACTGCCCGCCGGTGCCCGTAAGCAAAATTATCGGCCCCAACGGCAAGGAGATTCCGCTCAAGGTGACCGAGTGCAAACAAGTCATAGATCCGGACGTCGCTGCCGGTGTCGCCGAGTTGATGGAAGGCGTAGTCGAGGACGAAGGATCCGGTCGCAGGGCGGCGCTAGACAGTGGTCAACCAGCGGGAGGTAAGACAGGTACCGCCGACGAGTCAGTGCACACGTGGTTCGCGGGCTTCACCCCGCAACTTTCGACTGCGGTGTGGATCGGCGATCCCACAGGGAGTAAGCGATACGAAGGCGGCTTGGCCGACATTACCTTGGGCGGCAAGTACATCGATGGCCAGTTGTACGGCTCTAAATTAGGCGCGCCCATGTGGAAGCAAATCATGACGTTGGCTCTCGAGGACACCAAAGTCGAGCAGTTCGAGAAGCCGTCCCAGGAAATGCTGCACGGCAAAAAGGTGCTCGTGCCTGACGTCCAGGGGTTGTCCATGTCGGGCACCACCGAGGCCCTGAAAGAGGTGGGACTCGCGACCGTGCGCACCCCCATCAAGTCCTACCAGCCCAGTGGCACCGTTCTTTACACCGCGCCGAGTGCGGACCGGTCGGTGGACACGGGCACCACCGTAAAGGTATACGTCTCCAACGGAGTCGATCCCCCGACCGTCATCGAGGCACCCGCCGATCGAACCGGCGCCTCCGCTCAATCTGACGAAGACAAAGCAGACCCACAGACCGACGACACCACAAAGGCTGACGACGGCTGATCGGCAGACCCAGGTCGCCTTGATCGCACGGCGTCCCTCGCCCGGATCGAATCCGTGAGGTGGGGGCGCAACGTTGCTTCGAGGCCCATAGCGGGTTCACTCATCCGGGCAGTCTGACACCTCCGCATTGACGGACGGCCCCCATTGGTCTGGCATGCTCGCCTCATGCCTGCCGCCCCCGCCGTCACCACACTGGCCGCCGGCACCATCGGCGTAGGCGCGGGGCTGCTCGCGTGGAGCACGCTGGTCGAACCTCGAGCCTTCGCGCTGCGACACTTCGACGTGCCGGTTTTGCCCCCCGGCGCGATACCGGTGCGCATTCTGCACATCACCGACCTTCATCTCCATCCACGCCAGACCTACCGCGCCGACTGGCTGCGTGGGCTCGAGGTCTTAGAGCCCGACTTGGTCGTGAGTACCGGAGACAACCTCGCCCACATGGATGGTGTGCCCGACGTTCTCGATGCCTACGGCCCCCTGCTCTCGCGCCCTGGTGGCTTCGTGCTCGGCTCCAACGACTACTTCCCCCCCGCACTGAAAAATCCCCTCGGGTATCTCAACGACAGCCACCGCCGAGGAGCGGCCCTGACGACGAAGCGCTTACCCACTCAGGACCTCATCGACGGCTTCGAGGACGCGGGGTGGCACAACTTCATGCATCACCGCCGCCGACTGTCTGTTGCCGGAAGTGACCTGGAGATTGTCGGAGTCAACGACCCTCATATTGGCTACGACCGTTACGACGTGGTGGCAGGCCCGGCTGCGGCCGACGCCGACGTCACGATCGGCATCACCCATGCGCCCTACCAGCGCGTGCTGGACCCGATGGCTGCCGACGGTGCCCGTCTGCTCATCGCCGGGCACACCCACGGAGGTCAGGTGTGCGTGCCGGGCTACGGCGCGTTGGTGACCAACTGCGACCTGGACACTGCACGCGTCAAAGGTATGTCGCGCTGGTGGCCTGGGGCTGGTCAGGCTGGGGCACACGCGCCGACACCGGACGAAGCGGCATACCTGCATGTCTCAGCTGGGCTTGGGGCCTCCCCGTATTCGCCGTTCCGGCTGGCCTGTCGTCCTGAAGCCACTCTGCTGACCCTCACCCCTCGCCCCACCCTCTAACGCCCCATCTGCTCGATTCGGTGGCAAGGTCGCCGTGGGATATCGTGATCGACGCTGCGCATCCCCTGGTGGGTGTGAGCCACCGGGGTGTGGCGCAGTTTGGTAGCGCGCGTCGTTCGGGACGACGAGGTCGCAGGTTCAAATCCTGTCACCCCGACATCGTGTTCTTACACAAACCGCAAAGGCTCGAATCCTCATCGAGGGTTTGAGCCTTTGCGGTGCGTAGTCGACACTACGGCGCGAGTGGGTGGCTGCCTACGGTGATGAGTGAGAAGCCGGCGGCCTCGAGTTCGACGATTGCGCCTAGGCCGCTATTACCGTCCGTGACAGAGACGTCAGTCTCGACCCTGGGGCCGGCTGAGGGCACGGCACCTTCGGTGAAGGCGTTGCCCTCGCCATTGAGGTCGTCGAGGAACTCTTCATCGCCCACGCCACTCATGTCGAGATCCGCCTGGCAAGACCGCGGCCGACAGCGTCGCCTGGGATCCGTTTTCGTCCTCAAGGGAGAAGACCTGGCCCACCTGCAGCTTGCCGATGATGTCGAAGATGCCGCCTTCATCATCAGAGGCAAGCACGATGATCAACCAGTCGGTGCCGGGGTCGGGGGCCTCGGTCGACTCGTAGGTGGGAGCGCTGCCAAATTCGGTGAAGCAGGCGACACTCGTGAAGCCTTCGCCGCTGAGGTGACTCAGCCCACAAGTCGGGGT
>JBBQNO010000035.1:0-20994 GCA_038330045.1 Actinomycetales bacterium | reverse complement strand
AGCACAGACACGAGAATCACCGTCAGTGTTCTAATCCGCATGCGCTGTAGAAGGACCATGTTGAGCCCAGTTTCGCTTGAAGTTTGTTCCTCTGTCGAAAGTACCTGCACCGGCGCGTTACCTCACGTCACCGAGCGTCGTGAACTCCAGAGTTTACGTCCCGGTATCGCTGTGTGTCTATCGGCCGACGAGACTCACCTCATGTGCTCGCGAAGTGGGGTGCGGGCCTCATTTGAGAAATGCTCGCGATAACCTGATGACTGGTTCGGGTGCTGCGGCTCGCCGGCGGGGCCCGGTGGGAGCGGTGAGGCGCAAGCTTCGGCAGCGGACGTAGGGGTACGACACGCTGAAGGTGCGGATCGAGGTGTGGACCTTGCTGGGCGAGCTGTGTGGGAAGTACCTGGCCGTGTTTATGGCCGAGTCGTTGGCCCTTAGAGGCGTTCGGGGAGTTGGCCCCGACGAAAGCGGCGCGGTATCCGGCCGCGAAGTCGGCGGCCAGGCCCGGGGCGACGTTGTGGTCGAGTATCCAGGTGCGTCAAACGATGGATGAGATGGAAGCGGCGCCGGGGTTATTCGAGATCGATCTGGTCGCGCACTGCGGACATACACCTGGCTGGTGTGCACGCGTGGACGTCGACCGTAACGGATGTGTTCACTGGGTGGACCTTTAACGTCGCTACATCGTGTCATCGACATCCACACAAGGGGCCTGATCAGCCCCACCCAATAAGGGTGTCTGCTCGGCCAGGTTCACCAGCAACAGGGAGACGACCGCGTCCAACTGCCGGAGGTGCCCGAACTGATACCCGCGCAGGTCCATGTCCTGGATGCTTTCCGCGCCGGCCACCATGCCCGCCGCCAAGGTCTCCACCTTCAACTCAGCGTTCGCTCCGGCCGAAGCAGGCACGCTGACGTGCTCAACGAAGCAGGCCGGGTAGCGCGGCCTGCCCAGCCAGGACCATCCCGGCACCCAGCCCCGCGTAGGCGATCAGGCTCGGGTCATCAAAACCGGCAGAAGGGTTATGGCAGACTCGCCCTATCGAGTGCTCCTGCATCTGGTGAGATGTAAGAGTCTGAAGTCCCATAACCCTAGGTCACAGGGGCATTCGTATGTCGCAAACCGGCCATCACCCTAAAGCTTCGGCGGATCTAGGCTGGGTGGACCATTACCGCCGCCGGCACCCGACATCACGCGACACCCACCCCTACCCTCCCTGGCCTGCTGAAATGCGACCGTGCCGGGGTCCTGGGGGACCGAGTAGCCCGGTTCGACTATAAGACTGGGATCTGGACTTACTACGTCCTTGCGCGTTGTCGTCCACCGGTTGATAGAAGTTGACTGCGTTGCGCTAGACAAGAATTGATGTATACGGTGGCTTTCCGGCGAAACTTCTCCCGACGTCCCCCGAAGGTGACCCCGAATGCTGCTGTCCTCCCGAATACTCGTCTGTGTCACTATCGCTGCTGTTTTCTCGCTCCTGGCAGGCACAGCGAACGCCGCCGATCACGCCGACGTTGACGTGAGGTTGCCGGGAAGCATGGGCTACGCGGCAACGGTGACGACGATTAACCAGGTCGGGAGTGCCAAGATCACGGTCGACGTGGCTCGACTCGGCGGTGGGGTGGTGAAGGCAGGCCCATGGCGTAACGGCTCTCGGGTGATGGATTTCCCGGCGTTCACCTGGAGTTCCACGGTGCCACGCGCTGTTGTACGGGTCCGGCCGAGCACCAGTGAGGACCCACTGGCGCCGCGCTGGCGCAACTTTGAGTTCGGCGCGGGCTTTCGCAAGGACGCCCGATCAGCGGGGACCTCGGTAGACAACGGCGACAACCTGATCCAGCGTGGCTTATGGAATGACTCGGCACAATACAAACTGGAAATGGACAACAACCGACCTGCCTGCAGGATCAAGGGTGACCGGGGAGCGGTAACGGTGCGTGCTCCCATCACCGTGCGGTCCGACAGATGGTACGAAGCGAGGTGCTCGCGCATAGGTAGTGCAGTCAAGATCACCGTGACTGAGTTCAGCAGTGGTAGTCCGGTGAGGACCGTAAGCGCTCGGCGCGATGGTGCCACGGGCAAACTAGCCTGGTCCAAGACGCAGACGCCCCTGTCGATTGGGGGCAAGTTGGCGGCAGATGGGCCGATCATCCGTTCAGCGACCGATCAGTTCAACGGGCTCATCAGCGAACCATTCGTGAAGTTGCACACCCCTTGATGGCGAAGGTTCCGCTATCCCTAACGCTTATGTCATTGTGACCATCCTCCTACGCTGGGACCGCTATTAGCCTGTGCCTGAATGGTATTCAGGATTGCAGCACTGCTGTTTATCTTCACCAAACTTCGGTGTGCGCCGCCGCGCCTTTGTCCCGGTTCGGCGGCCGCGAAGGCTCAATGGACGAGTGGCTGCGGCGATAGTGACTATTAGTGCGATTGTTCCCGGACCAGGCGGTGCCCGTGGAGCGAGCGGGAGAATGAAGGTGCGTAGACCGCAACGGTCAGCACCGCCGGTCGTCAGCCCCGGTTGAAGGGAATGTGGCCGGATAACGTCTCCGGTGGGCGCACGCGAGGTGAAACTTCTTCTGGAAACCACTTACCCCCCGTGTGATTTGAACTATGTATGGGTTTACCTTGCGTTCTTTTTACTCTTCCTTTACTCTGGCTTGACTAACCGTAAGGTGACCTTCAAGGTCACGCTGGCACTATGGGCCAAGGGTTGACGCACTGCTCGACAGCACGAAACGTTAGGTGCGGTCGACTGCTCTGCCCCCGTGTGTCTCGTGGCAGGGCCTCTCCATCGGTCTGACGGAGACGGTCGGTTCTTGCTGAGCGGAACCACGGGTGAAGGAGTCATTAGATGGTGTCGTTCAGAGCGCTGGCAGTTGCCGTGTGCACAGTCCTGGTTGTCACATCCGGCGCGAGCCCGTCCGCGGCTACTGAGCCGAGGCCAATGGAGGTTTTCCCAAGTGCTCCCACTGGTCTGATCGATCCGGCCACTCGTACCGGTCTGTCCCCGGACGCTTCAGCAGCATCCTGCTACGAAATTAAGCAGTTGCACCCGGACAGTGACGACGGGTCCTACTGGTTGCTCACTCCGGCGCTGACGGCTCCTCAGGAATTCTGGTGTGACATGACCACCGACGGGGGTGGCTGGGTAAGGGTCGGTAGTGGCCGCGAGAAATGGAACACGGCATACGACGGCAAAGGCTTGTCGAGAGAGCTCGCTACCGAAGCCCCGCCCCTGACCCGGGCCGTGCAACTGCCCTCAACGACAATTGATGCGCTGTTGGATGGCGGACGGGTCGACAATCTAAATGACGGAGTGCGACTACGTCGTGCCCTGGACGGAGCAGGTTCCACATTCCAGGAAGTTCGGTTCGATTACGCCAACCGGGGCCGCTGGGCTTGGACCTTCGGCGCTGAGCACCGTGTCGCCACCTACGACATCGGTGGTACAACGGGTTCCGGCGGCCAGACCAACAACTTTGGATCTGACTCGTCCACCAACCGGGTGGATGCCAGGATCCAAACGGCCCAAGGTTTCCGTTGGGGCTTTGCCTACGGGTCCTCAGTGGTCGGAAGCGACAGCGCTGACACCTACCTGTGGTCCAGGACCAACGGACAGGGAAGCGCACTGCCCTACACCGAGGTCTACTTACGACCCGAGTTGATGAGTACCGACCTGAATTTCGAGCGGGTTCCTGACTCAGGGGCGGATGCGGTCGAGTTGGTAGACGCCGCCGAGAACGCGGCAAGGGTCAACCCTTGGGGCGTCACCGGCACTGCTGGCAGCACGTCCACTGAGGGCAACGTCGAGGTCCAGGCGCTCGAGCAGATCGGCAATGTGATGTTTGTCGGGGGCAACTTTAAGTACGTGCAGCGGGACGCGACCGGTACCGACCGCGTGCAGCAGTCTTTCGTGGCAGCCTTCGACTCATCCAGCGGCCAGTACCTTCCGGGGTTTGCCCCGGTGCTCAACGAACAGGTCCGATCGATGAAGGCCTTGCCAAACGGTTCATTGGCTGTTGGTGGAGACTTCACCCAAGCCAACGGGCAGGCAGTTCAGGGCCTAGTGACTCTGAACCCCGCTTCCGGCTCGACGGCCACAGGTTGGGGAATCAGGATCGAGAACGGCCTCAGCCCAGGTGTAGTGCGGATCGAGAGTCTCGATCTGCAGGGCGACCGGCTCTACCTCGGTGGAAGCTTCACTCATCTCAGCAAGGTCGACGGCTCTGGGCGGGTCTACGCTCGTAACGCAGGGAGGGTAAGCGTGGGCAACGGGACTCCCGACTTATGGAACCCGGAGTTCAACGGAACCGTGCTCGATCTCTCGACGAGCGAGGACGGGGAGCGTACCTACTACTCAGGCTTCTTCGGCACCGCGGGCCAGAGCCAGGCATTCCGAGCGGCCGCCATCATGAACGCCACGGCGACGGTGGATCCCACCCCATGGAACCCGAGTTGGAGCAGTACCAACAAGGATTATCAGCGCACGATCGATCAGGTCGGTAGCAACGTTTGGGTCGGCGGCTCTGAGCACTCCTTGTTCAACTTCTCGACTAGCACCTACGAGAAGTTGGGCGGCAGCATCACCAAGCGCGGCGGTGACTTCCAAGCCATGGATGGTGAGGGCGGACTGCTCTACGCCGGTTGTCACTGCAACAACTGGGTTTACCAGGACGCCTACACCTGGTCCAACGTGGGGACCGGTTGGAACGAGGCGGACGCCATCGGCTGGTTTGGGGCATGGGACGCCGCGACCGGCGATTACTTGCCGCAGTTCACGCCCGAGTTCAGGTCACGTCTGGGCTCCGGCATCTGGGCCATCGAGATCGCTGACGACGGCACAGTGTGGGCGGGCGGCGACATCACCTCGGGTCTGACGACCTCGGGCGGTCGATGGCTCGGCGGCTTCGCTCGATGGGCTCCGCGCGACACCACGGCCCCTGGGGCGCCCACGGGTCTGAGCGCACCGTCGCAAACCTCATCCACAGTCAGGCTCGCCTGGGAGGCGGCCAGCGGCGGAGCCGCAGGTTACCAGGTCCTGCGCGACGACCGCGTCATCGCAACCACCAATGGTGGACGCAGCGTCACGGTGCCCAGGGGAGGAGAGAACAGGTTCTTCGTCAGAGCTATCGACGGTGCAGGCAACGTCTCGGCGACGACGGCGGTGTTCGAAACTGGCGACGGCAACCCAGCACCCGTGCCCGTTATCGTTTCGGTCGCTGATGGTTTGAGCGTGGACTTCGACGCCTCGTCATCGACCGACGACGGCTCAATTGTCCGATACATCTGGAACTTCGGAGACGGTGACAGCAGCGAAGAAGCACAAGTCAACCACCGTTATGCGACCCCTGGCACCTACCGGGTGCGATTGACGGTCATTGATGATGACGGGGCCCAGGGCAGTGTTTCCCAGGATATGAGTGTGTCGGTGACTCCTAATGAGGAGCCGGTGGCGAAGTTCTTGGTTGAGGCTAGTGAGTTGGTGGTGTCGTTTGATGCGTCGGCGTCCAGTGATGCTGATGGTCAGATCGACTCCTACGAGTGGGAGTTTGGTGATGGCGAGTCGGCGACTGGTTCGACGGCTGAGCACACTTATGCGGCTGCGGGTACGTATTCGGTGACGTTGACGGTCACTGATGATGACGGGGCCCAGGGCAGTGTTTCCCAAGACGTGACGATCTCAGATGCTGGCGAGCCTGTGGCAACCACCGTTGTTGAGCGCGATGCCACGTGGTCTTGGCGCTACGAGTCGGCGGCTCCTCAGAGCGACTGGAAGGACGTCGGTGCAGACGTATCCGGTTGGCAGAGCGGAGCAGCACCACTGGGGTTCGGCTTCTCCGGGGTGGCCACCGACATCGACATCGACGGACCGACCTCCGACCGACCTCGGACGGCGTACTTCGTCCGCGAATTCGTCGTCGACGATGCCGACCGCGTGGTGTCGTTGAGCTTGGACACCGTGGCCAACGACGGGGTCGTGGTCTACGTGAACGGCACCGAGGTGGGGCGACACAACATGCGCGAGGGCGACGTCACGCACACCACGTTCGCTCCGACCGCGCGTCGTCTGAGCACCGCGAACAACGATCCGGTTTTGATCGATGTTCCGGTTTCTCTCTTGGTTGATGGAACGAACGTCGTGACCGCTGAGACTCACCTCAACTACAGAGGCACTCGCGACGTTAGTTTCGAGTTGGATGCTGAACTGACCAGCGTGCCCACCGGGGCATAGCCCAACCGCGCCCCTGGGCCGCCTTCGACGTCAGCACCGACTTACTAGAGGCGACACTGGACGGCTCTACCTCGGCTGATGCTGACGGAGACGCGCTCACCTACGACTGGAGCTTTGGTGACGGCGAATTGGCCACCGGCCCGACCGTTGTGTATGCCTACGTTGCCGAAGGCACATACTCAGTCAAGCTCACGGCGACCGACCCGAGCGGTGCTGTGGACACCAGCATTGAGGAGGTCACGGTGACATCGGTCGGCTACCCGGTCGCGGCGACTGTCGTCGAGCGTGACGCAATCTGGTCCTGGTACTACGAGTCCGCAGCACCTCAGAGCGACTGGAAGGAAGTGGGTGCCGACCTGAGTTCGTGGCAGACGGGTGCAGCCACTCTCGGCTCCGGGTACAGCGGTATCGACACAGACATCGACATCGATGGACCGACCTCGGGCAGCATATTTTGCTCGCGAGTTCGACCTACCCCCTACAAGTCAGGGTGGACGTGCCTGTAGAGCTCTTGGTCGACGGGCCCAACGTCATCACGGCGCAGACCCATCTGAACTATCGCCGGACCCCGGACGTGAGTTTCGGACTGGAAGCCGAGTTGACCACTCAGTAAGAAAGTGGCCCGGCACCTGTTGCCGAGTGTCTTGGTCCTGGTAGGCCAGACCCGCGACAGTTCAAACCAGACGGCAAGCAGACGTACACCGCGGCGAGGAAACTCCAGTTGATGGCCTGATGCTCACCCGGGGACGAAACCGCCGGAAGTTGCGGTCAGACCGGGTGTACCCAGCCGCTCGGCCTCGACGCATCCGATGACACGGCTAACCGTCTTATGCTTGCCGCCTCAGCTGTCCGCGGCTCTAAGGTAGGTCGCACCAGTTCGTAAGCGGCCTTGATGTCCATCTTATCCCTCATGTTCGATAACACTCTCTGGACGGTAACCGGTGACTGGCTCGACGCCGCCACCGTCCAGGGGTTGGCTCAACTCACGAACGACACGAGCAGGGTGGGAACTTTCACCTGGCCACCAGTCGGCCCAGTGCCAGACTATGCACATACCCAGCCCTGGGAGCGCAATCTGCGCCAACAGAACCTCTTACCACTCAGGGTCGCGGCAGCAGCGTGCCTTGGAGTCGCAGGGTCGGCCCCGGAACGCGGACGGTCTCGCGTATGGCGCATCGGGACAAGAGCGCGGCCAGGTCGGCTGTCGGGCCGGCGACGGTGGCCAGCCCCCGCGCTTCCAGGTAGGCCGACAGGTCCAGCTGGTGGTCGTCCACGTGCTCTCCATGGCCTGCAAGCCGGGGGATGATCAGCGGGTGGTGGCCGGCTCTGAGAGCCATCATCACCGAGCCCACTCCCGCGTGAGTGACGATCAGATCGGCCTCTCTGACCGCATCGCCCAACTGTCCGTTCGGGACCCAGGCACGCACCACGCCTGGTAGGTCTGTCGTCGGCGTGTGGCCGACTTGCCACAACACCTCGCAGTCTCGCGGCAGTGCGGCCGCCACCGACTTTATGGCCCTAGTGAAGGGAAAGCGTTCGGTTCCCATCATGACTACCGCGCGGCGGACGGGTCGTCGTGCGCCACTGAGTCGTACGTCAAAGCCATCGAAGACGCTGCCTGCGCGACTCCACCTCCGTCGCGACGCTACGAAACCTTGGTGATGAAGCCGCACCCCGGGGACGATTTCCATCAGCCGACCGGTCAAGGACGGACCGTGCAGACGGGTCGCGCTGTCGATGTAGTGCACCCTGACCCCTCGGATCCGTGCCGCGACGATATAGGGCAGACACAAAGCCGCTCCAGTCGAGATCAGCACGTCGGGACGGTGCCTGCGCAGCACTGACCAGGCCACACCAAGGGAGCGTACGGCGCGCAGGCCCTGGCGTGCTCCGACATTGGGGACCCACTCGACCTGCTCGCCGTCCAACAAGGTCCGCGTCTGAGTGGTGGAGGCCGTGACCCAGATGCGCTGCTGGCTGACGCCAGCCATCCGGGGTGCGAGCTCGTGCAGTTCGTCAATGTGTCCTCCCGGTGAAGCGACCAGAAGAGCATCGATGGGCAAGGTCATACCCCGCGTCCGAGCCTATGTAAGAGGGCCAGCACGTGCTCTCCCGAAGGCGGCCACAGGGCGACTGCCGAAGACAACCCGGCCCGCCACTGAGCCGGGTTCTTGCGCGCCGCGCGTGCTGACCACAGCCAGCTGGCTCGGCGGTCGCCCTTGCACGCGTACGCGAAGGCGATCTGGCCCATGAGCCGAGCGGCTGCTCTGCGGTCGTCCGCAATGTCTCGGTGATGGCTTAGCATCCACTCGGAACTCGCGATCTTGGTATCCCATCGTCGGGAGAAGAACGAGGAACGGCCCCATCGAACATGAACCAGGGGCTGATCGACGTGCACGATCGGGTTTAGCGCCGATGCGCGCAGGAGGATGTCCCAGTCCTCGTTTTGGCTTCCCGGGATGTCCTCGTTGATCAAGCCTAGCGAGCCGAGCAGCGAGGAGCGCGTGAAGAGCAGGGTGGATGAGTGGAGCATCGACATCCTGGAACGAACGAGCATCGGGTGCGTGACTCGATCTGTCCCTGCCAGGCGAACCGTTGATCGACCTTCATATTCGACGGCGATCGAGCAGGACACCAACTGCATCTCAGGCTGCTGTCGCAGGACATCTACCTGCAGCCGCAGCTTTTGCGGCTCCCAGTAGTCGTCATCGTCACAGAACGCGACCAGGTCGGCCTCGGCGTGCAGGATTCCGGTGTTGCGACCACCAGCCAGTCCTGGCGTTCGACTGTTGACGATGACGGAGACCGGTCGGCTACCTTCATTCTCAAGGGTCTGGTCGGGCGTTTCGCGGTCGAACACAACGACGACACTGATCGGCCCCTGATAGTCCTGCGCGAGGACCGTGCGAATAGCGTGCCGCACCGCGGTGGGACGATCGTGTGTTGGGATCACCACGCACACACTGGGCAGAGGGTTGCTCATGCCAACGCTTTCCTGGGTCGATGGCGGGCAGCCGGATTTGACGCGGCGCCGGGGTCGGGTGGGCGCAGCGACAAGGCGCAAGCGATGAGCAACAGATACAACCCAGTGGGCAGAAAACCGTAGTAGAGGGTCTCAATCATCCCGACCAAGATAACTGTGTTCGCAAGCAAACCCATCGGATCTCGGCGAGGTAACGACCTAACAAAACAATACAGCGCGAAGCCCATGAAAAAGAGCATGGCCGGTATTCCGTGAGAGTGCAGAACTATCCAGAACTGTCCATGAGTACCGACCGGAGGGATGTTCGGGTTCTCGGAGGGACGAGGGGTGCCGTACCCCAGCAGGGGAGACTCGCGTACTGCGTCGATGGTTGCGGTGTAGATCTGTACTCGATCCTCCGTCGTGCCGGTTTCCTCGACCCTGCTGTTCAGGTTATCTTGAGCCGGCGAAAGCATTAGCAGCGCTCCGACGGTTGCGCCAGCCAACAAGATTTGCAGGAAGACGCCCGGGCGCCCCATAAATAAGTACCTGATCCCGGCATAAAGGGCCGCAAAAGCAAGCCCGAGAAACATACCCCGATTAAGGGTCGCGAACGCAGGTACCAGGGACAGCGCCAGCAATGCGCAGACAGCGAGAAACCGCTTCTCACCCCACACCTTGATCGCATAGACCACGACTAGGGGCAGAATCATCGAGTAGCAGTTTCCCCATTCGTTGGTATAAACGAAAGGGGCAGCGGGTCGCGGCGTCAAGTTGAATACGCTGTCCGGGTTAAACTGAGAAAAGCGCCGAACCACCATGCTGTAGACCAAGTCGTTGTTGATCAGGAACGGTGGCAGTATGTAACTGGTTGGGGTCCGCACTTCGGCCGTCCGCAGGAACATGCCGAGATAGCCGCCGACGGTGACGATAGCCAAGAACGCTGTGAGCGAGCCGGTGATAAAGCGCTCGGTCAGTTGCGCTCGGGCGTTGTATAGGTAGAGAAATAATGCCGTGACCGCGGCGTAGTGCGCTCCTTGGAAGGCGAAGACCAGAAGGCGTGAGGCCTTGTCTACCTGGATCACGGAGATGACCATGAAACAGAGGAACAGCAACCAGATGCCGAAGCCTCTCGGGGCAACCAGTGGCGAGGTGCGGGCTAGGTAGAGGGCCATCACGGCAGCTGTTGCGATCCAGATGACGTCGGCCATTCCGAGGAGCCACCACAGTGGGTAGGCAGCGAACATCGCGGTAATGGGCCACGTGGGCAGGGCCGACGGAGAGGCAAGGTGACCGCGTCCACCGGGATCGTGCTCGGCGCCAGGCTTCGACCGTCCTGGCTCCACATCTGTCGTCACTGGGTCCGCGCCTTAGGCCCGGGCTCTTGCTCAGCCGCGTCGAGGAGATACCCGCCCAGCATCAGCAGCTCGGCGATGACAGGACGTGGCAGCCGGTTGAGTTGCCACCCTCCGTGTTGAACGACGAAGCGCAGGTTGCGCTCGACCATGGTGGCGCAATAAAGGGCAGTGACGATCATCGACTGACGGTGACCGAGCCCCAGGGCGCGCAGGACCTCGCGCGATGCCTGCCCAGCCTGTTTTACCCCCGACGCGGTCGCACCGGGGTCGGCGTGAGACAACAACGTGGTGTGCCAGTGCAAAACGTCCATCCCGACGGCTGTGTCCTGTTCACTCGTCTCCCAGTCCCAGATCCATAGAGACCCGTCGGGCTGTCTGGCAACATTCCATGGCACCAGGTCGCCGTGCCACCGTCTGCCGATAGGCAACGGAGAATCTTGCTGAGACAACCGAGACAGGAGATCGTTGAGAGCTCCGACGTGCGCGCGTGTTTCGGGAGAATGCCGCAGGGCTTCCGCCCTCCCCACCAACGAGGCGAACTGTGCAGATTCGCTGACTGGGGTTATGCGATCGAGAGGAGCGACATCGGCAAGTTCGGATATTGTAAGTTCGTGCCGAGCCGGCACTGATCGCACGTTGGGTGGCAGAGGGCGAGACATCAGGTAAGGCATCTCTCCCAACATGCCATGGGCTAGCAGTCCAGGCACTAGGAAGTCGTGGTCTTCTTCAGCCAGAGCCTGCACGGCCTGGATCTCGGTGTTCACGAAGGTTGTGGTCAGTTCGTTCCACGCCAACTTGGCATAGCCGGTGGCCGCCCCCCGAGAATCGAACATTTGCAGGGTGGCTTTGCCGTTGGCCCCTGTCCGGACACCGATAAGCACTGTGGCACCCTCGCCCAAGATGGTCTCCATGTGAGCGATTGGCTCCACGAGTTGGGTTTGTGATCCGCGTAGGCGTTGCAGGACTAGCGCGTCGCGGCCCAATGAAAGGTTGAGACGCATCGCGGTTGACAGCGCCGTCCGTCCCCAGCGAGCTTTTCGGTCGCGTATGCCGTCGTAGGCCACCAGAGCGTTGGCGACCACGTTGCGATCTCGGTCTGCGGTGACTAGGAGTCGTGGTGAGCGTTCAGAAGGGATGATGCTGAAGGTCTTCTCGTTGGTCCACAAACTATCGTTGTGACCGTTGAGCACCACTCGGTAGGCATCCGTGCAAATGAGCGGCGCCCAGAGTTGACCGACCGTCGAGTTGAGATCGCTGTTGACCGGTACTGCGCGCATCCGCCTGCTTCGGGAGATGCCGACCGGACCTGATGGCGACTTGGATCGGAGCATGTGGGCAGCGTCTCTCATGGAGTCGGACCGAGGTTGGCGAGAGTTCACTTGGCGTGGTGTCCTTCCCGTCGTTGTTCAGATGAGTGCGTGCCGGCCATGGTTATAAGTGATTCCACCCCAACCCTTAACCGGTCAACCGCTAAATAGTACCGTTTTCCACCACGAGGATGCTTAGCGGTCTCGCCGTTGCGATCCGACTTGGGGACAGAGTGTCGTGCCCAGCCCTAGCATTACGGCGCGCTAAGCCGCCACTGCAAGACAATGCTATGCGGCATGACCGGAACGAGAAGCTTCTCCGCCAGCGACAGGGCAAACGGACCTACGAAGTCTGTGCCGATCGCCTTTAGAAACCGCCGAGTGCCCGAAATGATCATGACGAGATCGAGCAAAATGTACGAGTACTGGCTGAAGGTAGGCGCAGCAGCCACGGCCGGCAGCAGAGCCCGCAGCAGCGCTCCCTGCCCGTTCGACTCTGGAGGCAAGGCGCTGCCGTGACAGCATCCCTGCGTGGCCTAGTCGTATCTAGTAAGCGATCTTGGCCGACGCGGCATCCATAGGTCAAGGAGCAAGTCAGCGAAGAATCGGTGGGGCTAAGATAAAATCGACTAACACGTGTGTCTGGAGTGTTGCGAACAACGTGATTTACGACCAGTAAAGTGATCGCCAACGGCTCGCCCTTTGGTACCGCCGCTGCGCTGTATCGTAACTCGGAAGGTATAGCGACCCGCGCTCTCGCGGGGGGAAAGAGGCACGAGCTGAATGCAACACGCCGAAGCGGACCGGTCAATCGGCCTGTCTTACTACTCCGGAGTGCTCCGACGTTTATGGTGGGTCGTTCTCCTGTGCACCTTGCTGGGCGGCCTCGTAGCGGCAAGTTATCTTTGGGTGGTGCCGCAGCGGGCGACGTCAACGACCTCAGTCAGTCTTAACATCATCACCAACGACCCCTTCAACCTGGAGCGATCGGCCTCCAACCTTCTCGACCTGGACAGCGAGGCTCAGATCGCGGCGTCCTCAGTCGTCGCGGATCGCGTGGCTGAGGCACGGGGTGGCGACCTCAGCGCTGATTCCATCCGCTCTGCTGTTGAGGTTAGCGGGGTGAGTAATACCAGCATTCTGGACGTGATGGCCACCGCAGATAGCCAGGCGCAGTCGGAGGAGATCGCCGATACGGTCGCCATCGAATACCTTGGGTATCGATCCGACCAGGCTCAAAACCGAATTAACCGAACCCTCGAGGGCGCCCGCACCAGGCTGGAAGGGTTGCGCGAGGACCTCGCCGCCGCCAACGAACAGGTGGCGGCTGCTACGGAGGCGGATGACGCCGACGCACTGACCCAGGCCGACACGCGTCGGTCTCTGGTCACTCTGGAGATCAACAGTCTGCTGGAGCAAGTTGCAACCACTGAGGCCATCGATACGACAGCGGGCTCGATCCTCACCCCGGCCAGTCGCAACGCTGTCTCCTTTTCTCCCCCGCGCATCATCGTCCTGGCTACTGGGCTGTTGGTCGGGCTTGTGCTCGGTATGCTGGTCGCATTTTTGACCACCTCGCTGGGGCGACGTGTCCGCTCCGAGAGCGATTTGGCGCATAACGGAGGGCGCACCCTGTTAGGGAGGCTCGATCAGCGCGAGACCCATGTGCCTGCCCGCTCTGAAGAACTGGATGAGTTGCGGTCGATCCGAGAGCGAATGCTGGTCGACCCGCAACTGAGCAAGCAGTTCGGTGTCCTCGGGGTTCTCAACGAGGACCCCGACGGGACCGACTCCGGAGTCGGTCTCAACCTGGCCCTGGTGTTGGCGGAGTCCGGTATGCCGGTCGAGTACGTTGGTCTCGGACTTCGTCAGGACGTCTTCGAACACGTATCGGCCGTGTACCGCTTGCAGGGAGGGGCGGAAAACGCGGGGCGCTACGTTTCCGATCTGTCACCGAGTCTTTCGGTGTTTCGGGACTCGGCGAGCGGCGGACTCTCCAGCGCTGTGCGCCGCCAACTACACGAGAGACGCAGCGATGTTCTCGTGGTCGTAGATGTTCCAGCGGACATCCCGGAGGCCACCCGTCTGGCAACGTGTCGGCTTTCAGACGCAGTTGTTTTGGTGCTTGGCCGCGGGAGCACCCGGGTAGACCGGTTGCACCGCAGCGCCGCCGGGGTGCGCCAGATGGGCAGCTGGGTTGTGGGATCTATCCTGGTCGGCCCTCACCGATCGCTGCTGCTCACACGCGAGCGGGAAGATGGCAACACGCCGTCTGAGCAGGACGAGAACCCGATGTCGAGCCAGGGCTCGTCCTCCGCATCCCGATAGCCAAGCCAGGCTACGTCCGTTGAGGTCCTAACTGTCCCATTCCAGCGGCCAGCCTAGGTACTTCTCCAGGCGGCGATTGTGCGGAGCAAAGTGGTCCGCCAGCTCGTCGGCCTGCCGCCCTGGCACGGAGTTGCGGGTCCGCCACGTCGCGTTGAAGGCTTGGAGACTAGGCAGTTTGTGGGTGGGAAGGTGCAAGAAGTCACAGACCTGGTCTATCACCGCTTGGGGCTCTCGGTAGAGTTTTTCGCTGGCCACCACGAGCAGTCGCTCGGGGGGGAAAGACGCCTCCCAGCCCGTGAGCTGTGCGAGGTACTCACCACGTGAGCGGTAGGAATACCAGTCTCGCGCCGTGCTGTGGTACCTGTGGTCAGCCTCCATATGCTCTAGTTCGCCAGCGAGACGGTCGGCCTCAAGCGCGAGGGAGTCTTGGAACGACAATGGCTCGACTCCGTTTTGCACTCGTTCCTGGTAGTGGGACCACGCGCGACGCACCGGATTTCGAACCAAAGCAATGGCTTTGACGTGTGGAGCCACCGTGGCAACTTTGGGCGCGATGCGAGGATCCCACATGTAGTAGGGGGAGGCTTCAAATCCCAGCGGCCGGTACCCCAATCGTCGCCGTAACACCGCGCGGTAGTGCTCGGTGTGGAAATGGGACCGGTACCACCTCTCGTCGTGCTGGTCATCGGCGAAGAAGAAGTTTGTGCTTTTGAGCGAGCGAATTCGGGGGTAGGTGCCCAGGATTCCCGGGTGCTGCATCAGGTAGTTGTAGAGGGACGTCGTGCCCCCGCGTTTGGTGCCGATGATGAGGAAGTCGGGTGCCGGGCGGTCGGCTTCAGTAAGGAGGCCTATCGTTCGAGTGGCGTGGTCCGATGCGTTCAGCAGCCAGCGGGGGGAACGTGCTTTGAGACTGCCGCCGAGCGACCTGGTCCGGATCGGTCCCATCAGCGAAGGTCCTTCCGTCGGATAATTGTGCCTATATGAACTAGTTCTAGTTGGTGTCGCAGAGAATAAGCGGCCACACCCCATAGGGCCCCACCTAGGACCACGGAGATGAGCAGTCCCAGTGGCGTGTCGCCCAGGATGGAGCGGATCAGCACAGCGGTCGTTCCCACCGTCCCTACTGCCATCGCCATCGCCATCGCGACCCCCCTGCCTGCCACCCGGATCCCAACCAAGCGATGCACCTGATAAGCGGCCAGGCTGGCGTCGAGAACCATGCTGATCGACCATGCAAGAGCCGCTCCTTCGATGCCCAGTCTCGGCACCAGGATGACAAGTAAGATGACATTGAGGGTGAGCGCCAGGGCTTTGTTGAGGGCGGCCAAGCCGCTATGGCCGCTCATCAGGAGGATCGATTGGATGTTGCCAGCGGTGAGAATCACGATGAAGCCCATGCACAGGATTAACAGCGCTGTCGCGCCGCTGGAGAATCCCGGACCCAACAAGCTGAGGACGGTCTGACCGAAGACCGCAAACAGCAGATACACCGGAGTACTGAAGGCGACGATCCACTTTGTGGTCGTGATGTAGGTGCGCTGCGCCTCGGCGGGCCGACCCCGACCGAGCGCGCGGCTATACATCGGGGCAACGACGATGCGCATCGCGGTGTTCAGGATGAGACCGGCCCCGACGAATCGGGCGACCACCCCGTAAACGCCTGCCGCGGCGGCCGAAGCGATGAAGCCGACCAGGAGCACGTCGAGCCAGATCATGCCTTGCTCGAGGGTTGCCGCGATCCACCGCGGCAGAGAGTAGGTGCGAATGCGGCGCCGAAGGTCCCGATCCGGTATGAGGGCTCCGCGCCCATCGGATCGGCTCTCCCAGCGTCTCAGCAGCCGAACGAGCAGATAGAGAGCGGCGGCGGCGGCGAGCGGAAGGGGCGCGACCCAAACCAGCGCCACCGCTAGCGTCCCGGCGGTAAAGGTCGTGACGAGCACGACAAGAATTGGGCGAACTGTGGGCACGGCAATGCTGTTGATAAGAATGAACGGCTTGATGCCACCCAGAGCCCGGGTGGCCGAAAGGGCGACGAGGGCAAGAACTCCTGGGATGATGAAGAACGACATTGCCTGCACCGAGCGGCTTAGCGCCGGCTGGTCGTCGGCGATGATGGTGCCGAGCACCCATAGGGCTGCTCCGCCTAGGCACGACGCTAGGGCCGCGGGCACCAGGATGCCGACAAGCGCGGAGCGCAGTTGTGACACGTCCTCGTCGGCGACCCGAGGCAGCAACCAGACGGCAGTGGTGTCGAGACCTCCTTGTGCGAGGCTCATCACGATGGTGAAGGCGGCAATGGACTGCAGCACGATGCCGGCACCGTCGGTGCCCATGGTGCGCGCGATCACAACGATCAGCACGAACCCGGCCAGAGCGCTGACCATGGCTCCGATCAATGAAAAGAGTCCGCTGCGGGCAATCGGCTGGGAAACGGTCGTCACGGTACCCCGCGAAAATTGGTCAAAATGGGTGTCCTCACCGGAGGGGCTTGATCGTGTTCTTGTAGCACTATCCTAAGACCACTGCTAAGCCATGTGAGGTTCCTAACGACGACTGCGCATGTATGAGATGCAACAAGAAGGAGGGGCCGTGACAGGTAATTCGGGTCGCAGGACGGCTATGGCAGCCATGGTGGTCGCTGTGGGTGCGGGGGTGGGCTACGTGTGGGCTACGAGTGATGACGATTCGCCGAGCGCAGTGAGCCAGGGCGACCCGGAGGCCGAGGCGACAGCCACGTCCGACCCTGACGGCATATCGGTCGACGAGGCTAGTGCAACGGCCACCGCCCAGCCCGAGCCGGTCCTGGTTGAAGGCGTGTCTCCTAGTGCGCCGCCGGAGCAGGTCACCGCCGACGAACCCGCAGACGACCTGGCCAAACCGCTGGTTGAGGTCTCCTCAGAAGTTCTCGCCGCGCCGCAAGACGCCGATCCCGACCAGATCTTCTCCGTAGCCAAAGGGGCGGCACTGGATTCTTTGACCGCTTCCGTCGCTGAGTATTCCGATCGCGGCTGGAGCCAGGTGGGCTCACCGGAGGTCGTGGCGACTGAGGTGCGGTCCATTGCCGCAGACGCCACGCCGCCGCGTGCTGTGCTCGAAGTGTGCCTGGACTACTCCAATGTAGATGTGGTGGATGACTCGGGAGTTTCGGTCGTCGACGCACAGGCACCGCGTCGAGTCCTCAATATGTTCACTATGGATTACGTTGAGAAGCGGTGGGTTTTGGTCGAGCAGGATCTACCCGTCGATACCGAGTGCTGAGTTCATCCACCTACCGCGCGACAAAAGCGCTCCAGACCGCTCGCGAGTAGCTGT
This sequence comes from Actinomycetales bacterium, assembly GCA_038330045.1. Taxonomy (GTDB): domain Bacteria; phylum Actinomycetota; class Actinomycetes; order Actinomycetales; family Dermatophilaceae; genus Ornithinicoccus. The sequence goes on along the minus strand of JBBQNO010000035.1, from coordinate 3,488 downwards.
CGTCGAGTCTCCAGTCGCCGTCGCGGGTGGACTGGAAGTAGGTAACGAACGAGGCGCCATTGTTGATCGAATAGTTGCCCAAACTGTTCAGCCACTTGGCGCGTTCTTGGCCGCTGTCGCCAGGGACGAGTCGGCTGCCTGTCTCGGCGATGCCCCATGGCCTCCCGTCGGCCTTCATGACCTCGGCGGCCGGCGCCAGGAATGAACTGATGGGCTCGTAGTAGTCGCGGTCCTTATCGGTGGCACCGTTGTAGGGATCCCAGGCAATGACCTTGATGGTGTCCTTGCCGGCGTCGTAGGTCCGATAGTCCCGGCCCGACGCCTTCTCAGCCGTCCATCCAGTCAGGATCAACGTGGCGTGCATGTTGGGCTTACAGGCTTGATCGGCAATGCCGGCCAAGCGCTTCCACGCGGCCTTGTACTGCGTGGCGGTGAAGGCGCCGCTTTTGATCAGCGGCTCGGGCTCGTGGATGTAAGACCAGTAGATCACCTGATCGCTTGGTGCGGTTGCGAACCAGTTGCGGAAGTAGCTGTCGTACTTGCCGGACAGCACCTCCTGCGGCGTCGGTCGGAAGGAGATGACCAGACTACGGTCGTCGGTCACCTTCGCCCGCGTGCTATCCCACGACATTGGCAGCTTGGGGTCGAACAGGCGCACGACCGGGACCCGCCCGAACGCCACGTCGATCTGCCGCATCGACTCGGTGATCGACAGGGTACTCGTCGAAACACTGGCGCCAAACAGAGTCTTAGTGGGCACCCTCCCCTCGCACGACGAGGCTGGCGCTGGCGCCGGAGCGGCAGCTGGGTCGGCCACCGTGGAGCTCGACGGCTCGACGGAGACTAAGTCGATCATTAGCGTTTCGCTGGTGCGCAGGTCCCACGCCACGACGTTGAGATCCATCGTGGCGTCCGCGGTCGTCGTGGTGACCTGCAGATAGACCATCTTCCAGCTTGTGTCGCCCAGGCTGAACGAGCTCTGGTGTTCGACCACCTTGGACGAGGCCACCTCGCGGAAGCGAAGGGCGCCTTTCACTCCGGGAGTCGTGGTGCGCACCCGCGCCTTGACGGTGTACGAAGCCCCCGGCGCTCCGGTCGAACGCACCGTGTTCACGTCGTCGTTGAGGACTGCGTGGGTGGTGGCGGAGGTGGTCAGTCGAGCGGCACGGCTACCCTCGATGTCGACGACCTCGAGCCGTTGCGCACTGCCATTGGTCCGCCAACTGTCAGTTCCTTGACCGAAGTGGTAATTCTCCACAAGTTCGGCGGCGTGGGCTGGTGAGGCCAAGGTTAGATTGAGGCCGACGACCGAGAGGGCCAAGGAGAGGATCAGGGCGAAAGTGGTGGGGATGAGTCGGGGACGAATCGCAGCAACAGGCTCACGGTGCATGAAGGAATCCGGTTCAGTTGGGGCGCAGGCTAGCCGGTCCGCGAGAACGGACGGTCGTAACCATAACAGTGGGTAACGTTGACAGGCTCCTGCAGCCGAGCGCACCCGGACTGGTTCGTGAACGGTTCACCTGCAACCCCGTCGGCCGCAGTCTCAAAGCCATGATGCCTCTGGTTCGGCCACGCTCGAAACTGAGCGTGTTTGGCGCGGTGCTGTGTTCGCAAGCAGGGCAGGGTGTCCTGGTCGATCTTCGCTTTTGACGACGATTTGGTCGCCGAACACCTGGCCGTCTTGCGAACGGAGCGCAATCTTCCTCATCCACGATTTGCAGGGCATAGCGTGGCATCCGGGCGAATTCTTCTGTGAGACCTTGCGGTTTCGTGCACGACGTGGAGCCGATGTACCCATTCGGTCGCGGTGCCGAACGGCGCACGATCCGGTCGACGGAGTCAGTCGGGGGTGTGCTCCGCTCTTATCGCAGCAATGTTCGTCCGGAACCAAGGCACCGACCCCGCTCACCCGACCCGCTGAGTCGACACTGTCGCTGGCAGCCAGGGTGCCGCCTCCAGCAGGTCACGGACCTTTTGTCCGATGGGCACGAAGTCCTCGTCACCGGAAGCCACCAGTACGACGGTGGATCAGCCGAGGCGGTCGCCCTGGCCACCGTGTTCCTGGAGCTCTTAATCACCTAGCGAACTGCCCTTGCGACCCCCGCCCATCCACATGCAAATTGCGGATCAAATGCTCGACCTCCCAAAGTGATTACCTCTCCATCGCCGAGAGGTAATGACTTCTCGCACACCACATCTACCTAATGTCCATTGACATCGACGGCAGCAACAAAAGGCAACAAGAGGGTCCAATTCCGAGGGGTATCTGCACATCCAAGGGCCAGTCTCACCCGTTGCCACCATTTCGGATCTCGCTCGCCGTAGAAATTCCAACGCGAAGACAAGACCGGCGGCGGCCCCTTGAGGCGTAGCGATTGGCGTGTTTAAGCCTGCGGGAGTCTTACGCGTGAAGCAACCGAATGAGTTGATGGTCAGCATGCGGCAACGATTGTGCCGTGTGGGTCAGTTTTGTGTTCTGGGTTGCACCGGATCGAGTCCGCAAAGCGGTTTGTGCGCGCACGATAGAGAGGCTTCATTCCGTTTAAAGGAGACCTCATGTTTCGCGCCATTGTTGCAATCATATTCGCCCTGTCGCTTGCTACCGGGGCGCCAGCGGCCGCGTCCGTCGTGAGCGACCAAGGTTCACGCGCAGCCGTGGCGCAGCTTGATGAACCGCACACGAGCCTGGCCGTCGACGTCGCGCGGATGGCAGGAAGCGACCGCTATGCTACAGCGGCTACCGTCGCTGGTGCCTGGCCGAGTGGCCAGGCGGTCGCCTTCGTCGCCAATGGTCAGAGTTACCCGGACGCGTTGTCGGCTGCCGCACGCGCAGGAAATGTGAATGCACCGATTCTTCTTACTGACACGAACTTCATACCCGAGCAGACGTCAAAGGCGCTTCAGCGACTGAACGCTGAGCGGATCGTCGTCGTGGGGGGAGAGCGCGTCGTGTCGGCCCAGGTGGCTGGCCAACTACGAAGTTATGCTGGCCTTGGCGGGGTAGAGCGGGTGTGGGGCAAGGATCGTTACGCTACTGCTGCCGCGATGGCAGGTAAGTACTCCAACGGCTCCGCTAAGGCGTTCCTGGCCAGTGGCCAGGATTTCCCAGATGCACTGGCCGGGGCCGCCCTGGCTGGGCACCAGGGGGTCCCTGTGTTGCTCACCAGATCCGATCAACTGGATCCCACAACGGTTTCGCGGCTGAAGAATCTTGGCGTAGACGAACTCGTTGTGCTGGGTGGATCGAACGCCGTCTCCAATGCAACGGCCAAGCAGGCAGCCTCCTACACCACCACGGGTCGCTTTAGTCGCTTGGCTGGGGAGAACCGCTACTCCACCGCCGCAGCAGTGGCGCAGCAGTTCAGCAAAGGGGCGGAGCAGGTCTTCGTGGCTTCCGGTGAGGGATTCCCCGAGGCGCTCGTGGGTGCCGCTCTGGCTGGACGCAGGGGGGTGCCGCTGGTGTTGACGCCGCCTAAGGCGCTTGGGTC
>JBBQNO010000034.1:0-21103 GCA_038330045.1 Actinomycetales bacterium | reverse complement strand
ACCGCGCCGGACGTGGCTCCGGGGTCCTAACACCGCATCACACACGGAGGCAACACCGGTATGGCGACAACCAAGCTGAGCGCGCTGGGGTGCGCCATGGCGGGGGCCCTCGTGCTCAGTGGGTGCAGTGCCGGCAGCAGCACTAACGACAACGACGAGCCAACAGGATCGCTGTCAGGGGACTCACAGAAAGTCACCATCGGCTTGTTTGCCGAGCCAGCCAGCCTCGATTTCACCACCACCGACGGCGCGGCCATCCCGCAGGCCCTCCTCTATAACGTCTACGAAACGCTACTCAAGGTGGACAGCGCCACCGGCGATATCGTGCCCGCGCTCGCCAGTGGGTATGAGGTCAGCGACGACGGCCTGACCTACACCTTTACGTTGGTGCAGGACGCGAAATTCAGCAGCGGAGCCGATTTCACCGCCGAGGACGCGGTGTTTTCCATCGAGCGCGTAAAATCCGATGACTGGACCGTCTCGCTCAAGTCTGCGATGGACGTCGTGGAGTCTGCCGAAGCCACCGGCGAGCACGAGCTGACCGTCACGCTGAGCCGCCCCGACAACTCCTGGCTTTACGCGATGACCACCGGCGTCGGCGCGATGTTCGACACTGACGGTGTCTCCGATTTGGCGACCAAGCCGATCGGCACGGGGCCCTATTCTTTTGCAAATTGGGACCGTGGCACCTCGATCACGCTGGAGCGCAACGAGGACTACTGGGGTGAGGCGCCGTTCTTCGGCGAGGTCGAGTTCGCGTACTTCGATGATGCGAACGCCGTGAACAGTGCCATGCTGACTGGCGACATCGACGTGGTCGGCACCGTGCAGGCGCCGGAGTCGTTGGCCGAGTTCGAGACCGACGAGTTCCAGATCATCGAGGGCACGACCAACGGCGAAGTGGTGCTGTCGTTCAACAGCGACGACGGCCCCTTCTCCGACGTTCGCGTTCGACAAGCCGCGCGGTACGCCATCGACCACCCCACCTTGCTTGACACCTGCTGGGCGGGCCGCGGCGAGCTGATCGGCTCAATGGTGCCCCCGACCGACCCTTGGTATGAGGACCGCACCGGTGACTACCCCTACAGCCTCGACAAGGCCACGGAACTGCTGGCGGACGCGGACGCTGAAGCGGCGGCGGTGCGACTTCGACTGCCCAACCTTCCGTATGCCGTAGCGTGCGGGACCGTGGTCGAGTCCATGTTGGAGGACGCTGGCTTCGAGGTCACCGTCGACACGTTGGAGTTCCCTTCGGCGTGGCTCGAAGAGGTCTTCACCGCCAAGGACTTCGACATGTCCATCGTGGCCCACGTGGAGCCCCGCGACATGCGCGCCGTCTTCGGCGACCCGGACTACTACACGACCTACGGCATACCCGAGGTGCTGGCGCTGTTCGACGAAGCCGATGCGGGCACCGAGGAGGAGCAGATCGCGAAGATGGAGGAAGCGGCCGCGCTGATCAGCAAAGACGCCGCCGCCGACTTTTTATTTGTGCTGCCCAACCTGATCGTGGCCGCCCCCGACATCACTGGCCTGCCGGAGAACGCGCTGACCACGTCGTTCGACCTGTCCGCCCTGGCCCGAGGCTAAGGCAAGGGCTGCGCCGCTAAGCGCCCGACGCTGCGATGGTCCTGCAACTGCTGCGCCGCCTTGGCGTGCTGATCGCCAGTGTGGCGGTCAGTACCGTGGTGGTCTTTGGGTTCATGCAGGTGCTGCCCGGCAACCCCGCACGAGTGGCCCTCGGGGTCAACGCCTCCGATGCTGCGGTCGCTCGGATGACGGCTCAGTACGGTCTGGATCGGCCGCTGCCCGTGCAGTACTTCGAGTGGATCGGGGGCATGCTGCGCCTCGATCCGGGCATCGAATACATCTCCAAAGCCCCGATCGGGCCGCAAATCGGCGACCGCATGCTGGTCACCCTGTGGCTGGTCGCTGCGGCCATGGTGCTTGCGGTGCTGATTGCCGTGCCGGTCGGGACGTGGATGGCCATGCGCCACCGGCATCTCGACGGGGTAGTGCTGTCGGGGATGTCGCAGATCGGGGTTGCGGTGCCAGCATTTTTGGCGGGGATCGTGCTGATCTCGGTGTTCGCCGTGCGGCTGGGGTGGCTGCCGTCCGGGGGGTGGATCGTGCCTGCGGACGACCCTGTCGGCTTTGTGAAGCGGTTGATCTTGCCCTCGATCTCTCTGGCCTTGGTACAGGGGTCGGTGCTCGCTCGGTACGTGCGATCGGCCGTGCTCGACGAACTGCACCAGGACTACCTCCGCACTGCCCAAGCCAAAGGTTTGCGGCCCGTCCAAGCCGTGTTTCGGCATACCTTGCGCAACGCGGCCGTGCCTGTCGTGACGGTTCTTGGTCTGCAGTTGGCTGGCCTTCTGGTGGGCGCCGTGGTGATCGAGAGAGTGTTTGTGATCCCTGGTTTGGGGTCGCTGCTGCTGGACTCGGTCGGTCAACGCGAGCTGCTGACCGTGCAAACCGTGGTGATGGTGCTGGTCGTCGCGGTGTTGCTGATTAACTTCATCGTCGACGCGTTGTATGTCGTGATCGACCCTCGACTGCGGGTGGGTGGGCGCTCGTGACTGCCCGTGTGCCTTGGCTGGCTCGCCGGAATGCGTCGTTGGTTATTGGCGGTGTGCTCGTGCTTTTGGTGGTGCTGCTCGCGTTGGTGTCGTTTGTGTGGACGCCGCACCCGCCGATGAAGGTGTTGCCGACCGAGGCATACCAGCGGCCCAACGCCGAATTCTGGCTCGGGACCGACCGTTTCCGCCGCGACGTCTTCACGCAGATTGTGCTCGGCTCACGGACAGCCCTTTTTGTCGGGTTCGTCTCCGTGGGGGTGGCCGCACTCGTTGGGGTGCCGCTGGGGATCTTCGCCGCAATGTCCCCGACGTGGCTCGGGCAGCTCGTGATGCGCGGCAACGACATCGTGCTGGCCTTTCCCGCGCTGCTGCTCGCGATCATGTTTGCTGCCCTGTATGGCGGCTCGACCCAAATCGCGATGGTCGCCATTGGCATTGCGACGGTTCCCTCCTTTGCGCGGATCACCCGGTCGGGGGCGCTCGTGGTGCTGAGCACCGACTTCGTGATGGCCGCCCGAGCCGCCGGTCGTGGGCCATTCGCGATCGCGACCCGACACGTGCTGCCCAACGTGGTGGGGCTGATCATCGTGCAGGCCTCGGTGTCGTTTGCGATTGCGATCTTGGCCGAGGCGGCGCTGGCGTACTTGGGGTTGGGGACGCCAACCGGGCAGCCGTCGTGGGGGCGGATGCTGTTTGAAGCGCAGTCCACGTTGCGGTCTGCTCCGTATCTGGTGCTGATCCCTGGCGGGGCGATTGCTGTGGCGGTGTTGGGGTTCAACCTGTTGGGCGACGGGCTGCGCGATGCCCTCGATCCGAAGTTGGCCCGCCGATGAGCAGGACATCCGAAGTGCTGACCGTCACGAGGTTGGATGTGGCCGCGGGAGAGACCGCGTTGCTGAACGACGTGTCCTTGTCGATTACTCGCGGCGAAAGGGTCGGGCTAATCGGTGAATCCGGGTCGGGCAAATCGTTAACCGCGCTGTCGATCATGGGCCTGCTCAGCGACGGCTTGTCCGCGACGGGGGAGGTGCAGCTTGCGGGTCACGACGGCAACCTCCTTGAGCGTTCGTCGGCCCAGATGTCGTCGGTGCGCGGCGACGACATGACGATGGTCTTCCAGGAGCCGATGACGGCACTGAACCCGACGATGCGCGTCGGGGTCCAGGTGGCCGAAGTCATCCGGCTCCATCGCGACGGGGTCTCGCGGGGCCAAGCCCGCGCTCGGGTTGTCGATGTGCTGGGTCAGGTGGGTTTGGAGGACCCGGCCGCCATCGCTCGGGCCTACCCGCACCAGCTTTCCGGCGGTCAGCGGCAGCGGGTGGTCGTTGCGATTGCGTTGGCCAATGACCCTGTGTTGCTGCTCTGCGACGAACCCACGACCGCTCTCGACGTCACCGTGCAGGCGACGGTGTTGGACCTGATCGTCAGCGGGGTCGAGGCTCGCGAATCCGCGCTCCTGTTCATCACCCATGACTTGGCGGTCGTCGCTCAGGTCTGCGAACGGGTGCTTGTGATGTACGGCGGGCGCATCGTCGAGGCTGGGGCGGTCGCCGAGGTATTTGGCGCGCCTCGCCACCGCTACACCCAGGGCCTCCTGGAGGCGAGTGATCTGAGCGCGGTGTCCGATGGTTCGCCACTGCCGACGATTGAGGGCACCGTTCCGGCTGCGGGCCGGTTCCCGTCGGGGTGCGTCTTCCGTAACCGGTGCGCTCACGCATCGGTCGCTTGTGAGAGCCAACCGCCGTGGTCCGTGCGCGGGGAGCATCCGGCGGGCGATGCGGCATACGGGTTTGCGTGTTTCCATCCGGCAGGCGTCGGCGATGAGTGACCCGGCGGCGATCACGGTCTCGGGCGTCAGCCGGTCGTTCCAGCGACCCCGTGTTTCGCTGCGTGAGCCCGGCACCGTGGTGCAAGCGGTTCGTGACGTCAGCGTCGAGATTGCCGCTGGCGAGCGCTTCGGAATCGTCGGCGAATCCGGGTCGGGCAAGTCCACACTGCTGCGGATGATCGCCGGTCTGGACCAACCCACTTCGGGCGCGATCGAGGTACAGGGGCGCTCCATCGTCGGCGAATCCTGGCGCGATCTGCGGTGGCTGCGTGGTCAGTTGCAGGTGGTGTTCCAAGACCCGATGAGCTCGCTGGACCCCCGGATGAAGGTGCGCGACATCATCGCTGAGCCGCTGGTGGCTCAACGTATCGGTGACCGCGCCGCCCAATCTGCGCGCGTCGACGAACTACTCACTGCAGTTGGTATGCCGCATGACGTGGGCGGTCGTTACCCGCACCAGTTCTCAGGCGGACAGCGTCAGCGGATCTCGATTGCCCGAGCGCTCGCGCCGGAGCCCGCCATCCTGGTCGCTGACGAACCTGTCAGCGCGCTCGACGTATCGGTCCGCGCTCAAGTGTTGAACCTACTGGACGACGTGGTCTCCGGCCTCGACCTGACCTTGGTGTTCGTCAGCCACGACCTATCCGTGGTGCGACACGTCTGCCACCGAGTGGCCGTGATGAAGTCTGGCGAATTCGTCGAGGTCGCCCCCACCGAGCAACTCTTCACCGCCCCCCAGCACGCCTACACGCGCCAGCTGCTCGCCGCCATACCCACTATCTCTTAACGAACTGCTCCGACCGCCGCCCACCCGCCTCGGCCCAAGCGGATGACCGATAAGCGCGCAAACCCCGCCGCTAAACCGCGAGCGGAGCGCATATCGGTCATCGGCACGTCACAGCAGCACCACTTCCCGGCGAAAGTCGACGCTTTCAGGCAGATTCGGCGTATGCCGGATGGCGGCTGCTCACGTGCCGAGCCGCAGCGAGGTGGCCGCCTAGGTAACCGCCGACCCCCGCAACCGCAGCACCCGCCATCGCCAAGCCAGCCCCGGACTTGTGACTGCCGCGCCGGCGGGCGACCCAGGACGCGGCATACATGCCCGCTGCGAAGCCATTCGTGACGGCGTGCACCAGCCCGACCCGCTTGTCGCGCAATTCCGAGTCGGACCACTGCGCCCAACCGGTCCAGACGGTCGGCCCGACGACCAACAACCCGGCGCCGACAAGCTTGCGCGCAGAATTCGCAGATTCGGGTCCACCAAAGACGTCCAGCACGCTGGCCGACGTCCACGATCCCAGCACGAAGTCGGTGAGAACGGGGTGGACTGCATGGCCGAGCCAATCGCCGCGCAACAACGAACCGCGAATCCCGCTGCCGAACAGGGTGCGGATCTCAGGCTCAATCACGCGAATGGGTTTGTCCAGGGCGGTCGTATTTTCCAGACGTAACGTCCAGTCTACGAGTTGGGATGGTGGTTCGATGTTCTTCATGCTTGCCTCCTGGGGCAGCGGAGCCGGACACGATGTCGCGAGCTACATCCAATGTGCCTCGTGTGGGAGCCCGGGGCAACCGGCATACGGTTGGCCCATCTGATCCGGAACCAGGTGAGGACAGGCCGTGAGAGGCTGCGGCGATGACGACCTCTGGCTCGCCTCAGCCTGGCCCCATGAACTCGCTGGTCGATGTGGACGGGCTTCGAGTCGGTCACTATCAGCGCATCGGTGACGGCTGGCTGACCGGCACCACTGCAGTTTTGACCGACGCTGAAGGTGCAGTTGCCGGGGTGGACGTGCGCGGCGGGGGGCCGGGCACTCGAGAGACCGACCTGCTCGACCCGCGCAATCTGATCGAGCGCATTCACGCGATCACGCTCTGTGGCGGCAGCGCATTCGGGCTCGCCGCAGCGGATGGCGTCATGAGGCACCGGTATACCGAAGGCGTGGGTTTCGGCATGGGTGGCCCCGGCGATGTGGTCCCGATCGTCCCGGCGGCGGTGATCTTCGACCTCGGCCGGGGCGGCAACTTCTCGGCCTTCCCGGACGCCTCATTTGGCGAAGCGGCAGCCGACGCTGCGACAACAGAGCCGCCAACGATGGGCAACGTCGGAGCGGGCACTGGGGCCAAGGCCGGAGGCTTCAAGGGCGGAGTGGGATCGGCCAGTCAGGTGCTGCCCGATGGCACCACCATCGCCACTCTCGTGGTCGTCAATTCAGTCGGCTCAGCCGTAGACCCGGCCACCGGCGAGTTCCTCGGTGCCCGATACCTGCTCTCCCAAGACGTCGAGGGCCTGGCCGGAACGACCACCCGAGATCCGGCATACCCACTGGTTGCCCCGGCCCCTAGCGAAGTGGCCGACGCCAAGCGCGAAGCGCAACGAAACCCCATCGCCGCCCGCGGTGGCAAGACGTTTGCCACGACCATCGGGGTTGTCGCAACCGACGCGATGTTGACGAAATCCCAGTGCGCACGCCTCGCCGGAAGCGGTCACGACGGAATGGCCCGCGCGATCGACCCGATCCACACGATGTTCGACGGCGACACGCTGTTTGGGGTGACGACTGGTCGCCGCGGAGCTCCCGATCCCGCAGAATTTCACGCGATGCTCACGGCCTCTGCGCACGTCGTCACCCGCGCCATCATCCGGGCCATGCTGTCGGCCGAGTCGGTGACAACCCCCGCTGGCACGTGGCGCAGTTATCGCGAAGCCTTCCCCTCGGTCTGAAGTGGCTCAGGCGTATCGCCGACCGTCGACGAGGCACAAAACCGCGTCAGCAAAGCCCCAAAGGTGGTGAGTTCTTCGTCGGTTCACCCGGTGGTGTGACTTCGACAATAGGTGAAGCGCGGGTGGAGCGAATCTTTACGATCGTCCCGGCAATCTGCGCGCGGGCCACGAAGCGACTCGCGGTCGATGGGACGATGTGCAGCGTCTGAGCGATGTCCCTGATCGTCATTAGCTCGTCGGTTGGGTTGCGCCACAGCGCGTCGAGCACTCACAACGTGGACATCGCGACGCGGCCAAACATGGAGTCGTGCGCGCTGAACGAACTGGTGAGGGCGCGTTACATGGCCAAGAAGGCCTGGTCGATCTCGCGGTGCGGATCGCTCATGGGGCAGCCTCCCACGCCTCGCGCTGCCCGCCCGCCCAGTCGCGAAAGGTCATGGGAGCGCGGCCGGTGACGGCGAGGACATCGTCGGTCAGTCCTGCGGTTCGACCGAGGCGAGCGACGGTACAGATCGCGATGGTGGTGGCGAGCATCGGCCACGGCATGTCGAGGTCGCGGCGGGCGTGGGCGGCATACAGCAAAGTCTGCTGACGAATTCGAGACTGGCGTCGTGCAAGGCCTCCGTGCGGGGCGGCATGCGTGTTTCGACCGACTCATCATCGACATTTCTGGTGAGGCGCCCGGTTACTTCGTGCGCTACGTCACTACCGTCCGGCAAGCAGGCTCGGGTCGGGCTGTCTCGGTGGCCGGTGGAGCCCGCTTGGCTGTCGTCGCCGAAAAGGGCGCGACGTTTGTCCCTGGTATGCCGTCAGTGAACGGTTTCGACACGTTCCGCCAAGTACGTTGGGCCCGGTCGTTCGAGGGCCAGGCTCAGTTCGCGCTAGGGGTCCGAGCTCGCCTTCCGTTCCGGACCTTCGTGCTGAATGACTCAGAAACGCACAGCAGTCGCATGGTGATCGACGTCGCTCACCGCTGGTGAGTCCCGTGTGAACGCCTGCCCACCGGCTCGTGCGTCGGTGGGCACGGCTTTTGCCTCTTTCGCCCTAGTCGACTTTATGCACGATGGCGGCGGCTTTGCTCACATGGGCGGTGGGGTTGTAACGCGAGAGCGTCTGTTTCGTCACCTTAGGGCTGATCCGTGATGCTTGGCGCGCATCCCTCGGCCAGCAGCGGGTTTGAGCCTGTGCCGGAGGAGCCTCGCGAGTTAGGCCCGGCTACGAGTCTGCGTTGTTGCTGACGAGGCGGTTGCGGGAGGTGACGATTTCTAAAGGCTGTGAAGGGCCGTCGACGGTGGCGGTATCGGGGATGTCTTGCCACTCATCGCCGTCGACAGAGTATTCGCCGCCGTAAACGACGCTGATCGACGGGTTAATGGTCGCCTTGCTGGTGTACGTGTGTTGGACGTCGCCGTCGGGCCAGGTGCCGCCGAGGGATTCGACGGGGCCCGAGGTGCTTCCGTCGCCAAAGTTATAGGTCGCACTGACGAAGGTGGGGCGGATGCGCACGTTGAAACCGACGAGGGTGGTGGTGTCGATCTCCTCGGGTTCGACACCGTCCTCGGGCCAATCGAGTTCGTAAAACGTCGGGAGGTTGACGAGGGTGACACCGCCCGGAGGCTCCATCGCGATCTGGGGGAGAGCGAACGGCGTGCTGTGGAACTGCTCAACGATCTGGCCGATGGTCAAGACTGGGGCTGCAGGTCCGGACTCTGAGGGCAGGGAGTCGGGGAAGCATGTGGTGCCGAAGTAATCCCATGGGCCATCAGGACGACCATCGCGGTACACGACGCTGCGATACATTCGGTGCCAGATGGCCCCGCCTTCGCCTCTATCTGGGCAGTAATTGACGGCGATGGCACAAACTTCAGTGTTGATGTCGTCGACGTTGTTTCCGTCGCAGTTCACGATGGTCCGGTATTGGTACCACTGGTCCGGCCGTGGAGACGCCGGGTCGACTCCGGCGGGTAGCACTGTCCCTTGTTTAGCGGCGGCCTCCCGAGTAACGCCCGTAGTGACTCCGTCGCCATCAGCCTGGGTGTTTTCAGACATTTGAGAATCAACGACGGCCTCACTAGGAGGGGGCGGGGTGGGAGCCTGCCCGTGGGTAAGTCCGCCCAAAGTCGTGGCAAGAACAAGGGCAGCGGAACTGAACACGCTAAGGCTGGACAAGCTTGATCGACTCTACCTCGAATGAATCAGCCTTCGGCCGGATCTCGAAAACAACGTTCTGCTCGGCGGAGGCTTCCGCTCTTGCGATTACCTCACCGGCAGAGTCGATGATGCTGTAGGACGGCGACTCGCCTATAACCTCCACCCGATAGCCGGATTCTAATTCGAAGGCGCGGATCTCCAAGGCTCGAACGGTGTCGCCGTCATACGATTTTCCAGCGGCCTCAAACTCGGCCGCGTCGTCTTCGAAGTTCGCGCACGTTCCACACTCCGCAGATGAGAAGGGTTTCAGCACCCCCGCTTTTGGGGAGGCTGCGAGATAGTTGATCAGGTCGTAGTAGTACTGAACGAAGGCTTCGGCTCCGTCCTCGGTGTCTTCGATCGCTTCGGCTGGTAGTTCGGGGACGCCCGGGTCCTCCCCGGCAGCGCCAAGTGAGGTTGTCTGGGCGGCGTCATCGGGGGTGCTCGTTGGCGTCGACTCTGAACCGTCAGTTGTCGATCCGACTGATGTCTCAGGTGTCGGCAATGGGGATGGCTCGGGTGTCGTGCAAGCAGAGAGCAAGGCGACAGACAGACAGGTCAGGGCGGCGGCGATTCGGCGCACGACAATTCCTTCAGGGGGACGAGTGCTTCACGGGGCACGGGCCTGACAGTGTGGCGCATCCGTCTGAGCCGTGGCGAATTCATCCACAGGGGCGGTAACCGACTGATCGCCCTAAGGTCGTGGTCGGCACCCGCAACCGAAAGAACAAGGAGCACGTATGCAGACAGGCCCGGCCATCGCGCTCGCCACCGCAGCGGAGGTCGCGGAGCTAGACGACGAGGGCCAAGCCTTGGCTGCCGAGCTTCGCCGACGCGGGGCGAGGGTTACTTCTGCAGTCTGGGACGACCCCGCGACGCGATGGTTCGACTTCGACATCGTGGTGGTCCGCTCCACTTAGGACTACGCCCTGCGACGCGATCAGTTTTTGTCCTGGGCGCACGGTCTGAATGGCGTCACCACGATCGCCAACAACGCCGAGACCTTGGCGTGGAGCACCGACAAGCGCTACCTGCTCGAGCTCGCGGGCCAAGGAGTGCCCATCGTGCCCTCGATTTTCATCGAGCCCGGCCAGCCCAGCACCCACGAACTGCTCACCGTCGAGCACGTCGTGAAGCCAGCAGTCTCAGCCGGCTCCAAAGACACGCTGCGCCTCAGCCCAGGCGAATCGGAGCGGTCGATCGCCCTCGTCGAGCGCATCACCTCCGGCGGCCGCACTGCTCTCATTCAGCCCTACCTGGCCGCCATCGACACCGACGGCGAGACCGCGCTGCTGTACTTTGACGGTAAGTTTTCGCACGCCGTCTGCAAGGCCGCCATCCTCAAACCTGGCGCTGACCTCGTCGAAGGCCTTTTCGCCATGGAGGCCATCACCCCACGCGATGCAAGCGAAGCGGAGCTGGCGGTCGCAAAAAGGGCGCTCGCCGCCATCCCCGGCGACGATATGCCGCTCTACGCTCGCGTCGACCTACTGCCCTCTGACAAAGGCCCCATCGTCCTAGAGCTTGAGCTCGCCGAGCCGTCCATGTTCCTCACCTATGCCGAGGGTTCGGTCGAGCTGTTCGCAGACGCGATCCTCGCGCGGGTCAGCAACCGCTAAGCGGACTCGACCGGCACCGGACGCGCCAATCCCTGAACGACCTCAGCCGTCGGCAACGCCATCAACGAGCTGGGCGGGCAAAGCACTTTCCGGTCCCTCGACCCACCGCCCACGATCACGCGCTCCCGCCCGAGCACAGCCGCATCGATCCACACTGGCACGTCGACGGGCAACCCGAACGGGGTCACGCCGCCGATCCGCATACCCCCGGATCGGTTAATCGTGTCCTCCGCACTGGCGAACGACGCCCGACGCACGCCCAACCGCTTGCGCACCGCCCCGTTGATGTCGAGCCGTGTCGAGGCCAGCACCACACAGCACACCACTGGCCGCTCCGCCGACTTGCCGACCACCAAGATCGCGTTCGCCGAGTCTTCCAATGCATAGCCGTACGCCTCACAAAACTGCGCGGTGTCGGCAAGGTCCGGATGGCAGGCCACCATCTCGTGGTCGAGGCCGGCGAGGGCAACCTGCACAGGGTCTGTCATACCTGCAGTATTACGCTGCCAGCATTACGCTGCGCTCTACCAACGCCACGGAGGCTGCTCATGAGCGACACCCAGACCGATACCCGCACGACCACCGACACGTTCGACGTGCACGACCCGGGAAGCGGCGAGGTGGTTGGCACCTGGCCCCTCATGGGTGATGAGCAGGTGCAAGCCGCCACCGACGCCGCCCGCGACGCCGCGCAGTGGTGGTCCCAACTGAGTTTCGCCACCCGGCGCAAACGCCTCAACGCCTTCCGGGCCATCATGGCCAACCGCGCCGAAGAGCTTGGTGAAGTGGTCTCGCGCGAGACCGGCAAGCCTTCCGGCGACGCCTTCCTCGAAATCGCCCTCACCTTGGGCCACGTCGGCTGGGTCGGTGCTAACGCCGAACGTGTGCTCGGTCACCGACGGACCAAGAGCAGCCTGATGTCACCCCACCTCGCGGGGACGGTGGAGCACCGACCGTTTGGTGTCGTGGGGGTTATTGGCCCGTGGAACTTCCCGGTCTTCACGCCGATGGGCGCGATCGTTTCGGCGCTCGCGGCCGGCAACACGGTGGTCTTCAAACCCAGTGAGCTCACCCCGGGCGTCGGCGCATGGCTGGTCGATGCGTTCACCGAGGCCGTGCCCGAGCACCCGGTCCTGGTCATGATCACCGGCAAGGGCGAGACCGGCACGGCGCTGGTGCGATCCGGGGTCGACAAGGTTGCCTTCACGGGCTCAACGGCTACGGCCAAAAAGGTCATGGCCGTATGTGCCGAGTCGCTGACCCCGATGGTCGCCGAGTGTGGTGGCAAGGACGCGTTTATCGTCGATCAGGACGCCGACCTCGACGCTGCCGCGGAGGCCGCGGCCTGGGGCGGGTTGATGAACTCTGGCCAGGCCTGCATCGGCACCGAGCGCATCCTGGTGCACGAGCGGGTGTATGCCGACTTCCTGGCCAAACTTGTCGCACGGGTAGAGGATGTGCACGCGGGAGCGGGCGGAGTCGAAAAGCTGGGCCCGATGACCCTGCCCTCGCAGGTCGGTGTCGTTGAGGCACACGTCGAGGAGGCAGTGAACCGGGGCGCCAAGATTGTGCACGGAGGCCCGAACGCGAACGGCCAGGTGGTGCAACCCACGATCATGACGGGTGTGCCCGCCGACGCGTTGGCCAACCAAGAGGAAACTTTCGGGCCGACGCTGACCGTGCAACCCGTGGCCGACATGGATGAGGCCGTCCGTCTCGCGAACGGCACCAAGTATGGCTTGGCCGCAGTGGTGTTCGCCAAGGGACAGGCACAGCAGATCGCGGGCAAACTGCGGGCCGGCATGGTCTCGGTGAATGCCGTGTTCGCGACCGCCGAGCTGCCGTCGGCACCGTTTGGTGGTGTCGGTGACTCCGGGTTCGGGCGCGTCCACGGCGAAGACGGACTGCGAGAATTCGCCAACCCGCGCGCGGTCGTGAGTAAGCGGTTCCCTGCTTTGTTCCAGCTGACAACCTTCGACCGCACCAAGCGCACCGAAGACCTGCTTCGCACCGTCGTCAAACTGGTCTACGGCCGAGGCTGATCCGGCACGGTTGGTGCGGGGTGCTGATCCCGCACCAACCGCCCCAGGCATGGCTGGTTCTGTGCTGATCGCGACGTATGTCGATCAGGCTGAGCTCTCCCGGCAGGTCGAGGCGGACGCTGCGTGAAGGGTGGAGCGCTGCTATTGCATGGTGCGTCGCCTGCTTCGCCAAACGGACACAAGCAACACCGCTGCGCCGATAACCGTGATTCCCAGATCAATGGGCGCCAGCACGTTGCCGTACCGCGTGGGATCCCAGTAACTGACCGGGCTCGCAAACCGATACGACCAGTTGAACGGGAAGAACACGAGCGGTCCGTCACTGTGATGCACGGGGATGTCCATCGCGATGTGGAGCACGCAGCCCGCGGCGAACGCCTTCAACCAACCGAATCGCGCCAAAAACCCCCGACCGGCCAATAGAAACAGGGCACCAACGACGACCGGAGAGTGCAGCGTGTTGTGCCCGATGATCCAGAGCGGCGAGTTGTAGAACAGGTCGTCGAAGGCCAACCCGAAGGTCTCACTGACGCTGAGCCCACGAAAGAGTGGGTAGTAGGCGAGGGCGCCCGCACTCAGCAGATAGAGCGGAATGTCCGGTGCCGCCCCAGCGATCACGAACGCACGCCGTGCCGCAGGAGTGGCCAGGAACCCGTTGCGAAGGCGCCCGCTGAACCGCGCCAGCACGGCGTGTGTCACAACATGGGTGGGAGTGATCATGGTGACCCCGGCGCTACGCGCTAGCGCGTGGGCGTCACGGGCACAGGACCAGCGAGAGTGTGCGCTGGCCTATCGCCGCGATCATGGGATCGTCCGTTGAAGCCCCATGGCAGATCACGGCATGAGCAAGCGCGTTCGCTTTGGCCCGCCCCCACGTCGCGTCGTCGCAGCCGCCGGCCGCAGTCCTGAAGATCGCGCGCTCATCGGCCTCGAACATCATCCACGCCACGGACAGATCTCCCGCCGGGTCCCCGGAGGTCAGGTCGCCAAAGTCAATCACCGCGCTGATCGCGCCGTCGCCCGTGATCATGTTGCCCGGGTGCAGGTCACCGTGCAGCCACACCGGAGGCCCGTTCCAGAGCGGTGCCACGAGCCCCTCACCCCAGACCTCGTGGCACTGCTGGCGCAGGCCCGGTGGCACGTGAGCGTCAATGCGCTCCACCACGCGGGTATGCCGATCGACCAGCGGCACGCCCCGCCACCGGTTGGTCGGAGCATCATCGGGCGCTGGCGTCCCCATGGCGGCGACGAAGCCGCCGAGCGCGCGAGCCGCGGCAGCCGCATTGACTGGAGGCGTGGCTTGAGCGGTCGAGCCCGGCAGCCACGGCACGACCGTCCAGGACCACGGGAACTCATCGCTGGGCACACCCACCCGCAGCGGCCTGGGGATGGGCAGCGGCAGACGATCAGCGATCTGCGGCAGCCACTTGATTTCGTGTTTGACCACTCCGGCGGACAATCGGCGGCGAGGCAACCGAACGGCATACCCGCTGCCCAGGCGGAACACTGCACTGTCCCATCCACTCGCCACATAGCGCACCGAAAGCGAGGCAAGATCGGGGTGCTGCGCGCTTAACAGGCGGCGCACTAGGGCCTCGGTGATCGAGAACTCGGCAGCGGGGCGCGTCCTAACCGGCATGGATCACCTCAAAACGATAGATCGCTGAAAGGAATGAACGTAGAAGAGAGCGGGCGACGAGAATCGAACTCGCGTATTCAGCTTGGGAAGCTGATGTTCTACCATTGAACTACGCCCGCGTGGCAGTGCCGGGGAAGTCTAACTGACCCGCGGCGAGTGCATCCACCACAGGCTCGACATCGCCTAGTCTGAGCCTGTGCTGCTCTCGGATCGCGACATCAATGCCCAAATCGACTCTGGTCGGGTGCGTCTTGACCCGTGGGACCCGCAGATGGTGCAGCCGTCCAGCGTAGACTTCCGACTTGACCGATATTTCCGGCTGTTCGACAACCACAAGTACCCGGTCATCGACCCGTCGCTGGATCAGCCCGATCTGACCCGGCTCGTCGAAGTGGAGCCCGACGAAACCTTCATTCTGCACCCCGGGGAATTCGTACTCGGTTCGACCTACGAAACCATCACGCTGCCCGACGACATCGCCGCTCGCGTCGAGGGCAAGTCCTCGCTCGGCCGCCTCGGCCTACTGACCCACGCCACTGCCGGCTTTGTCGACCCCGGCTTCACGGGCCACGTCACGCTCGAGCTCAGCAACGTCGCTACCCTGCCGATCGTGTTGCACCCCGGCATGAAAATCGGCCAGCTGTGCTTCTTCCAACTCTCCTCGGCCAGTGAGCACCCCTACGGCTCCTCCGTGACGGGCTCGCACTACCAGGGCCAACGCGGCCCCACCGCCAGCCGCTCCTTCACCAACTTCAACCGCTCCCGCATTTGAGCGCCCGGCATACCTGCGGGGTATGCCGTGTGGTCGGGACGGTGGAATAGTTCGGCAACCTTTCGCTTTATCGACTGAGCCACTCACCCGCTGCGACACCCCGTGTGGAGGACTCCATGAACCGCGCTCATGGGCTCACCGCTGCCCTCATCGCAGGATTTGCCTTGTCTGCGTGCGGCGGCTCGGACGGCGACCCCGCGAATACCTCGAGTGGCGACGGCAACAGCACAAGTGGCGCTGGAGACGTCATCACCGTCGCGTCGGCCAACTTCCCGGAGAGCGTGTTGATGGCCGAGATCTACACCGCCGCGCTCGAAGGTGAAGGGATCACGGTCGAGCAGCGGCTCAACATCGGGGCCCGGGAGATTTATCTCGCCGGGCTAGACGAGGGCTCTATCGACGTCATCCCCGAGTACACCGGCGCCCTGACCCTGTTCTTGAACCCGGACACCACAGCAACCGCACCATACGAGGTGTATGCCGAACTTCAGGCAGCCTTGCCCGAGCACCTCGTCGTGCTCGAGCCGTCGGAGGTTGAGGACAAGGACTCGATCGTGGTCACCAAGGCGACGGCCACCGAGTACGAGTTGGCGGCAATCGGTGACTTAGCGCCGGTGGCCGGTGAGATGGTGCTCGGTGGCCCGCAGGGGTTCAAAGACCGCGCCTCCGGAGTCCAGGGTCTGCGGGACGCTTACGGTCTGGAGTTTTCGGCGTACCGGCCCTTGGCGGCGGGCTCGCAGCTGATGACGCAGGCCTTGGTGAATGGTCAGGTCGACGCCGCCAACATCTTCTCGACCGACCCCTCGATCATGGCCAATGACTTCGTGGTGCTTGCCGACCCCGAGAACCTCTTCGTCGCTCAGAACCTTGTGCCGTTGGTGACAAAGGAGGCCTATAGCCCCCTCCTGAGCGCCACGCTCAACAAGGTGTCCGCTTCGTTGGAGACCGAGGCAGTCACCGCCATGCTCGCTCAGGTCCAGACCGATGGCGACGACCCTGCCGACGTCGCCCAAGCTTTCGTCGACACCAACCTGGACTAACTGCCGCCGGAACCAGCCGGTCCCCCTAAGAACTCAGGCCATCGGGACGGCTTCCGCGTCGTCCATCTCGGGCTCTGGCGTTCCGTGGTTGACGGCGGCCAGCAGCATCTGAGCGACGTCAACGACCTCGACCTCTTCGCGGGTGCCTGAGGCCTGCTTCTCGGTCAGACCGTCCGTGAGCATCACCCGGCAGAACGGGCAGCCGATGGCGATGCGGTCAGCCCCGGTGGCCAGCGCCTCCTCGGTGCGGTTCATGTTGATCTTGGTGCCGAGCTTTTCGTCCATCCACATCCGTGCTCCACCAGCACCACAGCAGAAGGACTTCTCGGAGTTGCGCGGCATCTCGGTCAGCTTCACACCAGGCAGCGCACCGATCAGCTCACGCGGCGGGGCATAGACCCCGTTGTGACGGCCCAAGTAGCACGGGTCGTGGTAGGTCACCGTCTCGGCAGTCGAAGCGATGCCGACCGACGAAGCCTCGGAGGGACGAGCGACGGGGGTCAGTCGCTTCTCGCGGACCAGTCGGTTCAGCAACTGGGTGTGGTGCACGACCTCGTAGTTGCCGCCCAACTGGGGGTATTCGTTCTTCAGCGTGTTGAAGCAGTGCGCACACGTCACGACGATCTTGGTGGCGTTGACCTCGTTGAGCACCTCCACGTTTTGCTGCGCCAACATCTGGAACAGGAACTCGTTGCCGGCGCGTCGGGCCGGGTCGCCGGTGCAGGTTTCGCCGTCACCGAGCACGGCAAACTTCACGGCGGCCATGTGCAGCAGCGTCGCCACAGCCTGGGTGGTGGCCTTGGCCCGGTCCTCGAAGGCACCGGCGCAACCCACCCAGAAGAGGTAGTCCACGTCCTTCAGGTCTTCGACATCGCCACCGGCCAGAGGCACTTCGAAGTCCAGGTTCTTGGCCCAGTCCATCCGGGCGCGGGCCGACATACCCCACGGGTTTGATTTGTTTTCGAGGTTCTTGAACAGGCCGCCGAGCTCCTTGGGGAAGGCCGACTCGATCAAGGTCTGGTAACGGCGCATGTCCACGATGGCGTCGACGTGCTCGATGTCCACCGGGCACTGCTCGACGCACGCGCCACAGGTGGTGCACGACCACAGGACGTCGGTGTCGATGACGGCCCCGCCGTCCGGGATCGTCTTGTCACCCTCGGTCTTGCCCACGAGGTCGCGCTGCGCGGCAGCAACCGCTTCTTCGGGTATGCCGTGTCCTTCGATCCCGGCCAGCGCCTTCTCACGCGCCTCTTCGCTGGCCATCAGCCACGGGGCCTTGGCGTGGTGGTGGTTGCGCAACCCGATGACCAGCATTTTGGGCGACAACGGCTTGTCGGTGTGCCACGCGGGGCACTGCTCCTGGCAACGCCCACACTCGGTGCAGGTGGAGAAGTCGAGCAGGCCCTTCCAGGTGAAGTCCTCGACCTTGCCGACCCCCAAAGCGGCGTCCTCATCCAGGTCCTCGATGAGCTCGAAGTCCACCGGCACACCCTTGAGGGCGATGGGCTCTAGCGGTCCGAGTGCCGTGGCGCCGCTGGCGTTGCGCTTGAGGAAGATGTTGAAGATCGCCAAGAAGCGGTGCCAGGCCACGCCCATTGTCATGGTCACCGAGATGACGATCATCCATGCCATCGAGATCAAGATCTTGATAAGTGCGATGGCGACGATCGTCCCTTCGATGGTGCCGATCGACATACCTGAGAAGAGCGACCCAAGCCACGCGGTCAGGGGAAAGTTGAGCGCGGAGGCCCAGGACTCGCCCTCGGCGGTGCCCAACGCATACTCCAGTGCCCGCAAGAACACGATGCAGATGCCGACACCCAGAATGACCGCTTCGACGAAGTACGCCTGCCAGAAGCTGGAGCCATAAAAGCGGCTTGCCTTGCCGGTGCTGCGCGGGTGCTCACGCTGGCGCACCACGATCAACGTCAGGATGCCGAGGATCGCACCCCAGCCGAACACCTCGAAGCCCCAGGCCAGCGGCGTGAAGTGCGCGAAGCCCCACAGGTCGAAGGAGGGGCTGAAGAGCTGACCGTAGGCATTGACCAACGTCAGGAACAACAGCCCGAACGACACCATCACCACCCAGTGCGCGGTCGCTACCCACTTCTTGCGAGCCATCCGGGTGTGCCCGAGCACCTCGCGGACCCACGTTTTTGTGCGTTCCACCGGGTCGGCGGTGCGTGACATAGCCTCTGGAGTGCCGAGTCGAAACACGGCAATGAAGCGGGCAATGGCCATCGCGAAGAGTGCGACTGCCACCCCGGTAACGCTCATTCCGATGACGATGGCGATGATTTGCAATGCGGGCATGGGGGAATGCTACGGACCGCAAGCCGCCGATGACATAGCGGCACGAATGATCTTTGGAGGAATAACGCGAAGTTCTATGATGTATCACTTACTGAGCCCCTTGTAGTGCTGAACTTCGATCAGCCTCACCCACGAAAGAGAGTCAACCCGTGCGCGTCCACGACAACATCACTGCGGTCATCGGTAACACTCCGCTGGTCCGGCTGAACCGTCTGACCGAGGGGATCGACGCAGAAGTCGTGGTCAAACTTGAATCGCAGAACCCGGCAGCCTCGGTCAAGGACCGCATCGGCAACGCCATCATCGACGCGGCGGTCGAGGCCGGCGAGTTGAAGCCTGGCGGCACGATCGTGGAGGGCACTTCGGGCAACACCGGGATCGCCCTCGCGATGGCCGGAGCCGCCCGCGGCTTCAACGTCGTGTTGGCCATGCCCGAGACCATGAGCCTCGAGCGTCGCGCGCTGCTGCGGGCTTACGGCGCCGAGCTGGTGCTGACCCCCGGCCCCGAGGGCATGAAGGGCGCCGTCGCCAAGGCCGACGAGATTGCCGAAGAGCGTGGCGCCGTACGCGCCCGACAGTTCGCGAACCCCGCCAACGTAGCCATCCACTACGCGACCACCGGACCGGAAATCTGGAACGACACCGACGGCACCGTCGACATCTTCATCGCCGGTGTCGGCACAGGCGGCACCATCACCGGCGCGGGCAACTATTTGCGCGAGCAGAACCCGGACATCGGCCTCGTCGTGATCGAGCCTGCCGACAGCCCCATCCTTAATGGTGGTAAGCCTGGCCCGCACAAGATTCAGGGGCTAGGTGCCAACTTCATCCCGGAGATCCTCGACACCGAGCTCTACGACGAGGTCATCGACGTCACGCTCGACGACGCCGTGGCCACCGCCAAAGAACTAGCCACCAAGGAAGGCATCCTGTCGGGCATCTCGACCGGAGCCAACGTGTGGGGAGCGCTCCAGGTCGCCAAGCGCCCCGAGAATGCAGGCAAGACCATCGTGGTCATCGTCTGCGACTACGGCGAGCGTTACTTGTCGACGGTGCTCTTCGAGGGCATGACTGACTGATGCCCAACCCGCTCATGCGGGCATGGCTAAGCGTGCAAGAAGACTTGGACGCTGCTGTTGCTCGCGACCCCGCCACCGACAGCCGTCTTGAGATGGCGCTGGCCTCGCCAGGCCTGCACGCCTTGTGGGCGCACCGCGTCAACCACAAGCTGTGGCAGCGCGGCGGTCGGGCACAACTCCCGGCCCGACTGCTATCCCAGCTGGCTCGTTCGCTGACCGGAGTGGAGATTCACCCCGGGGCGACCATTGGTGCGCGGTTCTTCATCGATCACGGCATGGGCGTCGTCATCGGCGAAACCGCTGAGGTCGGTGACGATGTGATGCTTTATCACGGGGTCACCCTCGGTGGCCGGTCGATGGAAGCTGTCAAACGCCACCCCACCGTGCGTAACGGCGCGGTGCTGGGGGCCGGTGCGCGGATTCTAGGGCCGGTCGTTATCGGAGCGGGCGCCCAGGTCGGTGCCAACGCCGTGGTGGTTAAAGACGTTCCCGCTGGTGCCATCGCCACCGGCATCCCGGCGCGCATCCGGGTGCCCATGCCCGAGCAAGACCCCACCGAAGCGTTGTATGACGAGCCGGCCCTCTGGATTTAGGCTGCGGCTCAGGTCTAGCGGAACAGACCGCATGCCGAGGTTGCGAACGAGCAAGGCCCGCCCCGAATGATCGGGGCGGGCCAACTCATGCTGTACGTCGCAACTGGCCATCAGGTCAGCCGCGGTGGCGATCAGGGAAGCTTGTCGCCCCCAGGGCCGAAGCCCGACGAGTCGATCTCGGCTTCGCCTTCACTGGTGACGCTGCCGGTGCTGTTTTCGTAAGCACCATCGGAGTCGCTGGTCTCTTTGCCACTGGCCTTGGCCTTCGCCTGCGAAGCAGCGGACTTGGCGCGGTCACCAAGGCTGGAGGCGACCTGCGGTGCCTGCTCCTTGACGTCGTCCACCTTGCTCTGGACGCGGGGGTCGGTCCAGACCTTGCTGGCCTGGTCAGCGAGCTGTTCGTAACGCTCCCGGCCAGCTTTGGCGCCGAGGATGTATCCGATTGCCACACCTACGAGCAAAATGATTCTGCGCATGTTGGCTCCTTTCGTCTAACGGACGGGTCGCGCTGAGCCTAGTCGCCGCATCCGGCACCCGCCATTAATGGGCCCGAGATATCGCCGCGAAGGCCTCGCGGGTGAGCGCGGGATGCGAGCGGAGGGTGTGGGATTCGAACCCACGGACGTTTCCGTCGGGCGCTTTCAAGGCGCCTGCACTAGACCACTATGCGAACCCTCCATG
>JBBQNO010000033.1:0-21537 GCA_038330045.1 Actinomycetales bacterium | reverse complement strand
GGCCACCGGGTCAGCGCCCATCGTGAGGCCGCCCACAGCATCAATCTCGAGATCGGCAACGAGTTCGTTCATGACGGCACCCACCAAGGGAGCCCCGACCCCATCGAGAGTCACGCGGCGCAGATCGACGTAGTAGTCAGCCTTCGCCCCCGACGACAACGTCACCTCGCCATGCACGATGGCTTGGTCGCGGATGATCGACAGCAATTGCTCACGAGGGGTGCTCACAGCTTGGGATCTTATCGGCCCGAACCCGCTAAGAAAGATCCTGCGTGTCGTCTTCGCTGTGGAAGACCCCGAGCCGCTCACACGCTTCGTTGAGCAGGCGCTGCACTGTCAGCGAGTCCTTCAACGACATAATCGGCGACTCGGTCAAACCAGCGCGCATGCAATCGCTGACCTCGATCAACTCGTGGCTGTATCCAGTTCCCAGAGCCGGCGCATCGATGGTCTCGGGGTCCTGGCCCGCGCGCGACACCGTGATTCTTGTCGGGTGGTGGAACCGCGGGTGTATATCGATCCATCCCTGGGTCCCCATGATGCGGGCGGCGCCGGGCGAGGGCCCGCGGAGGGAGCACGACAGCGTCGCAGCCCGGCCGTCGTCGTAGGCCAGCAAGATCGACGCGTCGAGATCCACCTCGGTCGAGGCCAGCGTGCCCACCAACTCCATCCGGTCGGGGTCGCCGAGGAAGTGCTGCGCCAGCGAGACCACATACACACCGAGGTCCAGCATCGCTCCCCCCGCGAGTTCCTTGTTAAACAAGCGGTCGTTGGCGTCAAACGGGCGCTGCACCCCCAGATCAGCCTGCACCCCCCGGACCTCCCCGATGTCACCGGCGGCAATGACTTCTCGGGCCGTCACGATGGCGGGCTGGAAGCGGGTCCACATGGCCTCCATCGCAAACACCCCCTGCTCGCGAGCGGTGTTGACCAGGGTCTCGGCGCCAGCTGCGGTCGCCGTCAGACTCTTCTCGACCAGCACGGCCTTGCCGGCCTTGAGTCCGGCCACCGCGATGGCGAGGTGCTGAGGGTGGGGCGTGGCGATATACAAGACGTCGACGTCGGGGTCGTCGACGATCGTGCGATAGCTGCCGTGCGCCCGGGCGATGCCGAACTCGCGCGCGAAGCCGTCCGCACGGTCTTGCGACCGCGAAGCCACGGCGACCACGCTCGAGCCTTCTACGTGCTCGAAGTCCTGCACCACATTGCGGGCGATCCGACCGGGGCCGACGATGCCCCACCTGAGTTCTTCCATGCCCCCACCCTAGGCAGGTCGGCCTATCGGCGGCCTGTCGACATACGTCGGGACAGGGCGCGCATCAGCGGGCGGGGGGTGACGCGCATCACGACGCTCAAAGCCTTGTATTCCGACGATGGGATCGACAGCACCTTACCCGCGGCCACGTCATCGAGGGCGTCTTGAGCGACCCGGTGCGCGTCGAGCCACATGCGGTCGGGGAGCTCGGGCATATCCATCTTGGCGCGCTGGTGAAACTCGGTGCGAATGATGCCCGGACACAAGGCCGTGACGGTGACGCCGGTGCCGTCTAACTCCGCCGCCAGGGACTCTGAGAAGGTGGTGGCCCACGCTTTGATCGCTGAGTAGGTTCCCATGGCCGCGAAGGAAGCTACCGAAGAGACGTTGAGGATGGCTCCGTGACCACGCGTGCGCATCGGTCCGGCCGCGGCGTGACTGGCCACCAGAACGGCGCGAATCATTACGTCCACCGCCTGCTCCTCAGCGGCCAGGTCGCCCGTGCTGAAGTCGTGGTTGATGCCAAATCCGGCGTTGTTGACCAGGAGGTCGATAGGTTTGGCGCGGTCGGCGATGCGCTCGACGACCTTGCTCAGTTGAACGCGATCGGCAAGGTCGGCGACGAGCACGTCGGCGGTCACGCCGTGCCGCCGTTCGATCTCGTCGGCCAATTCGGTCAGCCGTTCGCCGTCCCGAGCCACCAGGACGACATCGTGGCCACGAGCGGCGATTTCGATGGCCAGCGCGCGGCCCAATCCGGCGGAGGCACCAGTCACCAAAGCAGTTCCCATGCTGGACACGCTACGCGGCGGCGACCCCTGCTGGCCCCGCTTACAGTGGTGCGGTGCGTATTGCTACCTGGAACGTCAACAGCATCCGAGCCCGTCTCGACCGCGTCGTCGCCTTTCTGGAGCGTCACGACGTCGATGTTTTGGCGATGCAGGAAACGAAATGTCGAGACGACCAATTCCCTCATTCGGCGTTTGAAGCCGCCGGGTATGAGGTCGCGCATTGTGGTCTGAACCAATGGAATGGCGTGGCGATCGTGTCGCGGGTCGGGATCTGGGACGTGCAGCAAGGTTTCGCCGACATGCCCCCATGGGGCGACCCCCCTGTGCCCGAAGCCCGGGCGATCTCAGCGGTGTGCGGCAGCGTGCGAGTGTGGTCGCTCTACGTGCCCAACGGTCGGGCGCTCGACGACCCGCACATGGCATACAAATTGGCCTGGCTTGAGCAGTTGACGGTGGACGCGACGGGGTGGCTCGCGGCTGACTCTGCCGCGCTGATCGCGCTGATGGGTGACTGGAACATTGCCCCGCACGACGAGGATGTGTGGTCAATGGACTACTTCGTGGACAAAACGCACGTCAGTAAACCGGAGCGCTCAGCCTTCACCGCGATGAACGACGCAGGGTATGCCGACGTGACGCGGGCACACACGCCTGGGCCGGGGACGTACACCTACTGGGACTACACCCAACTGGCCTTCCCGAAGAAGCGTGGGATGCGTATCGACTTCTGCCTCGGCTCCCCTGCCCTAGAGGCGCGCGTCGAGGATGCCTTCATCGACCGCGAAGAGCGTAAAGGCAAGGGTGCCAGCGACCACGCCCCGGTTGTCATCGACCTGAAATAACCACCTGCCAATTCCCACATTGTGGCGTGTTTCATGCATTGCGTATTGCTGCAGCGATACTCAATGCCCAATGCGCAGCGCAATGTGCTGACCGGGCGGGGACCCCTAGCGGATGGGGGTGCGACGAAGGGCCAACGGCAGCGTTAGGGCGCTGATCACGGCAGCGGCAACCAAGGCGGTCCCGAAGCCGTACCCGGCGGCGAGCAGCCCCACCAGTACCGACCCAAGGCCCGTGCCGAGGTCGAAGCCGATGTTCCAGACGGCACTGGCGAGCCGGATGTGACTGCGGTCGACCACCTGGAAGGCCACGCCCATCGTGAGGTTCTGCAGGCCTCCGTAGCTCACCCCGACGAGACACACCGAGGCAACGAAGGCTGCGAGCACTAACGATGAGGGATCGTCAACAGTGACCGACCACCCCGCGAGCCCCATGGCGACGACGGTCAGCAGGGTGAGCGGCCAGATGAACGGTTCGGACCCGTATCGATCGGCCAGACCACCGGCCGCCCATCGGGCCAACGCAGCGGTAAGGCCGATACCAAAAAGAGCGGCGGTCGAGGCAGATGCACTCTCGACCATCTGCGGCGCGAACGTCACGAGCGCCCCTCCACTAAGGGTGACCCCAAGCAAGATGGTCGTCGGACGCAACAGTGCGAGGTATGCCGCCCGCTGCGTCATCTCACCGACCTCACCACGCGCACTGCCGGCCAAATCCGCGCCGTCGGGCAGAGCCTCTTCAGCAGGCGGATCGTGCAGCACTCTGCCCAGTGCGATCACCGAGGGGATGCCGAGCAGCGGCAACGCGCCGAGCAGGAACACCCAGATGAAACCCCAGGTCTGCGCGATGTAGGGCGCGATGGGCAGCAGCACCAGGTTGGGCAGCGCAATGGCCAGTCCGTATGCGCCAATCGCTTTGCCGCGACGGGCGGGCTCGACCAACTCGGCCACGGCCGCAGAACCCGTGACGGTCAAGATCCCGAAGCCGATGCCTCGCACCGCTGACAAAGCCAAGATCGGCCCGAGCGAATCACTCACAAACAGCAGCACAGAAGGGATGCCCATCAGCACCATGCCGACCGTCATGGTTGCCCCCCAGCCAAATTTTCGCAGCATGGGCGGCACCAACAACTGCGTGAGCACCGTGAAGGCCAGGAGCACCCCGTTGACGAAGCCCGCCCCCGCCTCACTGGCGCCGCCGCCCACGGCCCACAGCGGCGCAGTCGGCAACAGGACGGCATACCCACTGAAACCGGTGAGCGTCACACCGATCAGGGCGGGCATGCCCCGGACGGTCCAAACGCTGGCCACGCCTACTGCTTTGCGGCCTTGGCCGCTGCTTTCTTCGCTTTCTTCCAGACCCGAACCTCGGCCATGGTGGCGTCGTCGACGACGTCCGCGATCGACATACGGGAGGTCTCGAGGCCGTAGTCGCCGGCCGCTTCACGCCAATTCGAGGCTTGGAGGTCGCACTGTTTGCCGAGCAGCGCCAAGAAGATGCGTGCCTTCTGGTCGCCGAATCCCGGCAGCGCTTTGAGCCGTTTGAGCACGAGTTTGCCGTCGGGGTCGTCGGCGTTCCAGATCGCTTCGGTGTCCCCTTGGTAGTCCTTCATGATCGCAACAGCCAGGTCGTGCACGCGCCGTCCCATCGACACCGGAAAGCGGTGGACAGCGGGCGGTGCCGCGCACACCTCGACGAACGCGTCGGGCTCCATCAGCGAGATCATCGCCGGGTCGACACTGCCGAGGCGCTCTTGCAGTTTGCGCGGGCCAGCGAAGGCGACCTCCATCGGGATCTGCTGATCGAGCAACATTCCGACGAGCAACGCGAAGGGATTTTCGGTCAGTAGGCGGTCGGCCTCGGGGTCGCCCACCAGGCGAAGCGTTGTGCTCATCCCGGCAGTGTCTCAGGCTCTGAGCCTGCTTGGGTAGCGGCGCGATTCATGCGCACGCCGAGGGCCAATGCGAGCACGGCGGCGACCCCTGCGGCGATCGTGGCACCAGCGAAGACGGTGTGGACCTGCACCACCCCTGCGGCCAGCAACGCCTTGTCATCTGTGGGGTCCGGCAGCAGCGCCACTGCCTCATAAAACCGGCGCAGACCGATGGCGGTGAGCAGCGCCAAGCCGACGACCATACCAACCATTCGGGCGACGACGACCAGCGAGCTGACCGTGCCGTGCGCGTATGCCGGGGCATCCGCGAGCGCAGCATCGTTCACTGGGGCGATAGCTAGGCCCACTCCGAGACCGACTGCTCCCAAGGTCAGGGTGGTCGAAAGGCCTGCGGCGAGCGAGGCAACGTCCCACGACGTCATCAGGCCGAGCCCACCCGCAGCGACGGCGAGACCAGCAGCGGCAACCAGCCCCGGGGCGATCCACCGAAGCAGCACTCCACCGAGGACTGCGCCAACGGGGACAGCCACCAAGAAGCGGACCAACACGAACGCCGCTTGGGTTTGAGTGGACTCGCCGTCGAGCCGCGCCAGCAACGGGATATCTACGACGATGGCCACGATGGCAGCGCCGACCAGCACGCTCACCCCGAGCGCTGGCCATACTCGTTTGCGGACCACATCGGGGCCGATCAGCGGATGGGTTGCGAGTCGTTGACGCACGACAAACGCGATGGCCGCGATGATGCCCGCTGGCACGAGCCAGAGCCCCCAGGGGCCGAGCACCTCGACCTCCGGGTCGGCGGTGGAAAACGTCAGCACCACGCTGCCGAGGGCGACGGCAATGAGAGTTGCGCCGACGAGATCAGCCTGGATGAGTCTCGGGAGGAATCGGGGCGCGGTGATGAGGAGCACGAGGAGCCACACCGCGCCGGCCACGAGGCCGATGGGGGTGGCCACTCGTGAGGCCGAGCCGTCAGCCAGCGGCACGAACGGCTCTCCGTAGGCCACCGAGGTCAACAACAACTCCGGCGGGGTGAGCGTCAGGACGCTCAGGATCACGCCGAAGACGACCAACGCAATGGTGGCGACCGACCATACTCTGGTCGCCGTGGACCGCTTGGCCTTCGCTGAGCCCTGGCCGTCGCATGCCGACGGGGACTCGCTGGACTTTTCCCACGAGCCAACGGCCACCACGCCCAGGCAGAACACCAGCGCGAGTGCGACGTTGAGCCAGAAGATGCCACGCCAGTCGACAACCAGGAGCACGGCGGCACCGAGCAAGGGCCCGAGAACAGCGCCCAATTCTTGGACTCCCCCGACGATGCCGAGCGGCAGTCCACGCTTGCCCGGCGGCCACAGGTCAGCCACCAAGGCCAGCGTCGCGGGCACCAACCCGCCGCCGCCGACGCCTTGCAAAAACCGTCCGCCGACCATGACTGGCAGCTCGACGGCCACGGCGGTAATCACCGAGCCGACGGCGAAGATCAGCAGGCAAGCGATGAGGATGCGTTGGCGAGGCATCATGTCGGCCAGTCGGCCGATCAGTGGGAGCACCGCGATATAGCCGAGCAAGAAGCCGGAAATGATCGGGGTGCCTCGCTGCAGTGACTCGATGCCGAGCCCCGCCCCGGCCATCATGTCTGGCAGAGCCAGCACGACGACATACGTGTCGGCGGCGGCGAGCATGACCGCGAGCGAGGCGACCGTGAGCAGCGCACGAGACCGAGCACGTGATGGCCTTGCGCGGGGTGCGGTCACGCCGACCGTGTCGCGGGTCATGCGGAGTTGCCGTTCAAAGGAATCAGGGGGCGGTGACGGTGACCGGCACGCCGTAGTCGTCCAGGGTCAACACGTAGGTCGAGGTGGCGGGTGGGTAGAACTCGCCGGTCAGGGACACGGTGCGCACTTCCCAATCGTCGTCGATCAGGCCGTAGGTCACGTCGAACTGAGCGTCTTCGGCACCAACGTTGAGCAGGTCCCTGATGAGATCGCCGGACAGTTGGCCAGAGATTTGCTGGACCACGTCGCTGCCCACGCGACTCTGGTCGCCGAACGTGGCACCTTCGGTCTTGCTCAGCAGCGACACCACACCGACGTCGTTACTAAACAGGCGAGCGGGGTCGGGCACTCCGAGGCTCTCGGGGGTGACGGAGGTGAAGACGGGACTGAACGGCAGCTTGACGTAGAGTTTCTCGTCGACCGCCACGGTGGGCACGTCGACCTGGATGCCAGCGATCTTGGCGGTGATCGTGCCGTCGAACGCGGGCGGCGTGGTCGTGCCTGAGCCGTCGGCTTTGATGACGTAGGCGTCTTCGCTCTCGGGCAGGTCGCTGCCTTGCAGCACCAGGCTGACGGATCCTGCTTCGCTGAGCACGCTGTTGGCTTCGTCCAGCCGGTCTTGCGCTGTGGGCGCGGCGGTGGTGGATTCTGGGTCTTGCTCGGGCTCGTCGCTCGAGCAGGCGGCAGCACCGGTGAGGGCTGCGACGATCGCGCCCGCCGTCAGGAGGCGCGACCACCGTGATCGCTGTGCCGTATTGCTGCTCATCGTTCCCCTAGCGTCGTTTGCACTTACCTCCACCCAGTATGCCGTCAGTCCAGATCCGCCATGCGGCGGCGGCGTTGCGCGTTGCCCACTGCCCAAAGGCCTCACAGTCGAGGTCTAGATCGAGGGAGCCACGATAGATGGCGACGTCCCGACATGACATGACCGTACCGAGACTAATTTCGCGAGACGCGACGCAGACCGGTGTGGTGGGCGTGCCCGTTTAGCGCAGTGTCAAGGAATCGGCCGAGGTACCGACGTCGATGGTGGCGGAAGAGCCGTCTCGGATGTCGCCGCTGATCAGCGCTTTGGCTAGCCGGTCGCCGATTTCCTTTTGGATCAGTCGGCGCAAGGGACGGGCACCGTATGCCGGGTCGTAGCCACGTTCGGCCAACCACTCGGCCGCAGCGTCGGTCACGGTCAACGTGATTCGACGGTCGGCCAAGCGCTTGGCCAACAACTGGACCTGCAGCCCCACGATGACGGCCAACTCGTCGCGGCTTAGGGCGTCAAAAACCACGATCTCGTCCAGCCGGTTCAAAAATTCGGGCTTGAAGGCCGTCCGCACAGAGGCCATGACCTGCTCGTGCTTGGTGGCGGCATCCGTGGTCGGGTCGACCAAGAACTGACTGCCCAGGTTGGAGGTCATCACCAGGATGACGTTGCGGAAGTCCACCGTGCGGCCTTGGCCGTCGGTCAAGCGCCCGTCGTCCAACACCTGCAGGAGCACGTCGAACGTCTCCGGGTGCGCCTTCTCGACCTCGTCGAGCAGCACCACGGAGTAGGGGCGTCGACGCACGGCTTCGGTGAGTTGGCCGCCCTCGTCGTAGCCCACATATCCAGGTGGTGCACCGACCAGACGCGCAACCGCATGGCGCTCGGCATACTCGCTCATGTCGATGCGGATCATGGCTCGCTCGTCGTCGAAGAGGAAGTCCGCGAGCGCCTTGGCCAGCTCGGTCTTGCCGACGCCGGTGGGCCCGAGGAAGAGGAACGATCCGGTCGGGCGGTCGGGGTCGGAGATGCCTGCGCGGGAGCGACGGACCGCGTCGCTGACGGACTGCACGGCGTTACGTTGGCCGATCAGCCGCTCGCCGAGGACTTCTTCCATCCGGAGCAGCTTGGCGGTTTCGCCTTCGAGCAGGCGGCCGGCGGGGATGCCGGTCCACGCCGCGACCACTTCAGCCACGTCGTCGGCCCCGACCTCTTCCTTCACCATCGGCTCTTCGTTGGTCTTGACGTTGCTCGACTCCGCCTCTTGCGCTGCCTGGAGTTCGGTGGTCGTCGCGGGGATCTCGCCGTAGAGCACCCGGGAGGCGCCTGCGTAGTCGCCTTCGCGTTGCAACCGTTCGGCGGTGGTGCGCAGTTCGTCGAGGTGCTGCTTGAGCTCACCGACCCGGTTGAGTCCTGATCGTTCCTGCTGCCACCGGGCATCGAGGGCGGCGAATTCTTCCCGCCTATCGGCCAGGTCGGCCTGCAGGGTGGCGAGCCGGTCCTTGGACGCGTCGTCGCTCTCACCCGCGAGGTGCATCTCTTCCATCATCAGCCGGTCGACGGTGCGGCGCAGTTCGTCGATCTCGACCGGGGAGGAGTCGATCTCCATCCGCAGCCTCGACGCCGCCTCGTCGACCAGATCGATGGCCTTGTCGGGCAATTGGCGACCGGTGATGTACCGATCCGACAACGTGGCGGCAGCAACCAGCGCGGAGTCGGCGATGGCTACTTTGTGGTGCGCTTCGTAGCGTTCCTTGAGCCCGCGCAGGATGGCAATGCTGTCGGGCACGCTCGGCTCGCCAACGTAGACCTGCTGGAAGCGGCGCTCCAGTGCGGCGTCCTTTTCGATGCGCTGGCGGTATTCGTCCAGCGTGGTGGCACCGACCAGGCGGAGCTCGCCGCGGGCCAGTAACGGCTTGAGCATGTTGCCTGCGTCCATCGCACCCTCGCCGGTGGCACCGGCCCCGACGACCGTGTGCAGTTCGTCGATGAAGGTGATGACCTGCCCGTCGCTGGCCTTAATCTCGGCCAGGACTGCCTTCAGCCGCTCCTCGAACTCGCCGCGATACTTAGCGCCGGCGATCATGGCCCCGAGGTCGAGGGAAATGAGTTGCTTGCCGCGCAGCGACTCCGGCACGTCACCAGCCACGATGCGTTGGGCGAGGCCTTCGACGACGGCGGTCTTGCCGACACCAGGCTCGCCGATCAGGACCGGGTTGTTTTTGGTGCGGCGACTCAGGACTTGGACGACCCGGCGGATCTCGGCGTCACGGCCGATGACGGGGTCGAGCTTGCCCTCGCGGGCTATGGCGGTGAGGTCGGTGCCGTACTTCAGTAGGGCGTCATAGGTTGATTCAGGGTCGGCGGTGTCGACCTTGGCTCCCCCGCGCATCACCGGGATCTGCTGCATGAGCGCGTCAGCGTCGAGGCCGAACTTGTGGTCTTTGGCCAGGGCGTAGAGCAGGTGGTCGGTGGAGATGAAGGAGTCGCCGAGGGTCTTCATCGCTTGCTGGGCAGCCGTAAGGCCAGCCAAGGAACCCCGCGACAGTTGTGGGTTCGCAACGCTGCTTCCGGTGACGGTCGGCATACCGGACAGCACTTTGTTTGCTGCGGCAGTGGCCTCCGGCAGCGATGAACCGATCGACTGCAGCAACGGGCCGGTGGTGGTGTCCGACTGCTCCACGAGCGCCGCAAGTAGGTGGGCTGGCTCGACGGCAGCGTGCCCGGCGGCGGCCGCCTCGCGAATCGCAGTCGAAATGGCCTCCTGGGCTTTGGTGGTCAACGAGAGATCCATGTGTATGCGCCTCCCCTTCCTGGTTGTTGGCGCGCGTGAGCGATCTATAGGTCAAACTACCCCAGAGTTGAGCGTATTCCGCTCAAGTTTAGTCCTCGCGTCGGACTGCCTCTTTCCCCCTGCTCTAAAGTTCTCTCGATGCTTCGCACCGACCCTCCGATGCTGGGGTGATTACCAAGACCTGACTGCACTAGGAACCATGCAGGACCTACAACACCTCGACTTACGCGGCGCCTCTGCCGTCACCGACCTT
Organism: Actinomycetales bacterium; assembly: GCA_038330045.1. GTDB lineage: Bacteria > Actinomycetota > Actinomycetes > Actinomycetales > Dermatophilaceae > Ornithinicoccus. Next base: position 11,172 of record JBBQNO010000033.1, on the reverse strand, counting down.
CATCCACTGGCGGCCCTCACCACGATGAAACATCTTGCTATCCAGGGTTTCCGACAGATCAGCAACGCATTGCCGCTCGGTGAGCTCAACTGCCTCTCAGAGCTAGAACTCGGCGGGACTGGATGACCCCCCGCCACGCCGATCTCGACTCGATCCACTTCTTGAAAAACCTCCCTCAGCTCGAGTCGCTATTGCTCCACTCGGTCGTCGTCGACGACGTGGACTACACGCCCCTGCTATCGCTCCCGAATCTCAAGTCTGTCTGCGTTATGGCTACACGAGGCATGAGTCCCACCCACGAACACCTCAAGAAACGATTGCCTTGGTCTGGATGAGGAACCCGGGACTGTGCACTGTCCCCAGCCGCTGGCTAGGTAACCTTCATCGCGTCCTTGCGGGAGCGAAGTTGGCTTGAGAAGTACCGACTAGATCATGCGTTCCAGCTCTTCCTCTGACGGTTCATGTGTTGTTTCTGGAGGCACGAGCATGGTGCACACAGGTGCGGGCAGTCGGTCGCACCTCGAGACGTTCGGGATTGATCGCTTGCGCGCAGACCTCACACACGCCATACGTTTCATCGCAGACTCGTCCGATTGCCGCATCGACTTCGGCGAGATGCTCCCGGAGTTGGTCGGTCACGGCCCCGAGTTGGGCGCGCTCAAAAGCGATTGTCTGACCCTCTGGGTCATGTTCGTCATCGGCGTTGGAGTCGCGCGAGGCTTCGATGAACCCGTCCATGTCTTTGTCCAATAGCACCAAACGGGCGCGAAGATCAGCGCGCTGCGCTTCAAGACGCGCGAGTGCCTCCTGTGGCCAGGAGCCAGGATCGCTACTCAAACCGGGCGGGATTATGCGATCCCACGTTATCGTCTAAGCCCGGCCGACGACATACGCAAACGTCCTATGCCCCTGGGCCGAGGGTGACGGTCACGGCGACTGCGGTCTGGACGACCCCCGTGGCCAGAAATCCGCGCTCCCGAACGCTCTAGCTGACCGTGCTAGGGGTCCTGATCGCGGATCTGGAGGTCCTCATCATCGCCACAGGAACTGTCTGACCAGACTTCTGAAGCCGACCCGGACCTGGAAGCGCACCCACCCCACCACGGGGGTTGATTCATTTGCCCTCCGCCACACCCCTGAGCACTACCTTGAATTCTGACCTGCGCAGCCGGGCTCCACAGTATTGGCTTTGCTATATTTCTTCTATGGAGGAGCTCGTTGAGGTAGCGCGTCGCACAGACGCAGCGACTTTGCGTGCTCGGTCCGAGTTAGTCGAGGCGATTCGACGAGCCTACGACAGCGGCGCGACCCAAATGGAGATCGCGCGCAAGGTCGGACGCAGCCAACCCGAGGTTTCTCGTCTGCTGCGGTTCCACGGGACCTCCCCCTTGGCGCGACGCCTCCGGACCAGCGCCAACGAGGTTCTGCAGATCGTGGCCGAGGCTAACGGAAGCAAGGTTCGCGTGTTCGGTTCGCTCGCCACCGGCCTAGATGGACCCGATTCGGATGTGGATTTGCTATTCACCATGGGCCGACCATTGAGCCTGATGGAGCTCGGGCGACTTGAGAAGCGGCTTGCAGAGGCTGTCGGAGTTCCAGTCGACCTCGTCCCCGACTCGGCACTTAGACCAGATCTCAGAGCGCGAATCCTAGACGAGGCTGTAGCCCTGTGAGCAGATCGCAACACGAATCTCTGCGCGATGCGCTCGCGCATTTTGAGCTCCTGCTCCATCACGCCCAGGGCGACGTCATGGACAGTTGGTTATCGATGCAATCTGCATGCGGCTCTCCGCCGGGCTGGAGGTGCTAAGTCGGCTGGATTCCTCCACTCGCGAAGAACTCTTCGGCGAAAATTGGTCCCTCATGTGGGGCATGCGCAATCGCATCGCTCACGGCTATCTGCTCGTGGAGCCAGCCATCATTCGCCGGACCCTCGACACAGACATCCCGGACATCGTCCGACACATACGCCAAGGGCTCACTGAAAGTTGAGCCCCGAGCCAGCCGAGGGCTCGCCATTCCCGTTGCGTCTTCAGTCTCCGAGCGGGTTGAGTATGCGGTCGAGGAACTTGCGAGTCCGGTCGTGACGCGGGTTGCTGAACATCTCCTTGGGCGCTGAGCGTTCGACCACAACGCCGCCGTCCATGAAGACAACCTCGTCGGCAACGGCCCGGGCGAAGGTGACCTCGTGAGTGACGACCACCATCGTCCAGCCCTCATCGGCAAGCTCCTTGATGACGCTCAGGACGTCACCGACCAACTCGGGATCCAACGCCGAGGTCGGCTCGTCGAAGAGCAACAGGCTGGGCTTCTTCGCCAGGGCCCGGACGATGCCAACCCGTTGCTGCTGACCGCCGGAGAGCTGGAACGGGTGAACGTCCTTCTTCTCCGAGAGACCGACACGAACCAGTAGCACCTCGGCTTGGGCGATCGCGTCGGCCTTGGGCACCCGCTGCACCTGGACCGGGCCCTCGATGACGTTCTCCAGCACCGTGCGGTGCGGGAAGAGGTTGTGCTGCTGGAAGACCATGGCCGACTGGTCGCGCATCGCCAGGCGACCCGCCTTCTTCAGCGGCTTCGAGAAGTCGAGCGAAGGACCGCCAGCGAACTCAATGGTGCCGCCGTCGGGCGTCTCCAAACCGTTGAGGGATCGCAGAACGGTCGTCTTACCGGAGCCGCTGGGCCCCATCAGCACCGTGACCGTTCCTTTGCGCACCGTCAGGTCAATCGAGCGCAGCACCTGCAGGTCGCCGAAGCTTTTACTCAGGCCGCGGACTTCAAGGAGCACCTCACCGGGGTTAGCGCCCCATGGGGACTCAGACTTACGCTGCGACATACCGATCCAATCTCTTCTCCAGAACGCTTTGACCGCTGGACAGCACGAGGCAGAACACCCAGTACACGGCGGCTGCCTCGCTATACAGCAGCATGAACTCTTGGCTGAAGGCCGCGATCTGCTGGGCTTCGCGGAACAGCTCGGTGACCAAAATTAGCGAGGCGAGCGACGTGTCCTTCACCAGCGAAATGAAAGTGTTCGACAGCGGCGGCACCGAAACCCGGGCTGCCTGCGGCAAGATCACCCGCACGAGGGCCCGGCGATCCGACATACCAATGGTGTATGCCGCTTCCCACTGACCGCGCGGAACGGACAGGATGGCGGCGCGAATGATCTCCGCCGCATACCCACCGACGTTCAGCGAGAAGGCGATCACGGCGCTCGGCCAAGGGTCGATCAGCAGCCCAATGGACGGCAGACCGTAGAAGATGATGAACAGTTGGACCAGCAAGGGCGTGCCGCGAATGAGTGACACGTAGAACCGCGCGAGGCCGGAGAGCAAACGGTTCTTCGACAACCTCATGAGCGCGACGGCGAGCGCCAACATGAGCCCGATCACGAACGATCCGACGGACAGCGGGATGGTGCCGGTCAGCCCGCCGCGCACGATCGGCCACAAGGAGTCCAGGAGAAGCTGGGCCTCATCACCCATCAGCGCTCCTACTGTGAGACGTCGGTGCCGAAGTACTTCTCACCGATCTCGGCCAGGGTGCCGTCGTCCTGCAGCTCGACCAGCGCCTCGTCGAAAGCCGTGACGAGTTCCTCTTTGTCCTTGCTGAAGGCGAATGCGTTTAGCGAGGAGTCTTCAGTCTCGGCGGCGATCTTGATCGGAGCGTCGGGGCGCTCGGTCGTGTAGTCCAGGAAGGTCAGTTTGTCGTTGACCGTGGCGTCGACCCGGCCCTGCTCCAGTAAAGCGACGGCCTGTGCCCACCCTTCGACCGCCTCGACGTTGGCGCCGTTGTCATCGGCCACCTCGAACCAGTTGCTCGTCAGGGACTGCGCGGAGGTCTTGCCATCGAGGTCGCGCACGTCTGCGATGTCGTTCGTCGCGTCGGCTACGACTACTACGCCGGGCGACACGGTGTAGGGGGTGCTGAACAGGTATGCCTCTTCGCGCTCAGGGTTGATCGAGACCTGGTTAGCGATGACGTCGAAACGTCCTGATTCTAGTCCGGTAAAGATCGCGTCCCACTGGGTCTCCTGGAACTCGACCTCGAGTCCGATCTTGTCGGCCACTGCTTCAACGATCTCGACGTCATAGCCGATCAGGTCGCCGCTGCCGTCCTCGTGGAACGTGAAGGGACGGTAGGTGCCCTCGGTCGCCACCACGAGTTTCCCGTCCTCAATGAGGCCGAATTCTCCGGCTCCGGCGCTGGCCTCTGCGGAGTCACTTTCAGCGTCCCCTGATGAGCAGGCGGACAGCGCGAGGGTCGCGGTGATCGCGGCGGACGCAAGCAGGATGGAGCGAGACATGGTAACGGGGCCCTTCGAAGGTTCGGAACCGCCGGGAGTGCCCAGCGGTTAACGTTGCGTCGGCATACAGGGAACGCTTTGACCCCAAGCCGGTGTAACCGAATCGACAACGCACCGTTATGGCAATTTCTTCCATCGCCCGGGGAGACATCACCACTGAGTACACGGACGCCATCGTCAACGCAGCCAACTCCGAACACCCACGGGGGAGAGAAACCGACCCAGCCCTGCTGACCTCCTGCTTTCGGCGCAGCCTGGAAGTGAGGGCCAAAGTGGGACCGCGCAGCATCTGCATCCCAGCCATCAGCGCCGGGGTATACGGATGCCCTCGACCTGGTGCGGTTTGTGCTGTTCAGTAAAGAGATGCTTGCTCTGTTCCAAAACGCCCTGCACCGATAAGGTCACATATGCGCATCAGCGAAGTGCTCCGGCGGAAGGGCTCCACGGTCAGCACCGTGGCGCCGCAGACAACTATCAGCGACCTGATCGAGGTGTTGGCTGATCATGGCATCGGCTCGGTGGTGGTCAGCACCAACGGCGAAGACGTCGCCGGCATCGTGAGCGAGCGTGATGTCGTCCGCGGCCTGCGCGAGCATGGTGGTGATCTGTTGAGTCACTCGGTGGACTCGATCATGACCCCCGACGTGCACACCTGCACGCCCAACGATGACCTCGAGGCGCTCGCACTCACGATGACCGAGCACCGCATTCGTCACCTCCCCGTCGTGGTCGACGGGCACTTACGCGGCATCGTCAGTATCGGCGACATCGTGAAGCACCGCATCGATGAACTGCAAGGAGAGCGTGACCAGTTGGTCGGATACCTCCAGCAGTAGGTCTTGCGGGTCGGCCCACGCTCGCGACCTAAGATCGGCCCATGGTCGATCAACGGCGTTGGGGGTATACCGCGCGCCCAGTTCGAAGCATCGCCGCGGTCCTCGCCGTGGCGGCCATAGCCGCTCTCGCTGTCGGTGCCACAACGCTGCGAGGTGACGAGCCGTCCGAGCCCCGGCTCGTCACCTCGGCAGATTTCCGGGTCTCCTCTGACACGCCAGCAGGTCGCCAAATCGCTGTCGAAGACGAAGCGTGGATCGCCACCGGGACGGACCCCGGTGCGGGCACGCAGTGGGCGGATATGAGCTATTGGGCGCTGCGCGACATACGTGCCCTATGGGCCGACCACCCGTTGCCACCGGCCGGGGCCGCACCGCAGTGGGGGTACTTCTGGCCTCGAGACGGTGCGTTCACGGCCATGGCGTTAGATCGCACCGGCCACCCGACGGAGGTAAGGCAGATCCTTGACGGTATCGCCGCGCTACCCTTCGACAAGGTCGAGGGCTTCGATGCTCGGTACACGCTCGAGGGCCGCACAGTCGTGGACCGACCGCGCGGCCCGCAGTCCGACGGCTGCGGCTGGGTGTTGTGGGCGATTGGTTCGATCCGCGCCAACGGCCAGACGCCCCTTCCCGACTCCACCGCCGAGCTCCGCGACCGGTGCGTCACCCATCTCGACAGATTGACCTCCAGCGGCACCCGGTTGCCCCCGGCCTCACCGGACTATTGGGAGGTTAATGTCACGACCGTCAGCCTGGGCACCGTGGCCCCGATGGCGGCGGGATTACTGGCGGCTACAGATGACTACGCCGCCATCGGCGAACCCGCCAAAGCCGCTGCCGCGAGGGTGACCGCAGAAGGTCTCGACGTCGCGATGCGGCTGCGATTCAGCCCTGACTACGAACGCTTCGGCGATCTGGGCGAGCTCGACGCAGCCATCACCTTCCTCATGCCGCCGTTTGCGGTCGAGACACCAGAGGTGGCGCAGAAATGGAGCGACTACCAGGTCGATGCGCTTCGCCCGGCCGGCGGCCTAGCCCCTGGGGCAGCCTGGAAAGAAGACGGAACGTCCTGGACTCCGGAAACGGCCCTTGCGGCCTACACCGCAGCAGCATCGGGGCGCACCGACGAGGCGGCGCATTGGCTGGACTGGCTCGACACACACCGCACCCCGTGGGGCTCGCTGCCCGAAAAGGTCACCGGCTCAGCGCTTCCCGCCGGTCCAGCACCGTTGATGTGGACTGACGCTCTGGTGCTGCTGACCCTCGCGGAACTCAGCCCGGGCATGCGAGGCTAGGTTTCGGTGTTATTGCCAACAACGAGCCGCGATGTGCGTCAAACACCGGCGTGATTCGCCCGGCTACGAGTCAATATCCGCATCCCCAAGGCCCGACAGGAGTTCCCGTGCAGCCCGTAGCGCTTCCCGCCCGCAGCCACGGGGGCTACGTCGAGGCCCCAGACCTTCGAGAGCTGTTTGGCCAAGCGGCGTCGAGCACCTGGATCGTCACCGCGCGCGGACCTGTCGGTTTTACCGCGATTTCGGTGTCTTCAGCAAGTGCGACCCCGCCCATAGTCACCTTTAACATCAGTAAGGGCGCGGCCTCACTCGCGACCCTGCGCGAGTCCCGCCAAGCCAATCTGCAGTTACTCAGCGAGGGCCAACAGGATCTCGCGATCCGGTTTGCGGGTGATCGCGACCTCCGCTTCGCTGAGCCATCCCTATGGTGCCCCGGGCCTCACGGCTGCCCAAACATTCTGGGTGTCGCAGGCCGACTTTTCGTCGATATCCAAGAATTCGTCGACGCTGGGGATAGCGTCGTCATCGTGGCGCGGGTGACCGCCGCCGAAAACGACCCCACACGCCGGCCTCTCGTGCACCATGATCGACGGTACAAGCGCATCGTCGACAGTTCCTAGGTGGAGCCGGCGGCGCCTCCCCCGGAGCCACCCCGGCGAAAGCAGCGAGAGCCTCCCTCCTTTCCCCAGCCCGCGCCAGCAGCGCGTCGACCTCACCAGCGCTACCCGTCGCGATCAGATCGGGAACCGCGACATCGAGATCAAGCGCATCCGAATTGCCCTGCGCCGTCTCTTTGAGTCCATCGCGGTATGCCGTCCACCCAGCGGCCGCTCGTTGCCCCTCCGCCGAAAATCGCGAGAAACGGAAGACCATCGTCATCGCCGCGATGACCACCACGACCGCCGCAATCAAGCCAACGACCATCAGCGCCGCTTCCCCCGCAACCAGGATCACGAGGTTCGCCACGGCCAATAGCGTTGCCAGCCCGGCCACGACACCGAGCGCCATACGCGATTGGGCGGCCGCGGGTTCACCCAGGTGCGCCCGGCACCCGCAGCCCACCGCTCAAAGGCATCGGGAGTGGCGTTGTCTGCCAACGTGGCGTCGATCTGGCCCAGGCCCGCGATCAGCGACCCGGCCACGTCACAACGGCGGAATGAGCGCACTCTCGACGATGTCAGTTTGGTCGTCTTCGGCGAGCGGTCCGTCAACCAGTTCGTCGCCCATGTAGACACCCGCTCGCGCATCATTGCGATCGCCGGGGTTGCGGTTGATGAGAATGCCGACGGCACGGTCCATATTCACGTCGGCCGCCTCCGCCCATTGCTTCTGCAGGTCCGCGACCTGCCCAAGCGTCTCGTCCGGCGAGGCGTTCCAGGCCCGGACATAGGCCACGATCTCGATGTCGTTCTGCTGCTCGACGTCGGAGATGAGCGCATCAATCTGCGCCAGAGCTTCCGAGAGATCGAGTCGCCAGTGTCGTCATAGACCTGCGAGACGACCCAGAAGCCATGGCCCGAGCCTGCCCCTACTCAGCACGCTGCCGTCGAGTCACACCGCCCGATAGGCTCGCCGCGAGGGATCACAACGCGCGATCAACCTGGCACGGGAAGGCACAGATGAGCGAGGGACGGGTGGCAGCCGCGCAGCAGCGCCTGCCTGAGATGCTGGCCGATCTAGAACGGCTGATCACGCTTGAGACACCGTCGAGTGACCACGCGGCCGTCGCACAAGGGGCTGCGGATATCGCCGACCTCATCAACGAACGCCTGGGTTTGCAGGTCGAGACACTCGAGGTCGACGGCGTCACTCACCTACGGTTGAGGTTCGGCGACACCGCCGACAACAACGGCGACGACAACACAAACGGCACCGACAACAACGATCAGCCGGTCCGCGTGCTCGTGCTCGCCCATCAAGACACCGTGTGGCCTCACGGCACGCTGGAGCGCCTACCCTTCTCGACGGCCGAAGGCATGCTGCGCGGGCCCGGCTCCTTCGACATGTTGACGGGCCTGGTGATGGCGATTCATGCCGTTGCGATGCTGCAGGCAGACGACGTGCCACTGACGGGTTTGAGTCTGCTGGTCACCGGCGACGAAGAGGTGGGGTCCGCGACCTCACGCACTCTCATCGCCACCGAAGTTGCCGATCTGCCGTCGGTGTTGGTGCTGGAGGCCGCCGCCCCCGGCGGTGCGGTCAAGGTTGGCCGCAAGGGGGCTTCGAAGTTCCGGCTGACGGTGCACGGAAGGGCGTCACACGCCGGGTTGGAGCCCGAGGCTGGGGTTAACGCCTCGGTGGAGCTAGCTCACCAAATCCAGATTATCGCGGACCTGGGCGACGACCAGGCGGGCACCAGCGTCATCCCGACGACGATGGCTGGGGGCAGCAGCAGCAATACGGTGCCCGCGACGGCATACATTGATGTTGACTCTCGGGCTCGCACCGAAACCGAGCAGCACCGTGTCGATGCGGCCCTTCGGTCGTTGACGCCCCACAACTCAGAGGCTCGGATTGAGGTCAGTGGCGGCATCGATCGTCCACCACTAGAGCGTGACTCGGCGATAGGGGTGTACGCCGTCCTCGGCCAGGTCTGCGAGGGGCTAGGTCTGCCCACCCCGGAGGGCGTTGAAGTCGGGGGCGCGTCGGACGGCAACATCACTGCCGGTCTCGGCGCACCCACGCTGGACGGTCTCGGCGCGGTCGGGGCCGGGGCGCACGCCGACCATGAGCACGCGATCATCGCCGAAATCCCAGCCCGCACCGCGATGTTGGCGGCACTGATCGAGCGGCTGCTGACCACGGATGCAGCAGGACGCCACGAGTGAGCATCGACCCGAGGGTGCAACTCGAGGCGTGGGAGCGTGCGAGCGCAGCAGCCGAACGCGCTGGGGTCGAGGTCATGATCGCGACCGGTGCCGCGGACTGCACAGAGATCTCGGACCTCTTCAACGAGGTCTGGGCCTCGCCTCCAGGCGTTGACGTCTTGGAGCAGAGCACCATGGTTGCACTGGCCCACTCTGGCAACTACGTCGGCGTCGCCCGCGATCACACTGGCCAGACCGTCGGGGCGAGTCTCGGATTCTTCGGCCCGCCGGGGCGGCCGCTGCACTCTCACATCGCTGGGGTCACCGCTTCGGCCACCGGCCGGGGAGTGGGGCGAGCGCTGAAACTGCACCAGCGGGCGTGGTGTCTGCAGCACGGCGTCGAAGCCATCACCTGGACCTTCGACCCCCTCGTTGCTCGCAACGCGTCGTTCAACATCACCACGTTGGGCACTCGGGTCGTGGCCTACTACCCCGACCACTACGGTGAGATGACCGACGGGCTCAATGCAGGGCAGGCCTCAGACCGGATGATGATCCGGTGGGATCTGCTCGACTCCAGCCCCGGGATGGCGCAACGCCACGAGGCCGACGTCACCCGGGTCACGGTGCCGCCCGACATTGAGGCACTACGCCGCACCGACCCACCATCGGCTGTGGCATGGCGCGCCCAAACCCGCGAAGCCTTCACCTCGCTCTTGGGCAGCGGTTGGCAGGTCACCGACTTCGAACGCCCCGACACCTACATCTTGACCCGCACCACCGAACACTCCGACACACCTTCCACCGAGGAGACCCGATGAAACTCCGCGAACTTCGCCTGCACCACGTCGAGATGCCGTTGGTGACGCCATTCACGACGTCTTTCGGCACCGACACCACCAAGTCGGCGTATGTCGTCGAGGCCATCATGGACGCCTCCGCTGGCTCCGTCACGGGCTGGGGTGAGTGTGTAGCGTCCAAGGCTCCGTTGTATTCATCCGAGTTTCTGACGGCGGCGGCCGAGGTTACCCAGCGATGGATCGCTCCTACCCTCTTCGCCGTCAAGAACCTGCGGGCCGAGTCGGTGGCCGCCCACGTGGAGCACCTCGTCGGCCACCCGATGGCCAAGGCTGCGATTGAAATGGCCGTGCTGGATGCCCAGTTGCGCGCTTCCGACCTCTCGTTCGCGGCATACCTAGGGGTCACCCGAACCACGGTGCCGTCGGGAGTGTCGGTCGGCATCCAAGACTCGGTCCCGGCCATGGTCGAAGCGGTGCGCGGGTACGTCGAGTCTGGCTACGCGCGGATCAAGCTCAAAATCAAGCCGGGCGCGGACCTTGAACCTGTTGCTGCGGTGCGCAGAGAGTTCGGGGACGAGATGCTGCTCCAGGTCGACGCCAACGCGGCATACACCTTGGTTGACGCGGCCCATCTGCGGAAACTCGACGACTACGACCTGCTATTGATCGAACAGCCGCTTGGCGAGGCCGATATCCGTCAGCACGCCGAGCTGGCCAAGCAGATGCGCACCCCCATGTGCCTCGACGAATCGATCGACTCCCCCGAGGCTGCGGCCGACGCGATCAGCCTGGGCGCGGCGTCGGTCATCAACATCAAACCGGGCAGGGTCGGCGGGTACCTGCAGGCCAGGAGCATCCATGACGTATGTCGAGCGAACGGCATCGCAGTTTGGTGCGGCGGAATGTTGGAGACGGGGATCGGTCGATCGGCTAACGCAGCTTTGGCCGGGATGCCCGGGTTTACTTTGCCCGGCGATATCTCGGGGTCTGACCGCTTCTACTCCCAAGACATCGTGACCGAGCCCGTCGTGATGCACGGCGGCGTGGTCGACGTCCCAACCGGGCCTGGCTTTGGCGTCGAGGTCGACCGTGACGCGCTGGCTCGATTCACCCGCGAGGTCCAGA
>JBBQNO010000032.1:0-22427 GCA_038330045.1 Actinomycetales bacterium | reverse complement strand
CACCCCGATGACCGGCAAGGTGGTGACGCTGGCCAACATGCCTGGCAGGTGAGCCGCGCCGCCGGCCCCGGCGATGATCACGCGGATCCCGCGGTGCGCGGCGTTGGTGCCGAAGTCGATCATTTCGGTGGGCATCCGGTGGGCCGAAATGACGTCGGGCTCGGCCGCAATCCCCAACTCGGCTAGGACGATCGCGGCCGCTTCCATCACCGGCCAGTCGCTGTCGCTACCCATCACCAAGGCGACGGTCGGACGCGGCGCATCGCTCATTCGTCGATCACTCCTTGCAGGAAGTCGGCGGCGTGTCGACCGCGCGCGCGCAACTGGTCGAGGTCATCGCCGTAGGTGGTGACGTGGCCTATCTTGCGGCCGGGGCGCACGCCCTTGCCGTAGAGGTGGATGCGTAGGCCGGGGTCGCGGGCCATCAGGTGCTTGTAGGTCGAATACAGCTCAGGGTTGTCGCCGCCGAGCACGTTGGACATCACGGTCCACGGCGCTCGTGAATGCGTCTGGCCCAACGGCAGATCGAGCACGGCCCGCATGTGCTGCTCGAACTGGCTCGTCACCGCCCCATCGATGCTCCAGTGCCCACTGTTGTGCGGACGCATCGCGAGTTCATTGACCACGAACCCGGGCCCATCCGCGTGGTCGGCGAGTTGGAACATCTCTACGGCCATGACGCCGGTAACGCTTAACTCACCCGCAATCCGCAGGGCCGCTTCGGTGGCCGCGGTGGCCACGTCTTCGTCGAGATTAGGGGCGGGTGCCAACACCTCGGTGCAGATGCTGTTTTCTTGAACGGTTTCGACGACCGGCCAGGTCGCGGCCTGCCCGCTCGGGCTGCGGGCGACCATGACCGCGATCTCCCGGGTGAACTGAACCGCTTCCTCAAGCAAAACGCCGCCGGCCACGGGTGAGGTCTCGCTCGTGCCGACCTGTTCGAGCCAGTCGTCGACCCCTCCGGGCGAGTGAACAACGCGAACTCCCTTGCCGTCATACCCACCCCGCGGGGTTTTGGCCACGACCGGCCAGCCGACCAGTTCGGCGAAGGCCGCGATGTCGCTGCGGCGCCGGGCCACCGCCCACCGCGGACACGGCACACCCATGTCGCTCAATCGCTGACGCATAGCGATCTTGTCTTGCGCGAAGATCAGCGCGGCCGGGTCGGGGTGCACCACAACCCCGGCGGCCTGGAGCGCGAGTAGCACCGCCTGCGGGACCTGCTCATGGTCGAAGGTGACGACGTCGCACGATCTGGCGAAGTTCAGGACCGCGTCGACATCGGTGCACGCACCCACGGGGCTATGCGGCACGACCAGCGCCGCCGCGGCGGCGTCCGATTCGCACAGCACGGACAGCGTCACGTTGAGGGCCACCGCGGGCGGTTGGCACATCCGGGCGAGTTGTCCACCGCCGATGATTCCCACCACGGGGAACCCGCCCTCAGGGGTACGCAGTTTGGCCGTTCGGTCGGGCATGTCATCCACGGCGCACAGCCTACGGGCAGCCCACGTATGCTGCGCCGGTGACCGCAGCCTTATCGCGCCTTACCGAGCGCATCCGAGGCTGGTATCACGTATTCGCCCGTGAAGTGGCTAAATTCGGAATCATCGGGTTGCTCGCATTCTGCTTAGACACCACGCTCTATAACTACTTTGTCTTTGGCGTCCCAGGCTCAGGCGGGGTGGGCCCGATGCACGACATCCCCTTGCGTGCAAAAATCGCCGCCACTGCGTTCTCCACGATCTTTGCCTACCTGGGCAATCGATATTGGACTTTTAGACATCGTCGGCGCCCCGGTCGCGCCCACGAATTTCTTCTCTTTGTGTTGTTCAACATCGTCGGACTCGGGATTGCTGTCGTCTGTTTGGGTTTTTCAAGATACGCCTTGGGCCTCGAAAGCCAACTCGCGGACAACCTCAGCGCCAACGGGGTGGGACTGGTACTAGGCACCCTTTTTCGCTTCTGGGCCTATCGAACCTACGTCTTTACGGCAGACACGCCACAAGAGAGAATCTAGTTGGCGGAAGACATCGAGATGTAGAGCGCGAAGACGGCGGGCCTGGCTTGCGCCAACTCCAAGCGACCACCGAAGGATTCTGCCGTTTCTCGGGCTACCGACAGGCCCAGGCCGGTTCCCGGGCCGCTGGTCACGGCCCTATCGAATATGCGTCGAGCCAAGGCTAGGTCCATCCCCTTACCTTCGTCTCTGACCTCGAGCAAAGCCGACGGCCCACTGCGCACGGCCGAGATTTGGACGAGTCCATCGCCGTGCTGCAGAGAGTTTTCCACCAGCGTGTTCAGGATCTGCGAGATCGACGAGGCACTAGATCGCACGATCATGGCCCGCTCTGCGCGGACGACAATCTGCCGCCCCCGGGCCTGGAAGGCCGGAGTCCACTCTTGTTCCAGCCCTGAGAGCACAGTGTCCAGGGACACCGACCGTCCGCCATCAGCGTGACCGGCGCGGGTCCGGTGAAGCAGGTCATCCACCACGGAAGCGAGACGCTCAGTTTGACCGATCGCGATCTCGGCCTCGTGCTTGGCCACCGCAAGGTCGTCGGTGTGCACCACCTCATCGAGACGCAATACCAATGCCGCCAGTGGCGTGCGCAACTGGTGGGAGGCGTCGGCGGCGAAGGATCGCTCGGACGACAAGGCCCGTGCCAGGGTGTTTTGACTTCTGTCCATGATGACCCGCACCGTGTCGATCTCGGGCACGCCGGTCTTGCCGCTGGCCCCCTCCGCGAAGGTCGCTGGCCCACCCCCCTCACGGTCGGCCGTGACTGAGCCCGCGCCAAAGTCGTCGGCACGCTGGGCAAGATCGTTCAGGGCGAGCGTGAGGGTATTCACGGCGCGGTTGATGAGCCACAGCGCAAGAAGAATAGTCACACCGACACTCACGATTGCCGAGAGAACGGTAGCCAGAACAACCAACCACCAAGGGCCGAGGCTGTCGGGTTGTTCGTCAGACAGCGGCCCCAGAAGCAGGGTTGCGGACAACACACTCAAGCCGATCCCGAGACCACATCCAGTGAGTGCAATCGTCACCGCGATACGGCGAAGTTCTTCGCGCAATGGAGCCCCAGATCAGCGTTCCGGTTCGTTCTGGAAGCGGAAGCCAACCCCGCGGACGGTGACTATATAACGTGGGCTGGTGGCATCGTCACCCAGTTTGCGACGCAGCACAGAGATATGCATGTCGAGAGTTTTTGTCGACCCGAACCAGCTATCCCAGACCTCCAGCATCAGCGTGTCTCGAGGCACGACGCGCCCCTCTTCACGAGTCAGCACGCGAAGGAGGTCGAACTCCTTCGCCGTGAGCGACACTTCCTGGCCCCGGAAGAAGGCCCGGCGCGCTTTGGTGTCAACCGTGATCGGGCGCTCTCCCCCCACGTCCGGGTTCTCGTTGCCCCGACGCAGCAGCGCCCGCACCCGAGCCAGTAACTCGGCCAGGCGGAAAGGCTTGGTGACGTAGTCGTCCGCCCCGGCGTCGAGGCCAACGACCGTGTCCACCTCGTCGCCGCGCGCCGTGAGAATGAGAACGGGGCACGTCAGGCCCTCCTGGCGCATCCGCCGACACACTTCGAGCCCATCCAGATATGGCAAACCAATGTCCAGAATGACGACATCCGGGGCCTCACCCTCGGCCAATGTGAGCGCGGCTCTTCCGTCTTCAGCTACGTCGACCGTATAGCCCTCACGTCGCAGAGCCCTGGACAACGGATCGGAAATCGTTGCATCGTCTTCGGCCAGCAGCACACGCATCATTTTTAGATTCTAGTCCTTTGTCTCTGGTGAGCATATTCAAGGTGTCGGCACTATTTGCTCTACGAATGCCACCTTGGCTGTCTTTTTTCGGTGAACGCGAGTATGCCTTCTTGTCGGTCGTTGCTTTGTGCGACCGCGCGCCAGTGAGCGTCCTCGCGAGCAAGGCCCTCTGCGAGGTTGGTATCTGCTCCTTCACGCATCGCGGCCTTGGCATGTCGCACCGCTGTGGGCGAATTGTCACTCACTCGCACAGCCATCTCAAGGGCCCGCTCTCGCGCGAGGCCCGCAGTCACAACGTCCGTGGCCAAACCCCATGAGTGCGCCTGTAAGGCATCGATTTTGACGGCAGTCAGAACCATATACGCCGCTCGCGACCATCCCACCTTCCTGGCAAGGAGTTGTGTGCCACCTCCGCCTGGGATCAGACCCACAGACACCTCAGGCAACGCCAAAATCGCTTGTGCCCCAACGACTATCAGGTCACAACAGAGCGCTAACTCTAAGCCTCCACCCAGGGCGTGGCCCTCAACGGCCGCGATAGCCGGCATCGGCAGCGACAACACGCTGCGGTACGCCTTGACGCTGACGTCGCGATGCGCCATCAACTCGTCCTCATTCATGGTTTGCCGCTCTTTAAGGTCCGCACCCACGCAGAACGCGCGCGGTGAGGAGCTCGCCAACACCACCGCTCGCACCCCCGGATCCGCAGCCAGTGCGCGCATCGCGCTGGCTATCTGCCGGGAGAATTCCGTCGAGATCGCATTCAGTGATGAGGGACGGTCCAAGACCACCAGAGCGACGTGCTGTCCCGCCCCGTGCCGGGTGACGTGGAGCAGCGCTGAGTCGTCAGCCATGATGCCTAGTGTGCCTGTCCGCACCGGTTCCGCGCAGATGAACCACGTCTCCGGCATGGTGCACGCTGCGGTGACCCTGGTTAGTGAGCACCAACGCTCCGCGTGCATCGACGCTGGCGGCCAGGCCGTGCTCGACGCCACCACCAGGCAGTTCAATCGACACCGTCCGCCCGATCGTCGAGCAGACGCTCAGGTAGATCGAGCGTGCCTTCTCGGGGTCCTGGCCGAGATCATGGAGCAGCACGGACAGATGCTCCAGGTATGCGGCCAGCCATGCCTCACGCAGACCATCGGGCAGGCGCGCCTGGCCGCACGCCAGGGCCCAGGACGTCGCGGTGGGCACCGGCAGTTCGTCTGCGGTTTGGTCGATGTTGAGGCCGACACCAATCACCACGGATCCCGGCGTCGCCGCCGCCAGCACACCGCATACCTTGCCGGGTCGTGTGCCAGGGACGGGGGGAATCAGCACGTCGTTGGGCCACTTTAGGTCCGCAGTCAACGCAGGCTTACTCATCCCCAGCGCGCGTAGCACCGCGACCCCGGCAAGCAACGGCACCCAGCCCAAAAGCTCCGACGCAGGAGCGGTCACGGCAACGCTGACCGCCAGGCTGCGCCCGGGGGGCGCTATCCAGGTGCGTCCCCGCCGGCCCAAACCGGCGCTTTGGTGTTCGGCGACCACCACCCGCCCTGGCCGCGGATCGCTCATCAGCGCAAGGTTGGTGGAATCGATGGTGGCGTGCCACTCCGGGCGCGCCCATTGCTGCCTGACCACCCGCGCAAGGCTAAGTTATCGGGATGGACGACTCCACCCTCGAGGTCAATACCGACATGCGCACCACGGCTGGGCGACTCGAGGACTACCACCGTCGGATCGACGAAGCGGTCCATGCCGGGTCCGCGCGCGCTGTGGAGAAGCAGCACGCACGCGGCAAGCAGACTGCGCGCGAGCGCATCGATGCGTTGCTCGATGAGGGTTCCTTCACCGAGTTGGACGAGTTCGCTCGCCACCGTTCGACGAACTTCGGGCAGGAAAAGAACCGCCCGTACGGCGACGGCGTCGTCACCGGCTACGGCACGGTCGACGGCCGAACGGTAGCTGTGTTCTCCCAAGACTTCACGGTGTTCGGCGGGTCGCTGGGCGAGGTCTTCGGGGAGAAGATCGTCAAGGTCATGGATCTGGCGATGAAGGTCGGTTGCCCGGTCATCGGCATTAACGACTCTGGCGGTGCGCGCATCCAGGAGGGCGTGGCCGCGCTGGGGATGTACGCCGAGATCTTCCGCCGCAACGTCCACGCCTCCGGGGTTATCCCCCAGATTTCGTTAGTGCTCGGGCCTTGCGCTGGCGGCGCGGTCTATTCACCGGCGATCACCGACTTCATCGTCATGGTGGAGAAGACGTCGCACATGTTCATCACCGGCCCAGACGTGATCAAGACCGTCACCGGCGAAGACGTCAGTTTCGAAGAACTAGGTGGTGCGCATGCCCACAACTCCCGTTCGGGGGTCGCTCACTACGCGGCCAGCGACGAATCCGATGCCATCTCCTACGTTCAGGACTTGCTGACCTACCTGCCACAGAACAACCTGGAAGATGCGCCATCGTTCGCCGTCGAGGTCGACATGAACGTCAGCGACCTCGACGAGGAGTTAGACACCCTCATCCCCGATTCGCCCAACATGCCCTACGACATGACCACGGTGCTCGAGCATGTGCTGGACGACGGCGAGTTCCTCCAGGTTCAGGAGTTGTTTGCGCCCAACATCATGGTCGGATTCGGTCGAGTCGAAGGTCGCTCGGTCGGCATCGTGGCCAACCAGCCCATGCAATTCGCCGGGACCCTGGACATTGATGCATCCGAGAAGGCAGCGAGATTCGTCCGTACGTGCGATGCGTTCAACATCCCCATCCTGACCTTCGTGGACGTGCCCGGCTTCTTGCCAGGAACCGACCAAGAGTGGGGTGGGATCATTCGCCGCGGGGCAAAACTGCTCTACGCCTATGCCGAGGCCACCGTCCCCCTCGTCACCGTCATCACCCGCAAGGCCTACGGCGGTGCCTACGACGTCATGGGCTCCAAGCACCTGGGAGCCGACGTGAACTTCGCCTGGCCGACCGCACAAATTGCGGTGATGGGGGCCCAAGGTGCCGCCAACATCTTGTACCGCAAGCAATTGGCCGAGGTGGCCGCAGCAGGCGGCGACGTTGACGCCGCGCGAGCCAAGCACATTCAGGACTACGAAGACACGCTTGCCAACCCGTACACCGCGGCTGAACGCGGTTATATCGATGCGGTCATCGCTCCCGCTCAAACCCGGGTGCAGATTGTGAAGGCGTTACGGACGCTGGCCACCAAGCGCGCTAACCGAGCACCCAAGAAGCACGGGAACATCCCACTATGAGTGCCGCAGATCAGCCGAGCATCGTGATCAGTGGGTCGCCCACCCCTGAGGAGACCGCAGCCGTCGTCGCAGTGCTCGCGGCCATGAGCGCGGGAGGTTCATCCTCGCCACCCGCTCGCCGGCGGTCGCTGTGGAGTTCCCGTGGGCGCAACGCTCGCCCACGCCTGTCGCCAGGCCCTGGGTCGTGGATGGGCTCCGTTCTACCTCGGTGAACACGTCTTGGTTGCGCCGTGCGCTGGCAGCCGTTCTACGAGCAACCCGAGCCTCGAGCGCGGCGTGATCGTCCTCGTCGAGGCACCCCGAGGCCCTCCGTGGTGATGTTCTCCCCGAACGTGCCCGGTAAGCCGATCCCCGGGTCTCACACCTCGATCTGCAACACCGCGCGCTTGTCGATGCCGGATATCTGACCCTTGAGCCGCGCGCTCAGTACGGCTCCCGCCCCCACGTTGACGGAGTTCACAATCGCGGTCTGCGAGGCTGACATGGCATCAAGGTAGTACCGTATATCGGTGACCCAGGACACCCCAGCCGCATCCTCCGTGCGTGAGCCAAGCCAGATCGATCGCGTCGCTGATGCCTACCTCGACGCCAGGCTGGCGCAGAGCCCCTTGCTCGCGACCTATCTCGGCGTCACCGGCAGCGAAGACCGCCTCGACGACTTCAGCATCAAGGGGACTCAGGCCGGTTTAGACCTCACGCGGCATACTTTGTTCGAGCTCAACACCGCAGAGCATGGGTTCGTCGGCGATAGCGTCGACGCGGTCACGATCGCAGCGCTTCACGACGAGGTAAGCCTGCGCGCCGAACTCCTTGCCCGCATAGTCGACGGCAAGGACCCGACGACCCTCAACGTTTTGGACTGCCCCCTGCAGTCGGTGCGGGACGCCTGCGACCTGATGGCCACCGAGACGCCACAGCAGTGGCAGTGGATCCTCGATCGTCTGCGGGCAGTGCCCACCGCGCTGGAGCAGTATGCCGACGCCTTACGTTTCAGCGCGGGCCACGGAGCCGTTGTGCCAGTGCGCCAAGTCACGAAGTGCGCCGCCCAGTGCGCGGCTCAAGCCGAGTCATCGACCAGCACCTACTCAACGTTGATCGCATCCGCAGAAACCATCCCCAACCGGCTGCGCAGCGACCTTGAGTCCGCGGCGGCCTCAGCCAACTCCGCCTTCGGCGCTTTGGCGGCCATGCTGACCGACGAGTTGCTCCCGCAGGCACCGGAGGCGGACGCCGTCGGCAGCGAGCGCTATCAGTTGCTGTCCCGCTCGTTCTTGGGGACCACCATCGACCTGGCCGAGACCTACGCCTGGGGGCAGGTCGAGCTCGCTCGCATCACGTCGATGATGGAGGAAACCGCAGAGGCGATCCGCCCCGGAGCGACCGTGTCCGAGGCCATCGAGGCGCTGGATGCCGACGAGCAGTACCAACTCAACGGCACTGCAGAGCTGAAGTCGTGGATGCAGACCGTGGCCGACGAGGCCATCGTGTCCCTCGCCGACTCACACTTCGACATACCCGAGCCCATCCGGCGCATCGAGTGCATGATCGCGCCCAGCAGCACCGGGATCATTTACTACACTGGCCCCAGCGAAGACTTCTCCCGCCCTGGCCGGATGTGGTGGTCCGTGCCCACAGGTGTGACGTCGTTCAGCACGTGGCGCGAGCTCACTACCGTCTATCACGAGGGTGTGCCCGGCCATCACCTGCAGATCGCCCAGACGACGCTGCGCAAAGACACTCTGAATCGGTGGCGCCGACTTGCGTCGTGGACCTCTGGGCACGGCGAGGGGTGGGCGCTGTATGCCGAGTGGCTGATGGCCGACCTCGGCTACCTAGACGACCTCGGGATGCGAATGGGCCTGCTGGACGCCCAATCGATGCGTGCCGCGCGGGTGGTCCTGGACATCGGGGTGCACTGCGGGTTCGACGCGCCGGCTGAGGTGGGCGGCGGAATGTGGACGTACGACAAGGCGTGGCAGTTCCTCGATGCCCACGTCAACATGAGCGAGGCGTTTGTCCGCTTCGAGCTTGATCGCTACCTGGGCTTTCCAGGCCAGGCGCCGTCATACAAGATCGGTGAGCGCCTGTGGATTGATTTGCGTGACGAAGCCAAGCGCCGCGAAGGCGACGCTTTCGATCTGGCGGCCTTCCACCGGCGCGCCCTAGACATCGGCGGTGTGGGCCTCGACGTGTTGCGGTCGGCAGTGCTAAGCCCCTCATGAGCGTTGCACTCACGCTGGTGCTGGTGGCGGGCGTCGCGGTGCTGGTGGCCGGTCTGGCTGAGAAGCGTGGGTTGAGCGCCCCCATTCTCTTGATCATCGTGGGTGTGGTCGGGTCGTACTTGCCGTTCATCCCGGAAGTCCGGCTGACGGCAGACATGGTGTTGTTCGGGCTGCTCCCCCCGTTGTTGTACGCCGCAGCGATCCGCACGTCCCTGGTCGACTTCACCCGGCACCGCGTGGCGATCCTGTCCCTTTCTGTGGGCCTCATCCTGTTCACCGCTCTGGGCGTCGCTGTGGTGGCCTACGCAATGTTGCCGATCTCGTTTGGCTTGGCCTTCGCCTTGGGAGCGATCGTGGCCCCACCGGACGCCGTCGCAGCCACCGCCGTCGCCCGCAAAATTGGACTCCCCCGGCGCGTGGTGACCATCCTTGAGGGTGAATCGTTGCTCAACGACGCCACCGCCTTGGTCGCCTTGCGCACCGGTCTGGCGATCGCCGGGCTGGGCAACGGTCACGGAATCATTGCTGCTGCCACTGACGAGGTCAGCGCCTGGACTGTGGTTCTGAACTTTGTCTGGGCGCTCGTCGGTGGGGTCGCCATCGGCGCAGCCGTGGCGCTGCTGGCCTCCTTCCTACGTCGCCGAACGTTGGGTCCTGAGCTGGACACCGCGATGTCGTTCACCATTCCCTTCGTCGCGTTCCTACCCGCTGAGGCTCTCGGTTCGTCGGGCGTATTGGCCGTGGTGACTGCCGGTCTCATCCTTGGCCACCGCGCCCTGACGTTACAGAATGCGCGCTCGCGGCTCTCGGAACGGATCAACTGGGCCAGCGTGCAGTTTATTCTCGAAAGCGCCGTCTTCTTGATGATCGGCCTGCAAATGCAGGAGATCATCACCGAGACCGGCAACGATTCCATGTCCCTTTCACGCGTCATGGTCACGTCGGTGGTGATCCTGGTCGTCGTGATACTGCTGCGGCCAATCTGGGTGATCCCCAGTCGGTGGCTACTGCGCCCCACTGCTCGGGCGCTTCCTGCTGCTGAGGCAGTTCTCGTGTCGTGGGCTGGGATGCGAGGGGTGGTTACCCTGGCCGCAGCCTTCTTGATTCCTACCGGGGCCGATAACCGACCGGCACTGATCTTTATCGCCCTCGTGGTCGCCATTGGGACTTTGGTGATCCAGGGGTTGACGCTCCCCCTGCTCGCGCGTCGCCTCAAGGTGACCGGCCCCGACGGGCGCGAAGATGCGTTGCAGCAAGCAGTGTTGACCGAGCACGCGGTGTCGGCGGGGCTTGCCGTGCTCGACGATCACGACGATGAATCTGATGAGCTACGCGAGCAGTTGCGCGGCGACGCTGCCCGCCGCACCAACCGGATGTGGGAGCAGGTTGGTCCGCGCGGTGCGGATTTCAAAGAGACCCCGGGCGATGCCTACCGTCGTGTGCGGATGGCAATGATGGCCGCCGAACGCGCCGAACTAGTGCGCCTGCGCGATCAAGGGGTGGCCGAGCACGACCTTTTGGCGGATCTGTTGGAGCAACTCGACATCGAGGAGTCAGTGCTGGAGTTGGCTCAAAACGACCGCCGGGACGAGGAACGTGGCACCGCACTGCGCCCTCCTGTGGCTTTGGAGGGCGAGTGCTCACACCTTTCACAGGCCCCTGACCACATCGACGCACTGTCCCAAGACTGTGAGGCTTGCCAAGCGGAAGGCGTCAACGCCGTCCACCTTCGGTTGTGCTTGACGTGTGGGTATGTCGGGTGTTGCGACTCATCAGTGGGCCAACACAGCACGAAGCACTTCCGCTCCTCAGGCCACCCCGTGATGGAGAGTTTTGAGGTGGGCGAGGGGTGGCGTTGGTGCTACGTCGATGGGCAGACCGGCTAGCAGGAGATGGCGCTCAACAGTTCGGACGCCAGTCGGTCGGTGTGCTGACGGAGTTCGGTGTGCACAAGGCGATCCCGCGATTCGCCAGCCCGCGCTTAATCCTTTCCAGCTGCTCTGGTTTGGCGCCGAGGTGGTTCATCTGGACCACCACCGTGGAGTCAGGTTCCACAGACACAGGCGGAGCCCTTGGTCGGCATACGCGTCGCACGATGTTGTTCAGGGCCCCATAGGTCGGCGTGATCGTAGGGCTGGACGTAGCGACCGATTCGGACCACGCCGATCTCGATGCCGACCGGCTCCGTCGGTCAGGGTCGTGTATCCGGTCAAAGACTACGGATACTCGTCGCCGTCGGAGTATTCGCTGGCGGACCTTGCAGCACCTGCATGCACGGACCTCGATCACCCAGGCGCATCGTCGGACGCTCAGAAGCGGGCGTCGAACCGCCACCCGCTGGTGCAATCGAGTGGGGGTGGTGAATACCTTACTGCGGCAACAGGTCTAGTGACATGTGAGTGTCGTCGCAAAGAACGGAATCTGCGCTGAGGTTGGCCCACTAACCTGGGCCCAATGATGAACTTCGTTTTGGCCTCGGCATCCAGCGGCCGACTCGGCACACTCACCCGAGCGGGCCTCGCCCCCCGGGTCATGGTGTCCACCATCGACGAGGACGCGGTGGTCACCGACATCGAACGGGCCGGCAACCGCTTGCCCGCCAACGACGTCGCGCTGGTGTTGGCTCGCGCCAAATGTCTCGACGTCCTCTCCTCACTAGACGACGCCGACCCCGCCGAACTCGTGTTGGGCTGCGACTCCGTGCTGGAGTTTGATGGAAAAGTACACGGCAAACCGCTTACGGCTGAACGGGCTCGCTCTCGGTGGCGAGACATGCGCGGCACCAGCGGGGTGTTGCATAGCGGTCATTGGCTCGTGCTTAGAAGCCCCGACGGTGTGTTGGAGGCCAGTGGAGTTGCGTCAACGACTGTGCACTTTGCCGACCTGACTGACACAGAGATTGACTCATATGTAGACACTGGCGAGCCGCTCCATGTCGCTGGTGCCTTTACCGTTGACGGGCTCGGAGGCCCGTACATCACCGGCATCGAAGGGGACTACCACGCTGTGGTGGGGGTAAGTCTCCCACTACTGCGAGATTTGCTACAGCGACTCGGCCTTCAGTGGCATAACCTTCGATCCTGACCGGATGACTACTTCTCGTACTTCGGCTTCGGCTGGTCGCGTTGACGACTGAACTCTCCACCTGCGCGGCCACCATACGGACGACCGTGATCGGCGAACTCCTCACGGGAGTAAACCATGGTCCAGGGACCCATCTCGACGCGCGACCCGGTACGCAAGACCTGCTCCGTCGTCACCCTCACACCGTTGACTTTTGTGGGTATTTCTCCGCCCAGCGCCACCAGAATGTATTCGTCGGTGCCCGAGTCCCTACGGACGCGCGCCTGTTCCGGGGCAACACCACTCAAGCGCAGGTCTGCGAATTCGTTGCTACCGATCGAGGTGCCGGTCTTTGGTAGGTCAAAAACCCGGCGCTGGCCGCCAGATGTCGCGGCTGCCCCCATCGAGAAGACCAGCCGTGGCCGTCCTCCTCCGGCTGGGTCGTGGGTGGTGGTCGGGCGCCGACGAGACCAACGGAACGTGGGGGCAATCGGCCACAGGGTGGGCGGCGGCAGCAGACTTCCTCGTGCCTTGCCCCCCGTGCCCCTAGACCTTGCCAGGTTCGTAGCCGCCTTGAGGCTGTCGATCCGGATATGCCGCGACCGCGTTGCAGCGCGAGCCAGAAGCCCCGCCTTGACGTCGCCAATGGTCACGATAGGCCCGTCCTTGCCCACAAGCGCGACGCTGAGCCCCTCGCCCGCAAGCGCAGCAGCTATCTGCCGCGCGTCGCGGACGGAGGACCCAGAAGATAGCGCTCCAACATCGTCGCAGTGCACCTCAATGTGATGCCCTGACCCAGTCACCGTCCCAGTCACGGTCTGCGGCTCGTGATCATCCGAGCCGCCCCGCTCCATGGAGAAGGCGATGTCGGCCTCGATGTTGAAGCGTTCAAGCATGGTGCATCAGCCTCGCAGGTCGTCCGAGCCCGCAGACTCGTCGTCGCTGGTGGTGATCCGGATGGTGCCGTTGACCTTCCAGGTCGCGCGGGGAGCGTCCGGGCCGGTGTCACGGGGCACCTCGACGGCCATGTCAACGAAGCTGTAGTTGATCGCGGCACCGCGACCAGTCAGGTAGGCCCACAGGTCCTGCCCCAGGTCAGTCCAGCTGACATCTTTCTTGCCCTCTGACGGAAGTGCTGAGTCGTCGTTGATGCTCATATGCTCTCCTTCGCTCATGGATGAAGATTCCAGACTATGGCCCTCACCATAAGTCGCAAACACGGGGGGTGACTTGACGATCTCAATACGCCGCCGCCTCATCGTCAGACGGGCGGAATGCCCCTTCTACGCATGGGAACGCTCCGGTCGCGCCCCGATGCGTAACGGGCCCGGAGGAGAAGTTCGTCACGCAGAGCGTCGGCCTCGATGACCCCATCGATCACGAGATCGGCGGCCAGTCGCTCGAGATCGACATCGCGCAGGTACTCAGCCTTCTTGGCCTCTACGAACTCCTGCCGCTCGACCGGGTCGTCGATCGCGGCCAGCTTGCCGGCATACACCGCGTTGATCGCGGCCTCGGGCCCCATCACTGCTATCCGTGCCGTGGGCAAGGCGAGCGTGACGTCCGGCCCGAAGCCTGGCCCGCCCATTGCGTAGAGCCCCGCACCGTAGGCCTTGCGCAGCACCACGCAGAACTGCGGCACCGTCGCGTCCGCCACCGCGCTGACCATCTTGGCTCCGTGCCGGATGATGCCGCCCCGCTCGACGTCGGACCCGATCATGAATCCAGGTACGTCAGCCAGATAGATCAGCGGTATGCCGTAGGCGTCGCACATCCAGATGAAGCGGGCTGCTTTGTCGGCTGAGTCGCTGAAGAGCACACCACCTTTGACGTTCGAATTATTGGCGACTACCCCTACGCTCTCCCCACCCAATCGCCCCAGGCCGATAACCAACTCTGGAGCGAACAGTTCCTTGATCTCGAAGAAGCTGTCTTCGTCGATGAGGCCGTCAATGACCTCGTGGACGTCGAACGGCACCGACTCTGCCTCCGGGACCGTGTCCTGGCGCAGCGGCGAACGGGGCTCTTCTACGTCGTACCGAGGCGTCGCGCAGGCCCAGTTCTGCGGCATGTAGGAGAAGTACACCTTGGCCAGCTCGATCGCCTCGGCATCGTCACTGGCCAGTAGATCACCGACGCCAGAGACAGTGCAGTGCATTCGCGCCCCACCCATTTCTTCCAGGGATACCTGCTCGCCAATCACCATCTCGGCCATCCGCGGACTTCCTAAATACATCGACGCATTGCCTTCGACCATGACAATGACGTCGCAGAAACTAGGAATGTAGGCGCCGCCCGCGGCCGAGGGCCCGAAGAGGCAGCAGATCTGTGGCACTTTCCCCGACAAAGCGACTTGGTTGCCGAAGATGCGGCCAGCGCCTCGCCGGCCCGGGAAGAGTTGCACCTGGTCGGTGATTCTCGCGCCTGCGGAGTCCACGAACCAGAAGATGGGCAACTCTTCTCGGAGCGCGCTCTCGGTGGCCCGGATCATCTTCTCGACCGTGCGAGCCCCCCACGATCCGGCCTTGACGGTGGGGTCGTTGGCCACCACTATCGCAGGCCGTCCGTCGACCTCACCGCGCCCGGTCACCACCCCATCAGATGGCAGATCCTCGGCCGTGGCGTTGGCGAGCCTGCCGTCTTCAACGAAGGTGCCCTCGTCGATCAACAGCGCAACGCGCTCACGCACGGACAGTTTTCCTTGCTCTTCGAGTCGCGCGCGCCCCTTCTGTGTGGGCCGCGCCGAGGCCTCGTATGCCGCATCAAGGCGGGTCCGCAAGTCTGCGACGGCACCGATTGACCCGACATCCAACGAGGCTCTCACCGGCTGGCTCACGCTGGCATCCCTAGGCCCCGAGCAATCACCATGCGTTGAATCTCTGAGGTGCCCTCCCCTATTTCCAGGATCTTTGCGTCGCGATAGAACCGCGCCACCGGGTATTCCTCCATGAATCCGTTCCCGCCGAACACTTGAGTGGCTGTGCGGGTTGCTTCCATCGCTGCCTCAGTCGAATACAACTTTGCGATCGCAGCTGCTTGTTTGACGTCACCGATCCTGCGTCGACCAGCTTCGCATTCATCCTTGAGCCACGCCGCTTTATACGTCAGCAGGCGTGCTGCTTCGACCTTGACCGCGAGGTCGGCGATCTGAAAGGACACACCTTGATTGGACCCAATAGGGCGGCCGAAGGCAATGCGACTCCCGGCATACCCGGTCGCCTCGTCCAGCATCCGCTGCGCGCAACCCAAAGCCAGCGCGGAAATCGCGATCCGGCCATCGTCCAGAGTCTTGAGGAACTGCTTGAACCCGTTGCCACGAGTACCCAACAGGTTCGCTTCCGGAACCTGTGCGTTCTCGAACGTCAGGCCGTGGGTGTCGCTGATATGCCACCCGAGTTTGCGATAGGCGGGCTCTACGATGAATCCGGGAGTGCCTGCAGGCACCATCATTGCGCTGATCTCTGGTCTGCCATCCGCATTGGTTCCGGTCTTCGCGGTGACGGTGACCAACGACGTGATGTCGGTGCCGGAATTGGTAATGAATGCCTTAGAGCCGTTGATCGTCCACGAGCCGTCCGACAGCACCGCCCGGCTCGCAGTGGCCCCCGCATCCGATCCCGCTTCCGGCTCGGTGAGGCCAAAGCCAGCGAGCGCCTTCCCGGCGATGAGGTCCGGAAGCCACCGCTCCTTTTGCTCACCGGTGCCGTACGTCAGGATCGGGTTGATGCCCAGGCCAACCCCGGCCGACAGGGTGATCCCGATGGATTGATCGACCCTACCGAGTTCTTCGATAGCGACGCACAGATAGGTGAATCCGCCGCTGTCCAACCCCGCACCGCCGAATTCCTCCGGGGCGTTGATTCCGAAAAGTCCCAATTCCCCCATGGCGGGCACGACCTGGGTTGGAAAGTGCGCATCCAGGTCCCATTGACTGACGTGCGGCTCAATTTCTTGGGCTGCGAAGTCACGGACGAGGGCACGGAAGTCCTCATGATCCTGACTGAGTTCGAACATTACCGGCCGACCTCTCTGCGATGTCACGCACCGCTACTTGACGTTAACGTCAAGGTAAAGCACGATCGTGTTCATGACAAGCCAGCAGACGTGGACCATCGCGCAGATGGCCACCGAATTTGAGATCACCCACCGTGCCTTGCGCCACTATGAGCAGCTCGGACTGCTCTCTCCCCAGCGCGTGGGGCCAGGGGGGACCACTCGCCACTACGAGCGTCGCGACCGCACCCGGCTGGCTTTGATTCTGCGCGGACGCCGCCTCGGCTTCCCGCTAGAGGAAATCGGCACGATCATCGACATGTATGACGACCAACCCGGCGAAGTGGGTCAGATGAGGTATTTGCTCTCGCAGATTGGTGATCGGCGCTCTGACCTGCAACGTCGGCGGGCCGATATCGACACGTCCCTCGAGGAACTGGCGGCTTTGGAACAGCGCTGCCTCAGTGACCTGCAAGCGCAAGGACACTAAGGTGACGGTCATGCCGATCAGCAAGGTCCTCATTGCCAACCGGGGCGAAATCGCTGTCCGGATCGCCCGCGCCTGCACCGACGCCGGGCTCAGGTCCGTCGCTGTGTATGCCGACCCCGACCGAGACGCTCTCCACGTCAAAACCGCGGACGAGGCTTACGCGTTGGGTGGCAACACTCCCGGCGAGTCCTACCTGGTGCAGGACAAGATCATCGAGATCGCCAAGAAGGCTGGCGCAGACGCGATCCACCCCGGTTACGGATTCCTTTCGGAAAATGCGACGTTTGCCCAGGCCGTGATGGACGCAGACCTGACCTGGATCGGTCCCCCACCTGCGGCAATTGACTCCCTCGGCGACAAGGTCAAAGCGCGTCACATCGCCATGGCCGCAGGCGCGCCCCTCGTGCCCGGCACCAAAGACCCGGTGCCTGATGCCGATGCGGTGTTGGATTTCGCCAAGGAACACGGTCTGCCGGTGGCCATCAAGGCCGCTTTCGGCGGCGGTGGGCGCGGTATGCGCGTGGCCCGCACCATGGAGGAAGTGCCCGACATGTTCGAGGCGGCAGTGCGTGAGGCTGAGGGGGCCTTCGGTCGGGGCGAATGCTTTGTGGAGCGCTACTTGGACAAGCCCCGCCACGTGGAAACCCAATGCTTGGCCGATGCCCACGGCAACGTTGCTGTGGTCTCTACTCGCGACTGCTCGTTACAGCGTCGCCACCAGAAGCTTGTCGAGGAGGCACCCGCACCGTTCCTCAGTGAGACTCAGATCGCAGAGCTCGTGTCGTCATCCGAGGCCATCTTGACGCAGGCGAAGTACGTCGGCGCGGGCACCGTGGAATTCCTGGTCGGGGCCGACGGGACGATCTCGTTCCTCGAGGTCAACACGCGGTTGCAGGTCGAACACCCGGTCTCCGAGGAAATCACCGGTGTGGACCTGGTGCTCGAGCAGATCCGTATTGCCAACGGTGACGAGTTGACCTTCAGCTCCTTGCCCCCCTCGCGTGGCCACAGTTTCGAGTTCCGGATCAACGGCGAAGACCCGGGCCGCGACTTCATGCCTGGGCCGGGCACCGTACTGACCTACCGCACCCCCAGTGGGCCTGGGGTCCGCGTGGACTCCGGGGTGGAGCAGGGCGACGTCATCTCGGGCGCGTTCGACTCGATGCTGGCCAAGTTGATCGTCACCGGAGCCGACCGGCCACAAGCCCTGGCGCGCGCGCGCCGAGCGCTCGGCGAGTTCGTGATCGAGGGTATGCCGACCGCACTCACCTTCCACCGCGTCGTGGTGACTGATCCCGCCTTCGCCCCCGAGCCCGGCACGGACTTTTCGGTGCATACCCGGTGGATTGAGACCGAGTTCGACAACACCATCGAGGCGTACTCCGGGCCTACCGCTGACGCCGACGAGGCACACGCCGAGCGCACTGACGTCGTTCTCGAGGTCGACGGCAAGCGATTGTCTGTGTCGATGCCCAGCGGCATGACCCTCGGCGGCGGCGCTGGTGCTGGTGGCGCGCTAGGTGTTCGTTCGAAAGCACCCCGACGTACCAAGCGCGGCTCCGGCAAGGCTGCTGCCTCTGGCGACTCCGTGACGGCCCCGATGCAAGGCACCGTCGTCAAGGTCGTCGTGGCCGACGGCGACGAGATCGCTGAGGGCGACGTGGTCGTGGTGATCGAAGCGATGAAGATGGAGCAGCCGATCAAGGCTCATAAGGCTGGCACCGTCAGTGGAATGGCTGCTGAAGTCGGCAAGACCGTGACCAACGGTGCGGTCATCTGCGAGTTGACTTAGCTCCTATTCGGCCATCGAGTGCAGTTGCCGGGCGGCTTCGGCGATCGAGCCTGACATCGACGGGTACACGGTGAAGGTCGAGGCGAACTGATCGACGCTCAACTGAGATGAGACGGCGAGCGCAATCGGAAAGATCAGTTCACTCGCGCGCGGTGAGACCACGACGCCACCCACGATGGTGTCTCCTCCCTTGCGGGCAAAGATCTTGACGAACCCGCCCTTAAGGTTTTGCATCTTGGCGCGCGGGTTCTTGGTCAGCGCCAACATCACAGAACGGGCGTCGATGCGTCCTTCGTCGATGTCGCTCTGGCTGACCCCGACGGTCGCAATCTCCGGGTCGGTGAAGATATTCGAGCTGACCCGACCGAGCGACAACGGGGCGACCGCGTCACCGAGCGCGTGGGCGATAGCAATACGGCCCTGCATCGCTGCGACGGAGGCCAGCGGCAGCACTCCGGTGCAGTCTCCTGCGGCATAGATCCCCGGCACGCTGGTCCGCGAGACCCGATCCACCGTGATGTGGCCCGAGGGTGTGAGCTCAACGCCCGCTTCGACCAGCCCGATGTGTTCGGTGTTGGGCAGCGACCCCACGGCGAGCAGCGCGTGCGACCCCTCCACCTCACGTCCATCCTCGAGCGTGACCCTGACCCCGCTCTCGGTGCGCTCAACGGAAGCGGCACGCGATCGGTTCATGACCGACATACCTCGGCCTCTAAAAACCTCTTCCAAAAGGCACGCCGCGTCTTCGTCCTGGCCGGGCAGCACGCGGTCACGCGAGGAGACCAAGGTGACGTGGCTGCCCAAGCCCAAATAGGCGTGGGCCAGTTCGGCGCCGGTAACACCCGAACCAATGACGATCAGGTGCTCTGGCAGCCTTTTCAGACCGTATATCTGCTGCCAGGTCAAGATGCGCTCGCCGTCGGGCATCGCACTGTCCATCACGCGCGGCCGTGCGCCCGTGGCTAGTAGGATGACGTCGGCGTCAAGATGCCGGTCGCCGACGTCTACGCAGTGGTGGTCTTTGACCACCGCTGTGCCTTTGACGATCTCGACCCCTGCCTCCTCGAGCCGCTCGCGGATATCGTCGCTCTGAGCCTGGGCCAAGCCGAGCACTCGGCTGTTGATGTCATCGATGTGGGCGGTCACCCCTTGGTTTTCCGGAGCTCCGTCGAACTGCACCCCAATCCGGCGCGCCGCGGTGAAGCGGTCCATGAAGTCGGCGGTGGCGATCAGCGCCTTGCTGGGCACGCAATCCGTCAGCACCGCAGCACCGCCGATGCCTTCGCGCTCAATGAGAGAGACGTGACACCCGAGGTGCGCGGCGGTCAATGCTGCCTCGTAGCCTCCCG
This sequence comes from Actinomycetales bacterium, assembly GCA_038330045.1. Taxonomy (GTDB): domain Bacteria; phylum Actinomycetota; class Actinomycetes; order Actinomycetales; family Dermatophilaceae; genus Ornithinicoccus. The sequence continues at coordinate 2,493 of JBBQNO010000032.1, read as the reverse complement.
GTCCGCCCCCGACGACAATGGCCTTTGGCTGCGATGTACTCACCAGGCCATCCAACCATCGCTACCCTGAACCGGTGACTCATCCCCCAGCCCCAGACCTCAATGACGCCTCCGCAGACCCCTTCGACGTCGCCCGCGGCGCCGCAGCAGCAATCGCTGAGGCGTCCGGTGTCCAGCAACACGACGTCGCGCTCGTCTTGGGCAGCGGGTGGGGCGCGACGGCAGACTTGATCGGGGACACCGTCGCCACGATCGACAACACCGATGTCCCCGGTTTCAACGCCGCCGCCGTCGCCGGCCACCACGGCACGATCACATCGGTCGCCATCGCTGGCAGCGACCGGCGGGCGCTGATCTTTGGCACCCGGACCCACTTCTATGAGGGCAAGGGCGTGCGCTCGGTGGTGCACGGGGTGCGCACCGCAGCGGCGGCGGGCTGCACGACGATGGTGTTGACCAACGGCTGCGGGGGCCTACGAGCCGAGTGGGCGCCTGGCACCCCGGTGCTGGTGCGCGATCACCTCAACCTGACCGCGGCCTCCCCCATTGAAGGTGCGAACTTCGTAGACCTCACCGATCTCTACACCCCGTCGCTGCGGGAGCTAGCCCGCGACGTCGACCCCTCGCTGGACGAAGGGGTCTACGCGCAGTTCCGGGGGCCGCATTACGAGACCCCGGCCGAGGTCGAGATGGCTCGTCGGATGGGCGCAGACCTGGTGGGTATGTCGACCACCCTGGAAGCCATCGCTGCTCGCCAAGCCGGGATGAACGTTTTGGCGATTTCGCTGGTGACCAACGCAGCCGCCGGAATCAGCGACCAACCGCTCGCGCACGCCGAGGTCATCGAGGCTGGTCAGGCGGCCTCTGCGCGCTGCAGCGAGTTGTTATCGAAGATAGTGTCTCGGCTGTGACGTCCTCTGCTGACCTGATGGACAACGTCGACCTGCTGGACGCCGCTCGTGCCTGGCGCGATGACGACCCAGACGAGGCCACTCGCTCCGAGTTAGACGCCCTCATCGAGCGATGCGCCGACCTCCAGACCGATGGCGCATCCACCGGATCAAAGGATGCCGCGTTGGCCGATTTGGCCGACCGTTTCGACGGCACGCTGACCTTTGGCACTGCGGGGCTCCGCGGCCCGCTAGGTGCCGGTCCCAACCGGATGAATCGCTCTGTGGTGATCCGCGCGGCGGCGGGCCTGACAGCATACCTGCAGCAGGACCGCGCCCTCGATGCGCCGCTGGTGGTGATTGGCTTCGATGCGCGCGTGAACTCGGACGTGTTTGCCGCCGACACGGCCGCCGTCGTCGCGGCTGCTGGCGGCCGGGCCATGGTCTTGCCACGTCCGTTGCCGACGCCCGTGTTGGCGTTTGCGATTGGTCACCTGGGCGCGGACGCCGGCGTCATGGTGACCGCGAGCCACAACCCCGCGATCGACAACGGGTACAAGGTCTACCTGGGCGACGGATCTCAAATCGTTTCGCCCGCCGACGCGGAGATTGCGGCGCACATTGATGCCGTTACCACCACTCATTCGGTCCCACGAAGCCAGGACGGGTGGAGCAGGCTCGGGGAGGACGTGCTGTCGGCATACATCGACTCGGTGGTTGCCGTGGTTGATCCGCAGAGCAGCCGCGCATTGTCTCTGGTGTACACCGCGCTGCACGGAGTGGGTGCAGAAACAGTTCGGCGCGCCTTCACTCAGGTCGGCTTTGAGGCGCCCGCCCCCGTTGAGGAGCAGGAACGCCCCGACCCGACCTTTCCCACCGTGACGTTTCCCAACCCTGAGGAGCCCGGGGCGATGGACGCGGCGCTCATGCTGGCCCTGGCGGTGCACCCTGACGCCGTGATCGCCAATGATCCCGACGCTGACCGATGCGCGGTTGGAGTGCCCGGCAAGGACGGTTGGAGGATGTTGCGCGGCGACGAGGTGGGCGTTTTGCTCGGCCAGCACCTGATCTCGCGCGGAATCGACTCCGATGGTGAGCGCACCGTCCTAGCGCGCTCGATCGTCTCATCGCGAATGCTAGGAGCGATGGCTCACGCTGCTGGACTGCCCGGCGTGGAAACGTTGACCGGCTTCAAGTGGATTGGCCGAGTGCCCGGACTCCGTTACGGGTATGAGGAGGCGCTGGGTTATTGCTGTGACCCTGCCACGGTGCCGGACAAGGACGGGATAAGTGCTGCCCTGTTGATCGCCGAGATGATCGCGACGCTGCGGTCGAAGGACCGGTCGGTTGACGACGTGCTCGACGATCTCGCCGTGACCCACGGTGTCCACGCGACTGAGGCCTTCTCGGTGCGCGTCGATGATGTGGACCTGGTGACCCCGATTGTTGCCGCCCTACTTGCTGACGAGATCGCGTCCATCGGTGGGGTGGATGTGCGGTCCCGTGAGGACCTAGCGAACCCGACCGATGGTCTACCACCCACCCCCGGCGTGCGCTTCTACCTCACCGACGAGACACGCATCATCGTGCGGCCCAGCGGCAC
>JBBQNO010000031.1:0-22501 GCA_038330045.1 Actinomycetales bacterium | reverse complement strand
CGGGTTCAACTCGGGGCTTATGTGACAACTGTTCGGCCCAATCTAAGCAGTGTCGAAACGCTCGGCCCCAAGGGCCGGTGGGCTGGCGAGCCGGCCAGTCACATCTGCCTGCGAGCAGGTGATCGAAAGTCAGGGGGAGATCGGTGACCGGGACGTCCGCACCCACTCCGCCACGCACAACAGCGGCAAACGCGCCAGGCGCTCATCCACCACATCGCTTCGACGCAAAAAGATCCTCGACGTCGCAGACCTACGGGCCTTCCCCACCGGCCGTGCCTTGCTGTTCGCTTCCGGCACCCCCACGGTGTTGGCCAAGTTGGTGCACTACAGCGAACTAGACGAGCCGGTAGCGACCATGGTCAAAGAAAGCCAAGCCCATTACGGCGAGGCAGGGGCGCAGCGATGAGCGAGCCGCGCGACGAGGCTGACCCCGCTGAAGACATTGACGAAGAGGACCAGGACCAGCCGGTCGAGGGTTCGGCTGCAGCTTCGGGCACACGGTTCGCGAGTCTGCCCGAGTTCGTAGAAGAGTTCCTGCTCCACGTATGGCGCAGAGAACTGAACTCCAGATGCTGGCGCGAACGGTGGTGGGAACACCCCGAAGCCGCGCTCCGTCTTGAAGCAACGTAAGACGCGTTCAAACTGCTGCGCACGGAACCAGGAACCGGCGTCTCAGTATGGCTAAGAGACCACCTCGACTACCGCACGGGCATGCTCACCACCCGCGCAACAAGCCCCTTCAAGTCGTGCGACGTCGCGAAGCAACGTCACGACAATCCCATCGTTTGGCCGACAGCTCCGGCGCCCGCCGAAATGTTTCAGGATGTACGGGTCGACGCCGTCAACGGCGCATCGGAATGGGAAGACTAAGACTGTCTCATTTACATGCACGTAGCCACTAAGACCGACCACGGTCCTTTTTTTACAGGTGCGTACGCGCGCGCCTCAGCCTTCGGCCTGAGTCGTGCCATTTCGGGGGAATTCGGCGGTAGTCATGACGTTGGTGCTGGTCAGCGGGTTATGGGTTTGGGGCTTGACCACTAATGGGGTCGGTAGTGTCGTGGAGTGGTTTTTGTTCGCAGGGTCCGGACTGCTTCTGGGGCCACGGCGGGTGCAAATTGCTGAGCGCCAGGGTGGGCGCGACAAGGTTTTGGAGCACTTGGGTTCGGCGCATACCAACGCTGACCTAAAAGCTCTGCTGGAGGCGGCTCGCCGCAGGATTCACCCCGGCCAAGACGAGTTGGACTTGTCCGAGGGGTCGGTGCCGGCGGGTCAGTCGGTGATCACGGGCAAGTCCAGTGGCTCCTGTGGCACGTGCGCTACGGGTTGACCTTGATGAAAAGAAACTGAAGGTCGCGACGCCACCTTGATCCGCCCAAGCCTGTGCCTCTCGGGTGTAGCCACCGAGTGAGAGAACACGGCACGTCCATGACACAGGGCACCGCTAGTGACCAGAGCCATCACGCCTCCGACCCGCTGGGTGGTTATAAGGGGAAAGCCTAGGGCAATTAGTTGGTCGTCGGGCTTAGCCTGGATCCGCCCTTCGGTTCCCCAGTCCGGTTGGGCCTGAATACCGCCGTGTTGGACATGGCGTGGGCGCGCGCCGATCAACGACCGTACTGTGGCCGTATGCAGCAGAGCCGCATAACCGAAGACTCGGGTGTCAAGGATGCGCCTTCTAGTCGGCGTGAGAAGGTGCGCCGCCAGGTTCTCGACCGCGGATTCGCCCGAATCGAGGACTTGTCCGAGACCCTTTCGGTGAGCATCATGACGGTGCATCGCGACCTTGACGTCCTCGAGCGAGAAGGGTGGCTCACCAAGATTCGCGGCGGAGCGACCGCTAACCCGGCCGCGCTCGTGGACGCCGGGGTCCGAGAGCGCCAGCAGGCCCTCGCCGCCGAAAAAGCTGCTATCGCCACTGCCGCATCAGCCTTATTGGCCCCCCGTCAATCCGTTTTCCTGGACGACAGCACGACCGCACTCGCCTTACTTCCACACTTGCGCCAGAGCGTCCCGGCAATCGTGTCGACCAACTTTATCCCAGTATTGCAGGGTCTGAGCGGGGCGGCCGGGATCGACGTCAACATGCTCGGTGGGCACTACTCCCCGCGCTCGGAAGCTTGCTTCGGTCTGCAGACTGTCGATGCGGTCGCGCAAGTGCACGCCGACTTGCTCTTCATGTCGACCACCGCCGTCACTGGTGATGCCTGCTATCACCGATCCGAGCAGACGGTCATGGTCAAACGAGCCTTTATGGCGCACGCCACCCGCTCCGTCCTGCTGGTGGACCATGCCAAATTCGGTCGACCAGCGCCGCATTTCTTGGCGATGTTGACATATTTCGACACGGTCATCACCGATTCGGGTGTCGACGACGAAGATCTAGCTGCTATGCGAGCCCACGACGTCGAGGTCATCGTCGCGCCCATGCCTTAAGGATGCCCCGGAGGGCAACCATCCGAGAGCGGTGACCCCTAGACCGATGTGATGACTGATGTTAAATTTATCAGATTGTCGCATTCGTCAAGGGAGACCATCGTGACTCGTAATTCTGACCACCCGACCGTTTTGTGTGCCGGCGACCGCTTCATCACCGCTGCCGCGCTGGCCGAAGCGGCTGTGCGACACATCGATGGAGCGCGCACGATCAAAGTCGAGTCGAACTGGCCCGACGAGCCCTTCGGGGATGTGGACGGGGTCAGGGAAGCGGCTGGGCCGGTCTCTGACCTGGTTGAGGCCATCGCTGAGTGCGACGTCGTGTTAACTCACCTCGCACCGATCACGGCCGAGGTCATCAAGGCCGGCAGCCACCTAGCGCTGATCGGCAGCGTTCGAGGCGGCCCGGTCAACATTGACGTTGAGGCGGCCTCTACGCACGGTGTTCCGGTTGCCTATATCCCGGGCCGCAACCTTCAAGCGGTCGCCGAATACACCCTGGGTATGGCGATCGCCTTGACCCGGAACATCGGCGCGGCAGGCGGTTCCATGGCTGCCGGTGACTACGACGCCTCGTGGTTCCGGTTCGAAAAATGCGGACCTGAACTCGGATCAGCCACCATCGGGTTAGTCGGCCTCGGCGCCGTCGGCCAACGAGTCGCCGAGCTGCTCGCGCCGTTCGGGTCGCGCGTGGTGGCGTACGACCCCTACGCGCAGTCAGATCGCGCTCAAGCCCTCGGCGTGACGCTGGTCGAGATGCCCGAATTGCTCGCTCAGAGCGACATCGTCAGCCTGCACGCCCGGGTGACTAAAGACAACAAGGCGATGATGAACGCCGAAGCCTTTGCCGCCATGCGTGAGGGCAGTTATCTGATCAACACGGCCCGCGGTGAGTTGGTTGACCACGACGCGCTACGAGAGGCTTTGGCGTCAGGCCATCTAGCCGGTGCAGCCTTAGACGTCTTCGATCCAGAGCCGCCGGCCGCCGACGATCCACTGCGACGACCGCCCCAGGTGCTCGCTACCCCCCACCTCGGTGGAGCCAGCCGTGAGGTGGCGCTTCACTCAGCAGAGCGCATCGCCCGTGCCGCCGCACAATTCATCGCTGACGGCACCCTTGAGCATTGTGCTAACTCCGACACGCTGAAGGGAGAGTAATGGACTCCATCGGGGTGGACATCGGCACCTCCATCGTCAAGGCGGTGCGCTTCAATGAGGCCCTGGAGGTGCAAGACCAGGCGAGTGGGATCGTGCCCGTCAATCGTCCCGATGCGGTCAGTTCTGAGCAGGATATGGACGCGGTGCTGACCGGAGTGCTCGACGTCGTCGCAGCAGTTGCCCCCACGGACGGGGTCGTCGCTCAGGTTGCGCTCACCGCTCAAGGGGACGGGTGCTGGCTGGTCGATGACCAAGCCCGACCGACGGGGCCCGCCATATTGTGGAGCGATGCCCGTGCAAGCGACCTCGTTGATGGATGGGAAGCAGACGGCATACTCCAACGGGCCTTCGAGATCACCGGCTCCTATGGCAACGCTGGTCTGCCAGCCGCGATCCTGGCTTGGCTCAAGACTCACGATCTGCAGCGCCTAGAGCGTTCCGTGGCAGCGTTGACCTGCGGAAGTTGGATCTATCTCGGACTAACCGGACGCACGGTGCTCGACGTGTCCGAGGCTTGTAACCCGTGGTTGGACGCCTCGACGCTGGACTATTCACAGGAGTTGCTCGACGCCTACGACTTGGCCGACGTGCGACGACTTCTGCCGAAGGTGGTCGACGGTGCGGATCGAGTCGGGGAGCTACATTCGGCCGTCGCGAAGCGTGCCGGCCTTGCCGAGGGCACTCCAGTCGTGTTAGCCCCCTATGACGTGATTAGTGCCTCCATCGGCGTGGGCGCTGTCGCCCCCGGGTCCGGATTTGCGGTTCTCGGAACCACCTTGTGCATCGCGGCCCCTAGCGAGAATCCGGGTTTGGATCGAGACCCAGCCGGTATGGCGCTGGCCACCGGATCCGGTCGGTGGCTCCTGGCCTACGCGACGCTGGCCGGGACTGAGGTGTTGGAGTGGTGGGCGCGCACGCTCGGGCAGGGATCGGCCGCCGAGTTGGCGCAGATGGCCTCGGGCTCAACGAGCGATCACGTCCCGCTGTTCTTGCCCTACCTTTCGCCGGCAGGTGAGCGTGCGCCCATCCGGGACGCGAGCGCGCGCGGAGCGATGGTGGGCCTGGATTTCACGCACACCCCAGCCGACGTCGCCCGCGGCGCGATGGAGGGACTGACGATGGCGGTGCGCGACTGTCTGACCGCCTCGCAACAAGACGTCGATGTCTTACGCATAACCGGTGGCGGATCCCGCAGTGACTATTGGACACAGATGATCGCCGACGCATTGCACCGCCCAGTGCAGCGCACCACCGGTGAGCAGACGGGTGCCCTGGGTGCGGTGTTGTCCGGTCGAGTCAGCCTGGGCATCGAGTCCGATCTGGCCGACACCGTCGCGCGGCACATCGAGGTGGAGCGCACCTTTGAGCCGTCTGAAGCCGGGCAGGTGCATATGGATCAGGTCTTCGACCGATTTATGAGCGCCCGCAAGCACATGGTGCACCGCGCGTAGCTTGTTAAACCGCACACACAAGAATGGCCGCGCCCTGAGGGTCGCGGCCATTCTTTGGTGCGTTATTCAGTTGTGACACAAGCGCCCTTCGACGCTCGGGATTAACCTCGACCGTGCGATGCGCGTGAGCGTCGGGCGACCGAGTCGATGGTGACTGCGAGCAGCAGCACTGCCCCGGTGATGGCGAAGCGGAAAGCCGAGTCCAGGCTCAGCAGCGCGAGGCCGCTGGAGATCGACTGGATCACGATGATCCCGAGCAGGGCGGCAAAAGCCGTCCCGCGCCCACCGAACAAGCTGGTGCCACCGATGACCGCAGCAGCGATGGCGTTCAGGTTGACGTCACCGCCACCGGTCGACTGGTTGGCTGCCGCGAGGCGGGAGGCCGCCAAGACTCCACCCACAGCGGCGAACGTGGAGCACAACACGAACGCCGAGGTATAGATCATCGTGACTTTCACCCCGGTCCGGCGAGCGGCCTCGACGTTGCCACCGACGGCATACATCCAGTGACCCCAGACCGTCTGACTCAGCGCGTAGTGCATCACCAAGACCAAGACCAAAAACAACACGACCATCCAACCGACGCCGCGGCCCTGATTGAGGTAGGCCACCGCAAAGAGGAACAGCGCGGTGTATACCGCTGAGCGCACGATGATCACGACCGCCGAGGAGGCCGACAGGTCGGCCGCCAACCGACTGCGGCGTCCAGCAAGGCCGACCAGCAGCAAAGCCAGTCCGCCCAGCACCGCGAAGACATACGACAATGCCGCGGGCACGAACTGTTGTTGAGCGAACTGCACCAAGGAGGAATTGAAGGCGATGTTGATCGATCCCTGAGCCCCGAGCACGTACAGCTGTAATCCCAAGAACGCGAGCAGTCCCGCTAGCGAGATCACAAAACTCGGGACGCCAAACCGGATGAAGAAGAAGCTGTACAGCAGCCCGACGGCCACTCCGGCGAGGACGGCACCGGCGATTGCCACGGCCGCTGGCAACCCTTGGTTCACGAACAGCACCGCCACGATGGCCGCCGACAGCCCACTCATAGAGCCCACCGACAGGTCGATTTGACCGACCAACAACACGCAGACGATGCCGAGCGCGATCATCCCGACCGGCACGCTCTCCATGGTCAGGTTGACCAGGTTGCGCGGCGACAGGAAGACGTCGTTCAACGACTGCATCACCGTCCAGATGACGACCAAACCCAGCACCACGGGGAGCACACCCAGATCGCCGGACTTGATCTTGTCGGTCATCGAGGCGATGCCACCCTTGAAGCCGGAGCGATCGGCGAGGCGTTCGTCTTGCTGGTCCGAGGACTTCTTCGGCTGCGTATCGGTGCTCATGATGCCGCCTGCTCTTCGTTTTTGCGCCGGGTTTCGTTGGTTTCGTTGGAGCCGGTGATGGCGCTGACGATCTCGTCGATCGACGTGTCTTTGGTGACGTATTCGCCGCCGTTGCGGCCCAGGCGCAGCACAGCCACCCGGTCAGACACGCGTAGGACATCGGCCATGTTGTGGCTGATCATCAGCACGCCCATGCCGCGGTCGCGCAGGCGTCGGATGAGCTGCAGGACCTCTGCGGTTTGGGCCACACCCAGGGCGGCGGTCGGCTCATCCAAGATGATGACTTTGGGGTCACCGAGCAACGATCGGGCGATGGCCACCGTCTGGCGTTGACCACCGGACAAGGACGCCACGGGGATGCGGACGGTCGGGATCTTGGCCGACAATTCCCGCAGGAGAGCCCACGACTTGGTCTCCATCGTGACCGAGTCGATCCGCCAGGGCCGCAACTCGCGGCCGAGGAAGAGGTTGTCGACCACGCTGAGGTTCTCACACAGGGCGAGATCCTGGAAGACGGTCGCGATGCCGCGATGCATCGCTGCGGCCGGGCTCGGCAAGTGCACGGCCGAGCCGTCGAAATAGATCTCTCCCACGGTCGGTGCGTGCACACCGGCCAAGGTCTTGACCAGCGTGGACTTGCCAGCTCCGTTGTCACCCACGAGGGCAACCACTTCATGGCGGTGGACGGTCAGATCGATATCCGTCAGAGCGGCGACCGCGCCGAAACGTTTCGATACGTTGCGCAATTCCAGGATGGGCTCTCCCCGCTCTGGGGAACTTTCCCGGTCTTCGCCGAGGCCCTCGCCTGCTTCCTCAACCTCGTGCTCGCTAGTGCTCATAGTCTGGCCTGTCCTGTGGGGAGGCGGTCACCGGGATCACTCGATTCCCAGCTCGGCGCACGCGTCGGCAAAGTCGGCGGTGCAGATCTCTTCAGCGGTGTAGACGCCGCCGTCGATGATCACCTCGACCAGGTTCTCCCGCGTCACCACCGTGGGCTCGAAGAGCGAGGACGGGGTGTCGAACAGGGTGGTCTCACCCTCCGGCACATCACCGGAGGCGAAGGCGTAGGCCTTCTCAGCGGCGGCTTCGGCCACGATGCTGATCGGTTTGGAGATGGTGTTGAACTGATCGCCACCGACGATGCGCTGGATGGCGGCCAACTCGGCGTCGTTGCCGGTCACCGGGGGCACTGGGTCCACGCCCGCAGAGCGCAGGGCAGCGATCGACGCACCGCCAGTGCCGTCGTTGGCGGCGACGACTCCAACGATTTCGTCGCGGTAAAGGTTGATCTGGCTGCCGACCCACTGTTGTGCTTCGGGGGGCTGCCAGCCGGGGGTGTCGAACTCAGCCAGGACCTCGTAGTCGCTGGGGTCTACGACACCGCTGACTCCCTCCTTGATCAGGCCGGCGGCGGCATCGGTCGGTGAGCCGTTGACCTGCAGGATGCCACCCTCGGCTCCCTCTTCGTCGAGTTCGTCAACGAGTGATTGGGCGATGGCGGCACCGATGGCCTCGTTGTCGAAAGACACGTAGTAGTCGGCCGGTACGTCCGGGATGGGTCGGTCATAGGAGATGACCGGAATGCCCTCGGCCTGAGCGGTCTGGACGGTGGCGGCAGCGGCGGCGGAGTCCACGGGGTCTATCACCAACACGTCCGCGCCCTGGGCGATAGCGGAGTCGGCCTGCTGCTGCTGCGCAGCGGCGTCAGCATCGGCGTTCTGATAGATCACTTCACAGTCCGGGCACAGTTCTTTGACCTTGGCCTCGAACAACGGACGGTCTTGTTGCTCGTAGCGGGTCGAAGCCAGATCCGGCATCAGAAAGGCGATCGTGAACGCCTCGTCTCCACCGCCGCCCGTGGAGCCGGACTCCGAATCGGGCTCATCCGATCCGCAAGCCGAGAGGCTTAAGGTGCCCGCCAAGGCGAGGGTCGTGAAGGTACGAAATCTTGTGGAACGGATGGTAGTGCTGCGGATCATGATGTTCTCCTATGTGTCGGTCGTGCGAAGCGGTGCAGCGGGGTAGTGCGGTGCAACGGTGGATGGACCAAAGTCATGTGCTGAGCGCGGATAGAGGGACATTGAGTGAAACCACGGAGACACGTGACGACAATGCGTGCGGGGTTGGACTGCCACCATCGTCGGTGATCCGTATTTCGGAGAGGCAACCGTTGTCGAGTTTGGGAAAGAGCGTCCGGTAGCGACGCGGCTCCACCCCAATCAACTGGCACAAGCTCAGCCGCAACAGAGTGTTGTGGGCCACGACCAGCAGCGTTTTGCCTGGATGCTGCGCCGCCAACGCCAGCAGTGCTTCGCTGCCGCGCCGGGCTGCTTGCGCAGGGTCTTCAGCCTCGGGGAAGGGATGGGCCACCGGATCGGCGATGAAATCTTCGACCATCGAGGGGTCCTGCTCGCGCAGTTCGCCAATCGTGCGTCCCTCGGCGATCCCGAAGGACATCTCTGCGAGCTTGCGCTCGAACTGCAGCTCCATACCCAAGGCCTGCGCGGCTGGCGTCGCGGTCTGCACAGCGCGGCGAACCGGGGAGGCGACGACCTGATCGATCGCGTTCCCACCCGCCCAGTCAGCCAACTCTTGGGCTTGCTCGAAGCCGCGCTCGGTCAGATCAACGTCGCTGATGCCGGCATACCTGTTTTCGGCATGCCAGACGGTCTGCCCGTGACGGGATAAGAACAGGGTGGTCGCGCTCATTCTTGACCCCTGCTCGCGGTGGGCAACGTGCGTTCGGATCGAGGGGAACGGGCGGAGTCGAGCCAACCGCGCTCGACCAGCTCGTCGACGAAGCCGCGGTAAGCCGCTTCGAGTGCCTCGGTGCGCGAGGAGTCGTCGGTGGGGATCAAGGTCTCTTTTATGTGGACCATCTCCCGTGCCCGCTGGGCCAGTTGGCCCGGCTCCGCAGCGGCGATCACCGCTGCGCCAACCGCAGCCTGACTCGAGCTTGGCAACAAAACGGTGCGTCCCAGAAGGTCGCAACGCAGTTGATTCCAGACCGGGTTGGCGGTGGCCCCGCCGGAGAAGGACACAGTGCCAGTGGTGTCGGCACCTAGGGACGCGAGGACGTCGTACGACAAGCGCTCTACGAAAGCCACCGACTGCATGATGGCCGCCAGGGTGTCGGCATCGGAGCATCGGGTTGGCAAGACTTGGTGGGCTTCAGGTGAGCTGAACGGGAACCGCTCACCCTCACCCACCAACGGATAGGCGAAGCCGTGCACCGGGAAGTTGGGCAGATCTTGCGTCAGTTGGGCCAAATCTCGGCCCTCCAAGCACGACGAGACGATGGCCGCACCAGAACTCGACGCGCCCCCGGGCAGCCACCCCCCGTCGGGGTTGCGATGGCAATAGACCGAACCCTGCGGATCAAGCAGCAGATCGGTCGTCGCACCCTTGATCACCAACGTGGTGCCTAGGGCCGAACTCCACTGACCCGGCTCCAAAGCCCCAGTCGAGATTTGGGCAGCACAACCATCCGTAGTCCCCGCACTGATCGGCGTGCCCACAGGTATCCCGGTCGCTTCGGCAGCCGCTAGGCACACCTCCCCGATCCTGACCCCCGGTCGCACCACATCGGGCAGGACTTCCATGGGGACGCCGAGCGGGTTGAACACCTCGCTCGGCCAGCGCTCATTGATTAGGTCGTAGCCCGTCTTGAGGGCGCTGCTGGTGTCGGTAGCCACGATGCGCCCAGCCAGACACGAGGCTATGTAGTCGCCCTGGTGTAGCACGGTGTCTGCAGATCCCACCATGTCGTGCTCGAGCAGCCAACACAGTCTCGGCAACGCCCACGAGCCCTGCACCCGATAACCCAGGCTCGACCAAAGATCGTGGCCGACCTCTTGAGCCCGTGCGGCCTGGGCGCTTGCTCGCGCATCGTCATACATCAAAGCGGGGCCACGCGCGCGACCGGCCTCATCGACGAGCACAAGGGTGCCCGAGGTCGAGTCGACGGCTAGTCCCGCAATGTGTTGACCTGTGAGATGTCCAACGGCCTCGTGTGAGGCGCCACACAAGGCGTCCCACCACGTTTGCGGATCTTGCTCGTGCCAAGCACCATTCCTCATCCCGGGAGAAAGTGTGCGCGAGCCTGTCCCACACACCGTCCCGGAGTCGTCAACGAGGACCGCACGCACCCCCTGCGTACCGATGTCCAACCCGAGCCACACTCGGGACCTCGACTCTGACCTCACTGTCATGATGTGAAATCTAACAGCCTATGTGTTACTTGCCAAGGGTTTTTCACAACACGGTTCGGTTACGCCGGTAACGGGGAAAAGCGATCGGGTGAATGACAAGGGTCAAGTTCTGCGAAGGAGGAGGTGACCGATGACACTGGCGTGGACGAACGTTGCGGAGGTTGCTATGCCTCTGCCCCGGGACGGGGGGCGGAGGCGAAGGGCACATCATCCTCGCCCGCAACCCGGCCGGTGAGCGCTTGTTGACCACCAGGGCATCGACTCATGGCGCCAGGGCGCGCAAGGTGCTGTTAGAGCTCGATGGTCTCCAGCACCGGGAGTCACTCTGCGACCAACACCACCACGAGTGCGGTGTGCTCATGATCGGTGATGACGTGACGCACGGAAGTTCTCCGAGGACCCTCACCCACGGGGCACAACGTCGGCACCCAGGGGAGTCGAGGCGCCTCAAGGTGGTGTCAGAACCTCACCATCGGATGCGAAGACCCAAGTCCAACGAAAGCTCACCAACGTAACACTGACATTCGTCACCTCGACCCAGCTCTCGACCGACCCCACTCCGTCTATCTCGCTGACTCGGTGCGATGCGTCCCGATTCCAGCTCTCCCAGGCACGAGCAGCTGGGTCACGACTTTCGAAGACAAGTTGCCCACCGGGCCGCAAAGCTGTGTGCACGCCAGCGAGCGTCGTCTCCCACCCTCGTCGATCGTCGATCGCTTGAGCAACGTTCGCCGTCATCGTCGCCAGCTCTACCTGCATAGGCGGCAAGTCCGTTGCGTCCCCATGAATCCAGCGCACCCGCTCAGCGCCGACCTTGGCCCGCGCTACCGCGAGAGATCCACCAGCGGAGTCAACGCCGGTTACGTCTAGACCGCGATCGACAAGGAGCAAGGAGCAAGGAGCAAGGCCAGGGTGCCGGTTCCGCATCCAACGTCCAACACCCGAGAGGTGCCCAGAGCGTCGGCGTGGGCAACGTACGCGTCGAGGTCACTGCGGTCCGGGTCGAGCGCGTCATAGATCTCAACCAGGGGCGGGTGCTCAAAGATGACATCAGCCATGTAGGACACCGTAGAGGGAACGTTCTGCGGTGCGTGCTGCGGAGGTAAAACGCGCGGGACCGAATGTGGTGGCCATCACCGATGGGGATCGGTGACCGGGACGTGCGCACCCACTCCGCCACGCACAACAGCGGCAAACGCGCCGGGCGCTCATCGACCACATCGCTGCGACGCGAGAAGATCCTCGACGTCGCAGACCTACGGGCCTTCCCCACCGGCCGTGCGTTGCTGTTCGCTTCCGGCACCCCCACGGTGCTGGCCAAGTTGGTGCACTACAGCGAACTAGACGAGCCGGTAGCGACCATGGTCAAAGAAAGCCAAGCGCACTACGGCCAGGTAGGCGCGCAGCGATGAGCGAGCCGCGCGACGAGACTGCCCCCGCTGAGAACCTGGACGTCGACGACGAGCAGCAGGAAGAGGAGCAGGACGATCCGGCCCAAGACTCGGCTGCAGCGTCGGGCACGAGGTTCGCGAGCCTGCCCGAGTTCGTAGAGGAGTTCCTGCTCCACGTGTGGCGCCGGGAACTGAACTCCGGATGCTGGTGCAAACGGTGGTGGGAACACCCCGAAGCCGTGCTCCGTCTGGAAGCGACGTGGGACGCGTTCGAGCTACTGCGCATGGAGCCAGGTACCGGCGTCTCAGTGTGGATAAGAGACCACCTCGACTACCACATGGGCATGCTCACCACCCGCGCAACAAGCCCTTTCAAGTCGTGCGACGTCGCGAAGCAACGTCACGACAATCCCACCGTCTGGCCCGTGGCCCCGGCACCGACCGGAATGTTCCAGGACGTACGCGTCGAGGTCGACAACACGTCATCGCAGTGGGAAGACTGAGACGTCGTTGTCTTTAGGCGGGCCTTCGAGCAGCGCCCTACACGTCGAGCACGTCTCGATTTACGGTTTTCGAGATCCATCAGCACGTGGCATCTACTACGTCAATGAGCGGGGTACTCGGTGATGCTGTCTGTGGGTCCGTCTGCCTCGCCTGCAGCAGCCTTATCGTGATGGACACCCCTGAAATTGAGGTAGCTATACACAATCGTTGCCGCAGCCATCAGTCCCGACAAGATGAGCGAGGCCCCCGCAGCCCAACCACCTGGTAGCCACCACTGTTCGGAAAGGGGCCACCAGGACGGCTCGGGAGGACGCGCCACCCAAATCACTCCCATCGCCACCAATGCCAGCGCCAAGAAACTTGATAACGCGACACGCGGGATGGAAGCAACGCTGTCGGCGGCCGTGCGTACGGCTGCTTTCTTGACCGGCTCTAATCGCTTCTGAGCCCACTGATACTGACTTGATAGCAGTGCTACACCCGCGAACAAGGCGAGCAGCCCGGGTCCTGGGAGCACCAGCGCGGCCAGACCTAAGAGCACTAAAAGCCAACCAGTGCCCTCGATGACGATCCGTTTGGCTAAGCGCACGCCTGCAGACATTTTGCTCCCTTCGAAGTGCCTGAATCTCCCTGGCAACTCGTACTGGTCAGTGGCCGTGTCAAAACGCTGCGGTGGTGTGGGTGGGTTTGAGGTGTTTGCAGTTTCATGGTGGCCCTAGCCACGATAGGCGCTGGGCGGTAGTGAATGAGTGGCTATGCGCATGTAAACGAGATGCGCAGCCAGGTCGGGAAGGTCCATAGAACAGACGCTAAGCCGTCCGGTGCGGGCGCATCGACAGGACTACCCGGACCAGTGCCGGTTCACCAAGTCCCTCATTCGTCGGACTCGTGAGGGCGATGGTCGTGCAAGCTTTCGTGTCCTCAAAGACAGGGCCGAACCGATGACAGTGGTTATACCAGGGTCTGACGTCCCAGCATCGATCGCCCTACCGCCTGATGGATGCTTTTGCCCGTTTGGCTACTCTTTGGTATGCGCAACGTGGACCCGAGCGTGCTTGCCATCGTGAGCCGGTTAGCTCCACCGCGTGGGTCGGTGACCCTAGCTGAGGCGCTTGAATATCGGGTTTCGACGGCTATAGCGATTGGTCTCTTGCAAACGGGGGACAGGCTGCCCTCAGAAGAAGTCATGGCGCAAGTCCTTGGCGTTTCGGCGTTGACCTTTCGTCAATCGTTAGCCCGGCTCCGTGTTCGCAACCTTGTTACGACTCGGCCGGGCCGCGGCGGTGGAACCGTGGTGTCTCCGCGACCTGGGGATCTAGAAATCTTGGCAGACAGCGTCTTTACGTCGACTTCCGCATCTGATACCGCAGATCTGGGCACAACGTTTGGAGGCTTATTTTCTCACGCTGCTCGTTTGGCTGCTCTGCGCCACGATCACTTCGACGACGCGCGCCTTCAGGACGCGCTGGGATCGCTCTCCAAGGCTAGAACTGGCGTCCATCGTCGTCGTGCGAGCATGCTCTTCATCGTCACTGTTACGTCCGCTGCTCGCTCGGAGACGCTGATGGATATTGTCGTACCAGTCATAGGGGCTTTGCAGTCCATGGTGTGGTTCGATAAGTGTGACGCCTTGTTTGACCAGATGGTCGATGATGCAACACAGATTTTTCGTGCTATCCGGAGCTCCGAAGCTGAGTTAGCGAGTCAATGCGCCCGTGAGCACGCAGAACGCCTGACTTCGCATTTGGTTAGCCGTCGGGCGCAGCAGTATGCAGAGGCCTCGTCCTCGGTTGGCGGGTTTGACGTGCTGATTCACCGGTTGGAGGAGGTCCGAGCCACGCTCGAGAACGTCAACGATGAGTTGCGCCACCTGAAGCCCACCCGGACGGGCAGCGCTACCGCCCTCGATGAACTCTTTCGTGACGTGGTGGATTCACACGAGGATCTGGTCCGTGGAGCGGGCATCGCGTATGCACCGGAGATGCTCACGGGGAGGCCACTGTGGATGGATTGGTGGGACAGCGGCAACGCCGACGGTTTGGCCTTTAAGACCCACACCTTTAGCAACGCCTCGCTGCAGTACTACGACTACAGGCACATGGCGTGGTTCACCGAGCCAATAAGAACGGGGGCGTTCAGCGCCCAAGGCCCATACCTTGACCGCGGTGGCATCGAACGGGTCACGATCACGGTGTCTCTGCCGGTCACGACCCCAACGTTCGCCGGGAGCGTGTTGGGGGCTGACCTATGGCTCGGCCGCATCGGCGAGATCTTCTTTGCTAGCGCCGAGGCGGAGGTGGACCTTCCGGTCTTGTTGTTGGACGGCCATGAACGAGTCGTGGCCAGCGCCGTCCCTGGATGCATGCCGGGCGACGTGATCGAGGCCAGTAGGACGCACGAGGTGGCTCGGATCGACTCACACTGTTGGCCGGAGCTCGCGGGGTTGGGGTGGAGTACGGCCCGCTTGCTCTGATTTCCTATCGACATTTTCGGAACCGTCACAGCGCAGATACCCTTGAAACCTTTAATAGCGAAGGTTATAGTGCGAAACACTTCGTCTCTTCCTTAGGGGACATCCGTGACGACCCGAGGATCTTGCCGTATGACAACTCCGAAAGTGCACGTAGGCCGCGCGCCGGCCCCGAGCTCCGTCGACCTTCCCGCCATCGGTCACTACATCAACGGGAAGACCGTCCGGAGCGAAGGCCCCACGATGGACGTGGTCGATCCGGCGCGTGGGGTGGTGGTGGCAACCATTCCCCTAGGCACCAAGGAGGACGTGGACGCCGCCGTCCGCGCCGCACGGTCTGCAGCACCTGGGTGGTCCGGGCTCACGCCTCGCGAGCGCTCTGAACACCTGCTCGCCCTCGCCGACGCCATCGCGGAGGATCTCGACCGGATGCGTTCCCTGGAGGCCCTGAACTGCGGGAAGCCCGCCAATGTCACCGAAGACGACGTGGTGAGCGCTATTGACACATTCCGATTCATGGCGGGCGCTGGCCGTGCCACCGCTACTCCGGCAGCGGGCGATTACGTCCAGAACACCCTCTCGATCCTGCTCCGCGAGCCGCTTGGAGTCGTCGGTCTGATCACTCCATGGAACTACCCCCTCCTCATGGCCGCATGGAAACTCGCCCCCTCGCTGATGGTGGGCAATACCGTCGTCCTCAAACCGAGTGAGGTCACGCCGCTAACCGTGTTGCGTCTTGCTGAACTCGCCACGGACATATTGCCAGCGGGCGTTATGAACATCGTCCTGGGTGAGGGACCCACCGTTGGAGAAGCGATCAGCGCCCATCCGGGAATCGACATGGTGGCGTTGACCGGGAGTGTGCGGGCCGGAACTGCAGTCGCCGAGACGGCGTCGACCACACTCAAACGAGTGCATCTTGAGCTGGGTGGCAAAGCCCCGGTCGTTGTGTGCGCGGACGCCGATCTTGACGCCGTGGCCGAAACCGTTGCTGAAGCCGGCTTTTGGAACTCTGGCCAAGAATGCGGGGCCGCCTGTCGAGTCCTGGTTCACGAGTCCATTGCCGACGAGCTCTCACACAAGATTGTTGTTGAGGTATCCGCCAAATCCCTCGCCGAGCCCGGCGCCGATAGTGATAACCCTGTAGGCCCGATGATCTCTCACGCGCACTATAAGCGTGTCGTTGGAATGATGACTGAAGCTATCGATTCGGGTGCCGAGGTCCTGCTGGGCGGCGGAGTAGACGACTCCGAAGGGTTTTGGGTCGAGCCGACGGTCCTGCGGGCACGAACCGGAGCGGAGATTACTCGCGTTGAGGTCTTCGGTCCGGTGGTGTCCATCGAGACGTTCACAACGATCGAGGAAGCAATTGAGCGTGCGAACGGCACGGAGTACGGGCTTACTGGCTCGGTCTTTACGCGTGACGTCGCCACCGCCATCAATCTTGGCAAGCAACTCGACTTCGGCAGTGTCAACGTCAACACTCATCTAGCCCTGCCGACGGAGATGCCGTGGGGCGGGTTTAAACGCAGCGGTTACGGCCGAGACCTCTCCGCATACTCCTTAGACGACTTCTCGCGGACTAAACACCTCGCCATTCATCACGCCCGCTAACCCACGCTTCGCTCGCCACGGCAGCAGGCACAGCCCACCGAAGGAGTCCCTTTCATGGTCCAGCCTCCCCTCCCCAACACCACCACCCAACAGCAGTGGTCGAACTGGGGTGGCAACCAGGTGTGCACCCCGGCCTTGACGGTCCGGCCGCAGTCCCAGCAGGAAACCATCGACGCCGTCCGCTACGCGATCAAAGAAGGACTGTCGGTCCGTGTCGCGGGAACAGGTCACTCCTTCACTCCCGTTGTCCAAACCGGCGGCATGATGCTCGACCTTTCATCGACGCAGCAGATAACCGGAATAGACACCGACCGGCAAAGGGTGCGCGCCCTCGGTGGCACGGCAATCAGCGAGTTCGGTGAGCCACTGTGGCAAAAGGGTTTATCTCTCAGCAACCAAGGCGATATCGACGTACAGGCGATTGCCGGCGCGGTGTCTACGGGCACCCACGGCTCGGGAATCGAGCTCGGCTCCTTCTCCTCCAGCGTGCGCTGGATCAAGTTGATGACCGGACTCGGCGAGGTCATCGAGATCGACGAAAATGACCTCAGGCGTCTGCGCGCTGCCCAAGTTGCGGTGGGAACCCTCGGCGTCATCCTTGAAGTCGAACTTCAAGCCACCACCGCTCACCACCTTCGTGAAGAGGTCAGCTACGAAACGACAGAGGAGCTGCTCGAAAACTGGGAGAGGAATCCCAATGAAGCTCGGCACTTCTCCTTCTTATGGTGCCAGGCAGCCGAGTCAGCCGGGCTGTACGAACTGCCCACGCCTGAAGGTCTGGACATGGTCGGGCGGGCCTACACCAAGCGATACTGGGCCGCGGATCTCCAGGAGCCAGAAGAACTGGACGCCACCGAGGGCAGCCGCAAAGACCGCGCCTACCGGATTTACCCGGGCGGGTTCATGTTGCCGTTCCACGAGTTGGAGTACTACGTCGGAGTCGGCCGCGCTAAAGAAGCGTGGACCGCGCTGAAGGACCTTATCCTCGACGAGCACCCGGATCAAAAGTATCCAATTGAGACTCGGTGGACTGCGCAAGACGATGCATACATATCTCCGTTCTACCGCGAGAACAAAGTCAGTCTGTCAGTGTCCGGGGAGCCGGGGACCGATTACTGGCCCTACCTCAGGGATGTAGACGCGCTGCTGCAGGAGTACGACGCGACCGTGCACTGGGGAAAGATGCATCTGTTGACTCGCGATCGCGCCGAGCATCTCTTCCCCGAGTTACCTACGTTCTTAGAAGTGCGCCGCGAGCTCGACCCCGCAGGCGTGTTCCTCAATGACCACACACGAGCCCTGTTCCACTGAGCTGCGCGACCCCTAACTTAGGAGCAGATTGTGGCAATCATCGGAGACCTTGTCATCTGGGTCATGATGGCGTTCGTCGTCATCGGAGCCATCGGAGCTATTCGCGACGATGAGCACGGCGTCGGCAAAGAATTCAAAGAAGGAATCCATTCGATTGGTCCCATCTTCCTGCCGGTAGCTGGGATCATGGCGGCTGTTCCCTACCTATCCCTGTTCATTGAGGCCATCACCGGCAAGGTATTCGAATTTGTTGGTGCTGACCCCGCTATGGCCGCAGGGGCGCTCATCGCTGGGGACATGGGAGGTTACAACCTCGCCGAGGTAACTGCCCAGTCACACGGTGGGTGGGTGATGGCCAGTGCAGTCGCCTTTATGTCCGGATCAACGATCGTCTTTTCCGTCCCCGTGGGGCTAGCGATGCTCGACAAAATACACCACAAGTATCTGGCACTAGGCGTGATGTCCGGCATCCTCACCATCCCGATCGGTGTCCTGATCACCACGGCTGTGCTGAAGTTCACCGCAACACCTCTGCGGACTGACATCTCTACAACCGCTCAGTCAACCCAACCGATCGACCTGGGGTGGTTAGAAGTCTTTGCCAACGTTCTGCCGATCGCACTTTTCGTCATCGCCTTGGCTCTCCTCCTCAGATTCGCGACGGGTTTTATGGTGCGTGGGTTTCTCGTGTTTGGCAGGCTCTTGGACGCTGCGCTTAAAGTCATTCTCGCGTTGGTGATCGTCGAATACTTCACTGGTGTCCTGTCCAGCGTCTGGACAGGCTGGGCTTTTGCTCCCATCATCGCCGACGAGGCAGACCAGTTCCGTGCCCTTGAAATTGCGGGTTATATCGGGATCATGTTGGCAGGGGCGTTCCCGCTCGTCTACGTGATCAAGAAATATTTGGCCCGCCCACTTGAGGCTGTCGGTGAGAAGGTCGGAATCAGTGAGGAGGGGATGGCCGGCATTCTCGCTGCCTCGGCAAATATCCTAGCGATGTTCCGCCTGATTCCGATGATGCCACCACGTGACCGCGTCTTGGTCATTGCCTTTTCGGTGTGCGCAGCATTTACGTTCGGAGATCATTTGGCCTTCATGGCCAACTTCCAACCGAACATGGTCGTGCCACTGGTGGTCGGCAAGCTAACCGCTGGAGTGTTGGCCATGCTGCTCGCCGTCTGGCTCGCGGTGCCCACTGCCCTACGTCTAGATCAAGAAGATGAGGATCAAGGCGCTCAGGAGGGTCGCAAGCAAGTGCCCGAGCGAGCATCACACGCTTGACGGTCAATGTGTCGCCGCCCGCCACCCCGAGCCGAGTCGGCTGCTGATCCAAAAACGCGACAGTGACCACCCGAATCACGCCTGCCACGCCCACCAGCTGGGCGCGAAGGACTGTTACGACCTGCCTAGGTCCTTAATCTTGCTTTGCTCGCGGACCACTGCTGGCTTTCGCGCAGAAATTTTTGACGTGTTGCTGCGAGCTCCGTCGATGGTCCTGGTCCCGAAGGCCGGTGCGGTGCGCAGACGGGCCTCGACGGCTGCTGGCGGCACATTGTTGGTTCGCATCGCGTCGAGGTCGACGCGGCTACGGCTTGCCGCCCGGGCGGCGGCGACGTCGGCTGCACTGTGGTGGCGTGCCGCCGACCACGATATCCAAGCCGTCGTCGGCCAGACGTTCTACGAGCCCCCTGCCGATTCCTCGGGCGCCACCGGTGACTAATGCAACTCGACTGGAATTAACCATGAACTACTCCTTTGTAGAACGATCGGAGTACCGACACTATCCGCGACGCGGGTTGGGCAACCAGGATGGCCGCTGCGCCTAGTACTGAAAGTGACCGTCAGCGGCTGGCTTCAGCGAGTACCTCGAGGACGTGCCGGTAGGTCTGGCCGGTCGCGCGGCTCATCGCCATCTCACAGGTCCGGTTGCTCGAGATGTATGCCGACGCTGAGGTCCCTGCGACTTCTGCGGCCTCGCGGTGCGTGGCCGAGGCGGTGAGTTCCGGGTGGAGCAGGCCGCGATCACCGGCGAAAGCACAGCAACCCCAGTCCAGGGGCACGACCACCTCGTCGGCCAGCGCCCGAGCCACTTTCATCAGCGCGGGGGTGCCGCCGGCACGCTCCATCGAGCAGGTCGGATGTACCACAACCGAGTCCAGACCCCGCACCGACAGCGACGGCAGCACCCTCTCGGCGACGAAGGTGACCGCGTCCACGACGGTGATCTCCGGCACTCGATCCTGCAGCAACTCCACCAGCCCCTCGACACAGGACGAGGCCTCGGTCACCACCGGCAGCCGCCCGCCGTCGGTGGCCTCCCAAAGTGCCGGGACAACCTTGGCCGCCATCACGTCATACCCCTGCGTGAAACCTTTCGACTTCCACGGCGTGCCACAACACAGGCCCGCTAGCCCGGCAGGGGTCCGCAAAGGCACACCGGCTCGCTCGCACAACTCGACCAACGCGCCAGCACCCCCGCCACCGCCGTCTTCGGCACCGAACATCGACCCGATGCACGCACTGAACAGCACCGCTTTCGCATCGTTTGAGCGCAACGAAAGACGAGCCCGCCCACCTGCCGGCAGCGCCTCGTCATACAGCGGCACCGCTGCCGGTCCGACCAACCGCCGGGCGATCGACGTGGCCGCTACCGGCAGGCCACTGGGCAGAATCTTCGCAACGCTCAGCCCCACACCGCCAGCACGCGCAGCTACACCCCACCCGTGCGCAGCGGCCGTCCAAGCCACTTCGGCCGGACGGCTCACCGATTCGCTGCGCAGCCGCCGGACCAGGTCGCCGGTGTTGATCAGCACCGGGCAGGCCGTCAAGCACATCCCGTCCACTGCGCAGGTCTGCTCCCCCGCGTAGGTGTAATCGCGTTCCAACTCCTGCGCCAGCGACTCGTCCCCGCGGGACAGTGCCGCTTTGATCTCGCGGCGTAGCACGATTCGTTGTCGCGGCGTCAGGGTCAGGTCGCGGGAGGGACAGACGGGCTCGCAGTAGCCGCACTCCACGCACCGGTCAACCTCGGGCTCCACCTCGAAGTTCGGCTTGAGGTCGCGCATGTACGACGTCGGGTCATCGGACAGAACGGTGCCGGGGTTAAGCAAGCATTGGGGGTCGATCAGGTTCTTGATCTCGTGCATGACCGCATACAACTCGTCCCCGTATTGCCTGCGCACGAACGGGGCCATGATCCGCCCGGTGCCGTGTTCGGCCTTGAGCGAGCCGCCGTAGCCCAGCACGAGATCGACCATGTCTTCTGTGAACGCCTCGTAGCGACCCAACGAAGCCGGGTCCTCGAAGCGCTCGTTGAGGAGGAAGTGCACGTTGCCGTCTTTCGCGTGCCCGAACATCACGTAGCCGTCGTAGTCGTGCTCGGTAAACAACTGGGTCAGCGACACACAGGTCTCACCGAGGAGATCGACCGGCACTGATACGTCCTCAAGCAGCGCGCTCGTGCCCTGCGGCCTGGCCCCGGCGACCGCGCTGTAGAGACCCTTGCGCACCCGCCACAAGGCTGCTCTCTCGCTGCGCTTGTCGGTCAGTTCGAACGGCTGCACCGGCAGTGATCTGAGCCGCGGCAACGCGGTCTCGGTCAACTCGCGCAGCTCTTCGGTCGCCATACCGTGGTACTCGATCAGGATCGCGGCGTGGTCACGGACCTCCAGGCCCGCGATCTGGGCCGGGCACGACGGGTTGATCTGGGAGACGCGCAAGGAGGCGGCGTCGAGTAACTCGGCAGTGGCGGTGCCCGTGCCCACAAGATCAGGCACGACGGCGGTGGCCGTGGCGATGTCGTCGAAAATGAGCAGCCCGGTCGTGACGTGCGGGGCCACCGGCAGCGTGGTGAAGACGGCCTCGGCCACAAAGCCCAGCGTGCCTTCGCTACCGACCATCAGATGGGTGAGCAGGTCGATCGGGTCGCTGTAGTCGACGAACGAGTTGATCCCGTAGCCCATGGTGTTTTTCATGGAGAACAGTCGCTTGATGGTCGCCACCGACGCGGCGTCGTCGTTGACCCTACGGTGCAACCGGCTCAGGCCCTCCCACAGCTCGGGCTCAACGGACCGCAGGTATGCCGACGCGCCCGGATCGCCGGTGTCGACCCGGGTGCCGGTGGGCAGGATGACCACCATCGACTCCAGCGTGGAGTAGGTGTTGAAGCGGGTGCCGCACTGCATACCACTGGAGTTGTTGGCGATCACTCCGCCGAGGGTGCAGGCGCTCTCGCTAGCCGGATCGGGCCCCAACTTGCGCCCGTAAGCGGCGAGGCGTGCGTTGACCTGGCGCACCGTGGACCCGGGTAGCACCCGGACCCTTTTGCCTTCATCAAGCACTTCAACACCCTGAAAGTGGCGCCGTGTGTCGACCATCACGGCGTCGCTGATGGCTTGCCCAGACAAACTCGTGCCACCGGAGCGAAAGACCACGGGCACCGCCGACGCTGCGCAGGCGCGCATGACCGCCGCCACTTGATCGGCCGACGTCGGCCAAACGATGAGTTCAGGGATGAGCAGGTAACTCGAGGCGTCATGGGCCATGGCGTGACGGTCCAGGGCCCGGCGGCTGACCGCATCCGAGCCAACGCTACGACTAAGGTGAC
>JBBQNO010000030.1:0-23711 GCA_038330045.1 Actinomycetales bacterium | reverse complement strand
TGCTGGTCAGTACGCGCCTCGATACAAGGGCAAGAACACCCGATCCTGTTCGACCAACCTCCCCAACCCACCTGCTTCGTCCTATCCGGTCACGTTGCCCAATGCCAGCAACAGCAATGTCGCGCTGGCCCAGGGCTATCTCGGCTTCACCGGCTCGAGTGTCGACGGATCATTTGGACCCACCACGTTGTCGAAACTGCTGGACTATCAGTCGAAGAACAATTTGCCGTGGACCGGCGTACTGGACAACGCGACCTGGGCCTACATGGAGAAGAACGCTTCGGCGGTCAGCCGGATCGCCGGCGAAGATCGCTACGAAACGGCCGCGGAGGTTGCCTCGCTTTCCCCGAGGGGATCGGACGTCTACGTGACTACCGGTGAAAACTATCCGGACGCACTTGCCGCCGGGGCTCGTGCTGGATCGAAAAATGACCCGATCCTGCTGACCCGCTTGAACTCGCTCCCGTCCCGGACCATTCAAGAGCTGCAGCGAATTCAACCGCCAAAGATCTACGTCGTTGGGGGCAGGGCCGCGGTGAGCAGCGACGTGGCACGCGCTCTTCGACCCTACGCCGGCAGCGGTGGGGTCACCCGCCTCGGTGGGGCCGACCGCTACGAAACAGCGGCCACGGTTGCTGCCCAGTTTGGCAGCTGGCCCTCGGTGGCCTACATAGCAACCGGGAGTGACTATCCGGACGCCTTGGCCGCTGCGGCACGCGCGGGGCTGAACAAAGCGCCCGTCCTGCTGACGCGCAAGGACTCGTTGCCCTCGGCGACCCGATCCGCATTGCGTGCCCTGAATCCAAGTCGGATCGTTGTGGTGGGCAGCACCGCTGCGGTGAACACTGGGGTTGCCCGAGACCTCCAGGGTTATGCCTCTAGCAGCAGCGTGCAGCGGGTCAGCGGGAGTGGGCTCTACGGGACGTCGGCCAGCATGGCCGGCTACTACTCCAAGGGGCTCGACGTGGTCTATCTGACTACTGCTGAGGACTATCCAGACGCCTTAGCGGGGGCGGCTCGCGGTGCAACCGATTCGGCTCCGATCCTGCTGACAAACCCCGACTGGATACCCACAGCCACGAAGGATACCTTGATCTATCTCAACCCCGGCCGTATTATCGTCATCGGCGGCTCGAAGGCGGTGTCAGCCGGAGTTTTGACTGAGCTGAAGACGTTCGTCGACTGAACTCAGCGGTGCTGACATTGCTCTACGGCTCTTCACAGGTGCCAGGTGCGGGACCCCCCGCCCCACCGCACCTGTGAAGAGCCCGTAAAGATGGCTCTCCTGACATGAATGTGGTCAGTGTGCTGTGGCCAGTGGTGGGCGGGGTGGCGGTGAGGGGTGCGGCACGGGCGGCTCGTGGGTTCGAAAGTTCCTACACCTTGAATCTTGGGAGCCACCCGTGCGCGCTATGACTCTAGTCAACCGCCCGCTGAGGATCGATGGGGTCAGGGTCATCGACGTCGACCTGGGCCGGGGTGGTCCGGTGGTGGTGCAGGTGGCTTCTCGACGGAGTTGGTTGGCCTGCCCACGGTGTGATTTCACGACCAGCCTGGCCTATGACCGGCGAGGTGTGGATTCCCGGTGGAGGCACCTTGACCTGGGCAGACGTGAGTGTTGGCTGCGGATGCGGCGGCGCCGGTTGGACTGTCCGGAGCACGGCGTGCTGACCGAGGCTGTCCCGTTCGCCCGGGCCGCCTCGGGCTTCACCACCGACTTCGAGGACCTGGTGGTGTGGTTGACCACCCGGGCCGACAAGACCACGGTGTCCACGTTCGCCCCGGGTGGCCTGGCGCACTGTGGGGGTGATGTGCGAGCGGGTGTTGGCGGAGAAGTTGGACCCGCAGGTTGACCGGGTTGTTCGACATCGGCGTCGATGAGATTTCTTGGCGCAAGCACCACAGGTACCCGACTCTGGTCTTCGACCACGACACCTCGAAGATCGTGTTGGGCACCGCGGGCAAGAACGCAGCCGCCCTGGACCGGTTCTTCGACGACTCGCCCACCGGCGGAGCGGAAAGAATCGAGGCGGTCTCGATGGACCTGGGACCCGCCTACGCCAAGGCCGTGCGTGCCCGCGCCCCGCAAGCGGTGATCTGTTTTGACCCCTTCCACGTCGTAAAAGTAGCTGGAGAGGCCCTGGACGTCGTGCGCCGCCAGGCCTGGCAGGTCCGCCCGACGGTTCCCCGACAAGAGCATCACCCGCAAGTACAAGGGCTGCCGGTGGGCGCTGTGCAAGAACCCTGCCGACCTGACCGACAAGCGGGCAGACACCCTGGCTGGCCTGCGCAAACAAGGCGGGGCGCTGTGGCGGGCCTATCAGCTTAAAGAGGCCCTTCGGGCGATCTTCGCCGGCGACTTGGACCCCGAGACGATCATGGACCTGCTCACCCGGTGCTCTCGAGCCCAACGATCCCGACCGCCTACCTTCGTCAAGGCCTCCCGTACCATCCGCCGACACGCTGACGGCATCGCCGCCGCCGTCACCCGCGGCTGGCCAACGGATGCCACGAAGGGCCGAACAACAAGGCACGCACGATCACCAAACGCGCCTACGGCTTCCACACCCCACAAGCCGCCCTGGCCCTGATCATGCTCGCCTGCGGACCAGTCAAACTCGACCTCCCACATCAAACGTGAACCCACCCACATTCATGTCAGGAGAGCCGTAAAGATGCCTTTCGAGCCAGCTCGCACTTCGACCTCAGTTCTAACGCTCATGAGGAGTCGACGCCTTTGCGGGGGTCGGCGATGTAAGCGAAGAACAGCGGCCATTCTAACTCGTCCAACGTCGGACCTTCCGCCCCCTCGGCGGCCATTGACAGCGCTACCTGCAAACTCGCGGCGACGTGACCGTCGTGGGCTCGACCCCCTCGCGGAGGAGCTTCAACCCATAGTGTCCGCCTCTGCCACAACCTCGTCCAATGCGGGCGCGTCGAGAGGAGCGAAGATCACCCGCGCAACAGCCCTGGTCGAGGAGTTTGGTGCCCCGCTGAAAGTGTCTGCCGACCCGCAGCCAGCAGCCACCAGCACCACAGGTGTGCCGAACAGACCAAAGACGTATCGGCGAGCCCTCTGTTGCAAAGCCTGACGGTGTGACGTCGCGGAGGATCTGGAGGTTCCGTGGGAACGAAAGAGTGGAGGTCGCGCGGTCGATAGTCTCGGCCAGTCCCGGACCTGCGATCGGGTGGCATAGTCGGCAGCTCCGGCACCGGCATCGGGTCCAGGGGGCTTGTGGCGATTTCGTCCGAACTAATCAGCAGAAGTGGCTTCCCGTGACTCTTGTTCGGCGGCCGGGATCTCAGCGTTCAGCACAGGCGACAGCGTCTCTGCGTACGCCGCTGTGAGGGGGCTACCTTGGCGGTATAGCAGCACCTTTCCGATCACCGGTGGGCAGCGATCCTCTATACGCAGCCAGGGTGAGAGGTCGACGAACTCCGCTCCCACGGTTTTCTCGGCAGACCGGCGCAGCGCGGGCGTACCGCTACCTTCCTCGATCGGGAAGTCGCAGGCACGGAAGTTCTCTCGATTTTCGGCTACGTACGTATAGATCTCAGAACCGGGATGGGGGTTGTCCGAAAGCCCCACAACCGGCACCCCGGCGGCTACGAGTTTGGACCAGTGGGACTGATAGCCAGCAACGAGCGCTTTGCCCGACTGGGATGTCTCGGAGTCGTTCGACGCCTTGGCCCGCAAGGCCGTGGTGATGACAGGGTCAGGTCGGTTTGGACCTGTGAGTTCCTCAGAACTCTCTGTCCCCAAGTCCGACATTCTGTGTATGGCGATCCGCTGGTCACGGTTGTCGCATTAGTCCACGCACAAGCAGACTTGAGGTAGGTGCGGACTCGAGCTCCCACACTCTGGTCGTCGTCACGAAATTGGCCGTTTCCGGAGAGGTCGCCTTGCGTTGGATCGATCAAAGTAGCGACGCCAGTGTGATGCCTGAAATGGCCAACGCCATCAGAGCAGAGCGTCGTGCAACCCGTTTTCTCTTCAGCGCAGTGACCCCCTTGAGTCGAGGGTCGAAAGGATTTGTGCCGTGTAAGGCTACTTGGCGAAATCAAGCGTCATGGTTACCCAGGGCGCTGAACCCGCCATCGGAACCCACCGGAACCACGGATTCACTTTAGGACGGCACCCGCGACCAAATTGCCCTCACTCTTGCGTTGGCGGATCCTCGATAAGAGGTAGTAACTCGGCTTCCAGGTCCGCTCGGAGGGTCCGGGCGTAGGTTGCGGTGATGTGGCTGCCCTGTCGGTAGACCAACACGCCACCAATGACGGCGGGGCATCGTTCTTCGAGGCAGATTCGATCCGTGAGATCTATCATTGAGGCGCCCTTGACCAGACCGACCGCCTCGCGGAGGGCTGGCGTCCCAGTCCCTTCTGCGGCCTCAAAATCGCACTGGCTGAAGTCGTCTGGGTGGTCCTCTACGCATTCGTAGACGGGGAAACCAGGGTGAGGGTTATCGGCGAGCGCGACGACTGGTATACCCGCGGCGATGACTTGCGTCCAGTACTGCTCATAGCCTTCGACCAGAGCCGACGTCGATACCCCTCCTGCGGCGTCGATAGCCTTGTCGGACCCGCCGGAAACCACAACCACCGAAGGTTGATCTCCTCCCAGAAGTTCGGCTTTGACCTGTTGACCCCACGCCTGGCAATCGTCGTATGGCTCGTTTTGAAGTCTCAGAGTGGCGTCTGTCCACGTGCACGCGGACTTTGTGTAGGTTCGCACGACGAAACTCTGCTCTTGGCCGATCTCATCGAAAGCTGGGAGCCATTGCCCCACTTTGGAGTCACCCACCAAGGCAATAACACGATCTGCAGTGGTATCTCCGTAGTCGCACGTCACGACATCGGTCGAATCTTGCGGAACCTGACAGTCATCGGTGTAAAGCTCCGGGACATCCTCAGGTGCCAGAGCTGGCTCTGGATACACCGGACCGGAGGTCGGTAGAGCCACGTTCGTCTCATCGTCTGTTGCCGCTTTGTCACCTGCAAGGGCTTCCGCACCGACTGCCGCGGTGGGTGCCTCATCGGCGAGAGTAGGCGTGCTCAACACGAGAGCAACAGCGGCTGCGGTTGTGGCGGTCATCGCAATTCCGGCGCCGAGCAGCGCAGCCCTCGGTTTGCGGGCGATCCTACGGTCGAAGCGGATCGGATCTTCGATGAAGCGCTTTGTCAGATAGGCCAAGACCACCGCCGCAACGACGATGACGATTCGGTCGGTGAGGCTGATTTCTGGTCGCATCTCCTCGGCGAAAACCAAGAGCGGCCAGTGCCAGAGATATAGGGAATAGGACAAGCCGCCGATGAATCGCATGGGCGCCACGCCCAAAAGGCGTCCCGCGAGCGTTTCAGTATGAGCACAGCCTGCCGCGATGACTGCTGCGGTGCCGAGCACGGGGAGAAGGGCTGCGGAGCCGGGCCAGGGGGTCCCCGATGTGATCATCACCGCCGACAAACCCACTGCCACAAGGCCGCCGAGTGCCGTGATCTGAGAAATTGCTCGTGGCAGGCGCTGCAATTTGGGCAACGCCAGGGCAAGCAACGCACCGACCCCGAGCTCCCAAACCCTCGTCGTGGAGATGAAGTATGCAGTGCCGGGAGAGGAGGCGGTATGGACGATGGAAAAGAGAAGCGAGGCGCCAGTGATCGCGAGCATCAAGGCACCCATCAGATGAGACCTGGAGATCCTTGAGCGGCGAGCCATGATGACCGCGAAAATCATCAGCAGCGGCCAGATGACGTAGAACTGTTCTTCGACGGACAACGACCAGTAGTGCTGCAGCGCTGAGGCTTGGTTGTCCTCGGCCAAATAGTCTACGGATCGAGCGGCTAGAACCCAGTTGACGACGTAGAAAGTGCTACCCAAGATGTCGCGACCGAGGTCCGCTCGGACGGAGGCGGAGAGTACTAACGGACCGACGATCGCCACGAAAAGGAGCACGACCGTAGCGGCCGGTAGAAGGCGCCTCGCACGTCGCGCATAAAAACCAAGAATTGAAATCGTCCCAGATCGATCAATCTCGCGGATGAGCAACGCTGTGATGAGGAAACCCGAGATGACGAAGAATACATCGACCCCCGCGAAGCCACCGACCACCCAGGGCACCTGCGCATGGTAAAGCAGCACCATGCCCACCGCGATGGCTCGCATACCTTCAATGTCCCCTCTCATTGCGCTAGGGGGCGGATTGTGGGCAGCGGAGGTCACCTGCGCAACCTTCTTTCGGGACGAATAGAAACCGGGACGACGCCGACGGCTTAAGGGACGCACCCAGGGTACGCCCTGATCGCGTCAGGCATGCGCTCGTGGGCTCGCGCTGCGACATACTGGCAGGCATGCCGCAATCGTCTATTCCGTCCGCTTCGGTGAGCGAGGGTGAACGTATCGGGGAGCGGCGTCGGGTGCTGCTACTGACGTACCGGGCCGCAGCTGCGCGGGAGTACAGCGACAATATGAACGCGCTGATTCAGGGCGGGCACAGCCTCTCACTAGCATTCATTCACGACGACGACGGCGCCCCTCCTGAGTGCCTCGCTCGTTACCGGCTCGACCCGAGTCAAGTCAAAAACGCCTCGAGGGCTACGAGACTTCGCCGGTTCTTACGTCTGAAAGCGTTGCATCGGCGGGTTGCGGGGCGTGATCGCAGACAGCTCATCGAGCAGATCACCGTGGCTAAGTACGATCCGAAGTTCAAAAGGTTGATGCGCCAGGCGGACCTGGTCTTCGCCCTTGATGAACAGGCCGACTACTGGGAGCGGTGGGCGGACTATTTCGCTCCCGGAACTCCGTTCTTCAGTGCTTCTGCTGCTACCAAGGTCATGACCGAGCAGCTGTGGCGGGATAGGTGCGCCACCATGATGAGCGCAGCGCTGCTGGGTGACCCTTCCGAATTGACGGCGGTCGGAGCGCTCGCGGACCATCTGCAATCCCGCGATTCGGGGCCCCTACGCCTTCCCGGTTCGCTCCCGAGTCGAATGGTCCAGGATCTGGCGGCGCAGCTCGCTCGGAGCCGAGGGTCTGCACCCGCCTACGCGGTTCTGCTCGAGTTGGCGGAGATCGATCGGGGGATGCCTCCTGGAGAAGTAGACCCGATAGTGAAAGCGGCTCTCACTTACCTGGAGCTCGCGCTGCATGGCGTGAGCTCCTCGTCGGTCCAGAGTGTTTGTGCAGCAGCGATGAGCGCTGCTGAAGAGGCTCTACGCGATAAAGACTCCGACCGCGCGGCGCGGTTCGCGCGACTTACGCTTGCCTTACTCCTCCACCGCGAGCTCCACTCCGACGGTCTGCGTTCCGAAATGGTGGCCGATCCTGTGCGCTACCTGCAGCCGTGGTGCCGCAGTGGGGTGTTTCGGGTCATCGAGGCGCGCGGCCGGGGTGGCGCATCGGCGCATCCGGCCGCACGTCGCACGGGGCGGGTAGTCGTTTTGCCGGGTGTCTACCCCTTACGCGATCAGGCTTGGGTGGTGGCTGCGCGGGCCATTCCGGGAGCCGAAGTTGACGTTCTCAACATGCGCAAGCACGCCTCCGTTTTCCGCGGCATGGAGTTAGACGATCGTGCTATCGCTGACCTTCTTGAGCCGGACCGGTCGCCGCAGTGGCAGCAGATCGAGCCAGCCTTGGCGGTGCTAGCGCAGGCAGAGGTGGTGATTGCCGACTGGTCCGATCCGGGGGCCGTGTGGGCGTCGTGCAATGCCCCAGAAGCGGCGCAACTCATCGTTCGCTTCCACGGGGTCGATGTTCTTAGCGGTTGGATTCACCTATTGGACTGGTCCCGGGTTGACGACATCGTGTTTCCGGCACCGCATATGCAGGACTTGGTGGTGCAGATCCTCGGCCACAGGATTGAACACGCACGCCTGCATGTAATTCCTAACTACATTGATAGGTCAAAGTTCAAACGACCCAAACGGCATGAGGCGCAACGCACGCTAGCGCTGGTCGGCTGGGCGCAGCGAGTGAAGGATCCCGTTTGGGCACTGGAGGTGTTGGAGGAGCTTTTGAAACATGACCGGTCCTGGCGGTTGCTGTTGGTAGGAAGACAATTTGCCTCGTTCCCGTCCGCATCGGGGCTGCGCTACCAGCGGGAGTTTGCCCGTCGATTGGCGGATCGAGGTCTTAAAGACCACGTAGAGATACGGGGCTTTACTTCTAGCCTTCATGAACTCTACGAGGAAGTGGGCTTCGTCCTCAGTTGCTCGCGGCGGGAAGGTTATGGCATCGCCTTTGCCGAAGGAGTCGCCTCTGGTGCCGTGCCGATCCTTCGCGACTGGCCGATCTTCGCGTCATTGGATGCGGCGGCACGCACGTTCACGCCCGATTGGGTCGTGGTGACTCCGGTTCAAGCTGCGGACCGCATACGAGAGTCGAGCACGCTGGAGAACTGGCAACGCGCGGCCCGGACGGCCCAAGCACAGCTCTTGGACTTGGCGCCATCGGACGACACGTTGCAGCGCATGCGCAGCGTCATCAAGCTTCGTGGGAGCGCCCAAGATACTCTCGGCGAGTGACCAGATTGCGCACCGCACTATCTCGATTGCGGCGACGATGGGGGCGTGGGGGCCCTCGGATGTCGCAGACGCCTCCAGGTAGGTCGACAGATGACGATGCACCGACGAGTCGATTGCAGGCTTTGACCGCCGCTCGCGACCACCAGGCAGCGATGGATTGGGTGGAGCAGCACTGGCATACACACTGCGGTGATCGGCCGTTCGTGAAGCAGGTGCGCACAAGTGCCTCGTCCGCAGGGGCCATCAGTGTGCAGCGGCGTGCCCTCGCCCTGGAAAAACAGCAGTGGCCGGGCGCGGCCGTCTCGGCCAGCGCAGCCGCCACTGAGGGGCGATGGCGCGAGACCGCTACCGACTGGGCCCCTACCCTTACCTCAACCGGCAAAGCGGCCGGTGAGCGGACCGACACAACGGCGGGTCGCATCCTTCACGTGCTGAAGATCTCGATGCCGCATCGGCAGAGCGGCTACACGATGCGCACCATGTATTCGCTGACCGGTCAGAAGCGGGCTGGTCTTGATCCGATCGGTGTCACCTCATTGGACTTCCCGATGTCGGTTGGCATCAGTGATGCGGCGCAGGAGGACGAGGTCGACGGCATCCGGTATCGGCGCCTACTGCGCGAGGCGGTGCCGGCTAAACAGCCATTGGATGATTATCTCAATGACTGGGCCAACGCCCTTCTCCCAGTCATCGAGGAAGAGAAGCCTGAAATCCTGCACGCACACTCTGGTCATCGTGGATACGACTCAGCGCTGGTGACCCTGGCGGCAGGTCGGCACTGTGGCTTGCCTGTGGTCTACGAGGTTCGAGGCTTCTTCGAGTCGCTGTGGACGTCGGACACCGCGTGGGCCGAGCAGTCGGAGGTCTATCGCCGCCGATACGACACGGAGGCGCGGTGCATGAACGAGGCGGATGCGGTGATCACGCTGTCGGAGTCCATGCGCGCAGACATCGTCGACCGAGGAGTGCCGCCTGAACGTGTGCACGTGGTGCCGAACGGAGTGGACACGGCTCGTTTTGAGCCACGGGAGCGCTCTGCCGATCTGGTGCAGCGGTGGGGACTGGGGACTGCCTTTGTGTTCGGCTACGTATCCAACCTCGACCATTATCGCGAGGGGCAAGAGTTGTTGATCGACGCGGCCGTGGAGTTGCGCGATCGTGGGGTCGAAGCCGTCGCGCTGATTGTCGGTGATGGAGCCCGACGTGAGGCATTGGAAAAGCACGCTCGGGAGCGTGGAGCTGGGGCCAGTGTCGTCTTCACGGGAAAGGTCCCGCACCACGAGGTGTTGGATTATTACGCGCTGTACGACGCGTTCGTTGTGCCGCGAGTCGATGAACGGGCGGCGCGCTTGGTCACCCCACTCAAGCCCTACGAGGCTATGGCAATGGGCATTCCCCTAGTGGTCTCCGATCTGCCAGCACTGGCGGAGATCACCGGGCATGGTCAGCGGGGAGCGACCTTCACCACCGGTGATGCGCAGTCCTTGACCGAGGTGCTGATGGAGTTCATTGAGGATCCGACTCGACGCATGGGCCTTGCTGACGCCGCGCGAGCTTGGGTGCTCAGCGAACGGGACTGGTCTCACAACGGTGCTCGTTACCAAGCGATCTACGAGGAGGTGCGGGCTGGACGGTCTAGCCCAACAGTTGGCGATAGACCTGATCCACCGATGCAGTGATGTTGTACCAATCGCGCTCGGCGCGAACCCACTCTCGTGCCTCAGCGCCTAGTCGCTGACGTTGCTCAGGGTCATCCAGCAGTTCAGCTAGGACTTGGGCCAGCGCCGTGGAGTCTCCCTTGGCAAAGGCGCGTCCTGTGCGGCCCTCGGTGACGATCTCGGTCAATGCGGCGACGTCCGAAACGACCACCGCCTTCGCCATGGCCATCGCCTCGAAGGGTTTGATCGGCGAGATTAATTCGCACACTGGCATTGGCGCACGCGGAAAGGGCGTAATGTCCACCAGCGACAGGTATCGCTCTACTTCCTCGTGCGGGACACGACCGGTGAACGTCACGACGCTCGAGATGCCGAGTTCCTCGACCACCTTGCGTAACGTGCGTTCGTGCGCGCCGTCACCCACGATAAGGACGTGAAACTCGGCTTGCGCCCGGCCTTCGGCCAGGAGCATGGCGACGGCGGCGAAAAGAAGGTCCAGCCCTTCGTAGTGCACCAATCCGCCGGCGTATCCGATGACGCATTTGTCGCGAACGCCGAGTTCGGCTTCGAGTGCCTTATCTCGTGGACGAGGCACAAAACGGTCGACGTGGACACCGTTGGGGACTACCGTGATTTTGTCGCCGTCGACACCCATGTCGACCATCCGCTGCCCTAAGGCATCGGTAATCACCAGCACCGCGTCAGCTTCGCGGGCCACCGATGACTCCAACACGTCGAGGTAGGCGTCCTGGCTGGACACTGCAAACTGTGGGTCGCGGGCTTCCTCCAGCAGCTGCTTGAGACCGCGCATCTCATAGACGAAGGGCACTCCGAGGCGACGTGCAGCCGTCAACCCGGCCATGCCGACGTCGTACAGACTGGACGCGTGAATCAGCCCGGCGCCTTGTTGCTGAGCCAAGCTGGCAATGCCCTGCGCGCAGGTTTCAATATACGGCGCCAGAGGAGTTCTTGGATAGTCACGCACTCCGTCGAGGAGGAGGCGGTGATACGGGATGCCGTCGATGACGTCGATGGGCCGGGGCTCGCGCGGGTCATCAGCCGACCACCAGAGGTCGAAGGGGAACCCCAACCTGGTGACGGCGGTCATATCCCATCCACGGTCCCGAAGGCTCGTCAGGATGCCGTGTGAGCGTGTGGCGTAGCCCCCGGAGCGCAGCGGTAAGGACTGCCCCAACACTTCGAGCGCGGCGTCGCGCCGGGCGCCGTCATAAGCGGCTCGTCGAGGTGGATATTGCCAGCCGTGAGTCAGGACATGGGTGACGTCCGCACCTTCCCCGATCCACCTACGCGCCCTTTCGTCCTGCGGGTCTTTGTCCAAGATGATGCGGGCCAGGCGCGCAGAAACGTCACTCCACCCAGCGACTCGCGCGCGGTCGGCCACGTGGCGCCACGTGGAGAGGGACACGCGGTCCTGCGACTCGGGGCTCATCTCTTGGCTAACGGCGCTCAGCAGCGCCCATCCCCGGCCACGACCCAGCGCGCGGATGAGGATTTGATCGTGGCTTCCACCACGGTCCAACAGTTGGCGAACCAAGACTGAGGCCGAATCCGTCCCGCTAGAGGAATTGTCTCGCAGTGCAGCGACGAGTTCGTTCTCGTCCGCGTGGCGGTACAGGGCGTCAAGATCCAGGCCTGGATACTTTTCGGCAGATCGTTGCGCGACGGCACGCAAGGTCCCGGCCGGATAGCGCCGCAGAGCCTGCGCGACGCGCTTGACCTCTTGTGCGTTCCGTGGAGCAAGGTGGCTGATCAATTCGGTTGCGCGGACTGCGGTATCCATATCTTTGTGACCCAGTGCGTACTTGCGCAGGCGTAAGAGGTCGCCGACGGAGGCATAGCCACCTTCCATGGCTTGCCGGTCGTAGTTGGCCGCCAGATCTAAAAAGCCGGATCGACTCGCGGCCAACGCCGCCATTCGCAGCAACGCCGTATTGGAAGGATCCTGAGCGAGCTCGCTGTGAATGAGGTCTAAGGCTTGTCCGGGGCGGCGTCTGATTAAGGCACGTATGTGATCCATACGGGCTGCGCGGACGCGAACGCGCAGCCGTTGCGGCCCACGCTCCGCCGGCAGGCGGCGTAGGTAGGGCAGCAGAGTGCGCTTGGTGCGATCGACAAGCCTGCGTCTGGTGATGAACAGCGTGATCAACTCTTCTTCGTCGGTTCGAGGTGTGTCCCGCGAGGCAGCGTTCCGAACAGTGAGGCCCACGGCGCGGAAAGGGCCGTCAGGAACTGCGTACCTCGGCGGATCATGTCTTGGCGAAGGCCAGGCTCGTCCCGAATGCGCGCCAGGGTGTGCTCAACCTCGGGGGCTGCGGCATAACATGAAGCGTGCCCGAGGTCATCCCAAGCTGCCAACGGAAGCACCGTGGGTCGCCCCGCAGAGATGGCTTCCAGTGCGGCCACGTGAGCCGCGACGTTCCATGGCCCTTGATAGACGAACACGTCGAGATGATTCAAAAACTCGCGCGTCGACATCCCGGTCCCGGCCAGAGAGCACCAACCCGGCGGTGGCACATCCAAACGCAGCGCCCGTGTGCCCGTAGCCACCCCGGCCAACATCCGCACGTCGATCTGCGCCACGTCGCGTATTGGGTGAGCTTTGTCCGGCTGATGGACGGTTTCACACGTCGTTGGATAGGCCTGCAGCACCGCTTGCCCTGACGGCCAGTAGGCGGCGCGGTCGGGAAGGTGGTGGCCGATGACGATGAGGTCGCGGTGGACACGGTCGGGTCCGGGGACGCGCAGGAGATCCGCGACAACACCTATCGGCACCGCCTCTGAGTGGACCTGCGTCACTCCCCATCGATCGATGAGCTGATCACGGGCTACCCGGCTTTTCGGGATCCACAACGGCGACCGGCCGAAGTGCCGTTTCACCTCCGATTCGATGAGGGAACAGCGGCTGAGGTCCTCCCCCGAAACATATACCCACACTTTTTCGGTGCGCAACGACGGAGGGCCAGCCAGATGGAGCAACACCTCAGGCTCGGTGATGAGGAGCGCTCGAGTGACGTCGGGAAGATCGACGTGAGTCAAGGTGGCGCGTTGCTCGCTCATCATGCGTTGAGTCTGGCGAGAAAAAGCAGGCCGACGGGTGGACAGGGGCTCCGGCAGTTCTCGAGTCGCGAGACCGACGTGTAGGCCCGCGTCGTGGGCCAACTCTACGACGCTGTTGCTCAGGGAACTGCGAGGGTGATTGTTGCGGAAGTCGCCGAGAACCACTACGTCAAACGATCGTGAGCTGTCGGGTGCGCGCTTCAGGGACCAGTCGGGATTGGGCAAGGGAAATGCGCGTCGGCCCGCAAGCCGCCGGTTCGGGTGGGAGCGTCCATGCTTCAGGCGTTCGTGCCATTCCAGATAGGCGTCCCGATAGTGGATTCTGTCCCACCGCGTCCACCCCGGCACCGCATCAGAGCGCGACAACGAGTCTGAGCGTAATTGGGTGATGGCGAGGGGAGCGGGATGGGATAGGTCCCGAACACTCCCGGGAAGCATCGCCTTCAGCCGCAGCGGGAACTCCATGTCCGCAGACTTGCGGGTCTCGTCGAAACCACCGATAGCGGCGATGACGGGTTCACGTTCGAAGAGAAGGGACGAGGCGTTGAGTCGCTCGGGGGAGTAGCCGACGTACGTCATCGTCAGATCCGGGTAGGCGCGTAGCGTCCGCGAGCGACTGGCCAGTACGTTGACGTTGTCGATTAGGGGTTGAACCTGCGCTTCGATGCGCTGAGGGTGGGTCCAGTCGTCGGAGTCTTGAAACGTGACGTAGCGCCCCCGCGCGTGCTGAAGCGCAAGGTTACGCGCGGCATACGTGCCGGCGTTGACCTCCGCGGTGATGATCTTGATCCGGGCGTCCTGGGCCGCGACATCCCGCAGGAGATCCGTATGGTTGGGGCCCGAACAATCGTCGACGATAAGAAGTTCGAAGTCCGACCACGTCTGAGCCAGCACTGATCGGACCGCGGTATGCAGATCGGGCCCGGGCTTGTAGGCGGACATGACGACAGTCACCAGATCACGCGGGGACCTCGACGTTTTGGTCGGAGACTTCGTGGGTGCGGCTAGGCGTTGGTATGGCGTCACCTCGACACGTGCGTTATCCGCAACGGCCCCCCACGAGCTGCTCGATACGTCATCGAGCAGCTTGACGCGGGACAACTCCTGGTCGAGCACCTCGTTGAACACGACAGACCAAGCGCTGACGTGCTCCGGACCTACTTCGCTAGAGCCCGGGTCGCGGCGCCACGGATTCAACAGGTCCGTCCGCAGGCACCACCGATCCATGTCTTTGAGGTCGAGGGTGAGAAGCAGCGTCTGCAAGGTTTGGTCCCGGCCCAGGCGCAGCAGGGTTTGTGCGTAGCAGGCGGCAGCGTCTTGCGGGAGACTGCGAGCCGGGTGCTGATCCAGGATGGCATCGAAGATCGCGGCCGCCCGCTCAAGGCGGTCTTCGTCGGTGTCCCAGAGGGCTGTCATCCGCGCCCAAGCCGATCCCCAGAGGAGGTTTAGATTGACCCTGTCCAGGTCTGGCATGTCGCGTTCAAGATGGGTCACCCTGTGCGCGGAGCCCACTAGTGCCCGACGACGGATGACGTCTCGGGCAAGCGGGCTGCGGGTGCGCAACGCGAAATCGATGAAGGGAACGATCTGAGAATCGGTCAGGCCAACAGCTCTTTGTTCGGTGAGCTCGTCGCGGGAGCTTTGGCTCATGGGGCGGCATCGCCCGATTCGTGTCGCTGATCTGCGAGTGCATCAAGAATCTCCACGCGTGCTCGCTCGTTGCTGGTGATGACTCGGGTGCTGAGGAGCTCCACGCGCCGTTCGAGATCACTGACCGCGGCAGTCGAGGGAGCTGTCTGGGTTGGCGGCACGCCGTGGAAGGGAAGTATGTGCAGTCCAACCGCAAGCATGACGAGGTGGAGGAAGGCGAGGGCGATCAGAGCAGCCGCCCACCATGACAACACGGCACACACCGCAACGACCATGACCAGGATGACGCCCACACTCAGCACGACAAGTCGATCGGCTCGTTTAAGAACCCATTTTAACAACGACATAGAGACCAGACTATGACAGCGTCGGCATGGCGCGGGTCGGACACCCGGACTCAGAGACTGACGTGATCAATGGGATCGCCGTAGAACTGCAATTGAGAGCTGCGCGTCATGATCTCTTGATCCGTAATTCCCCACGTGTGCCCTTCGGTATGTGCGGCTCGGCGTGAGATGAAATTGAATCGATCTGCGGAATACACCCTGCCACCATCGCGCCGCACTTTGTCCAGGAACGTGGTGTCCACGCGTCGGGGCAGGTCCTCGAATTGCACATCGGCGGCAAGACTCCGGTGGGCCAAGATCGTTCCACCCTGCACGAGCTTGACGTAGCGATGCTCTGAAGGGCCAAACCGCAAAAGGGTGGCATTCGTCGCCGCGAGGTGGACGTAGTGCGCCCATTTTCCTACGACGGATGCGTCGCTGTAATCGAAAGCACGGACCAGATCGCTCAGGTAGTGGGCCCCGTAGGTGTTGTCATCGTCCATTTTGGCGACGAATCGACCCGAGGCCGCCTGGACGCCGAGGTTCATGCAGCCCCCTAGCGTCAAGTCTGCTGGTGCGTTGCGCACTACGAGGTTGAAGTCCCCCAAGGCGGCCGCGCGACGCTGAATCTTTGCTTCATCGAGCTCAAAACCGTGAGGTACCAAAACGAGCTCGAGGTCACGATGCACTTGCCCTGCCATGGTCGACAGGACGTGGTCGATCTGGTTGGGTCGCATCGTTGGCACAATGGCTGAGATCGTGTGCTCGCAGGAGGAGGTCGGAAGACCGACGGACTTCAGGACGGTGTCGACACGGTGCGTATAGAGGTGCTCGTCGAACACCCTGCGGTGGGCCAGCCAGGCCAGCCGCTCTCGAAACTCCGATTGATCCAGAAGCACGTTCAATGCGGCTTCGGCCCCCGCCCGGTCTTCAACCACGGTGATCGTCTCTCCGAAA
The DNA here is from genome assembly GCA_038330045.1 of Actinomycetales bacterium. Classification (GTDB taxonomy): domain Bacteria; phylum Actinomycetota; class Actinomycetes; order Actinomycetales; family Dermatophilaceae; genus Ornithinicoccus. Next base: position 7,522 of record JBBQNO010000030.1, on the reverse strand, counting down.
AACGGTTCGATGGCGGCCGAAGGCGTGGACAACACCGTGGTGGCTGCGGCAGACAACTCGAACAGCCGCCGGGCGCACATGGTCGGGGAGTCAGTCACCGAGTTCACGTTCAGAAAGACCGGGTAGGCCGTCGCTGCCGCAAGCATCTGGGGGTAGGTCAGTGAACCGACCACGGCAGAGCGGTACTGCGCAGGAAAGCGGTAGCGAGAGTCTTCCGCCACCATTCGCGAGAAAATGTGCAGGCCACGTTCCTTGGCGGCAGGCAGCAGCACCTCCATCTGGAGCCGACGCGCAGGATGTTTGTGCGCAAAGTAGGTGCCCGCGAAGGCGACCTGACCTTTGCTGCGGGCTCCGGTACGCACGGGGGAGTGAATGCGCGGTTGTGCCGCGAAAGGCAGCAGGGCAACACGTTCGTGCCCAAGATCGTGACGGTACATCGGAATTCGCTCGGCGTCTACGGTGAAGACGTGATCGAAGAGGGCCGCGGTGGATACGAAGATCTCGTAGTTCGGGGGATCCTCCTTGTTCCAAAAGACTGTCGGGATCTGATGGTCCCGACACCAACTCACCAGGTCCACCAAGTCTTGGGCAGGCCCCTCGGGCTGGGTCATCGACAGTCGCCATTGCCGCTCGTTGCCGGCCCACGCTGACTCCACGAACAGCATGTCCGGCGGGTGAGCCTCCAGATGCGTTTGCCAGCCTAGACGAGGCACGGGATCTTGATCCCACTCAAATCCAAAGGCCAGGGCGGAGAACGGATCCAGAATTACTGCGACCCGCAGATGGGGTCTGGCAATAGGGCCCAAGGGGACGAGAAACTCCGGTAGAGACATGCGCCCGCGCCGGGCGCGGAGGGCCGACAGATCGCGTTCAATACGTCGGCGTGCTCGGTGCGCAACCGAGGCGCGTGCGGCTGGGTCGTTGGCGAGCCTCGCAACGTCGGCCCAGAGGTCGGCGCCCGCCGTCGAGATGCGTCGCGAACTGTTCACCTGCCCGAATAGCCCGCGACGACATCGGCGATACGTTCACCGGCGCGCCCGTCCCACAGCGGCGGGACGGGCCAGTCTGTCAAGGGCCCGGTGGATAACACGTGGCCGACATGGTCGGCGAGATTTGCCCGGGTCACGAGCCGGTTGGTTCCGTGCGTGATGGTGACCGGGCGCTCGGTGTTCGGGCGAAGGGTCAGACACGGTACCCCGAGCACCGTCGTTTCTTCTTGCACGCCTCCGGAGTCGGTGACTACCGCGACTGAACCTTCGACCAAGCCCATGAACTCCAGATAACCGTAGGGGTCGACGACCTGCAACTCAGGGTGATTGAAGAAACCGGCATCTTCGAGCCGGCCACGCCCTCGGGGATGAAGCGGGATCACCACGCGGGCCTGGTCCGCGACAGCATGCACAGCAGCGACCAACTCCTGGATGTCTTGCGGGCGATCGACGTTACCGGGACGGTGCAGCGTCGCCACGATGTAGCGCTCCGGAAGGTTGAGCTCTCGGCGAGCCGCTTCGGAATCGAAACGCTCTCGAAGCCGCAGAAGGGTGTCGATCATGGGATTGCCGACGAAGTGGATTCGGTCGGTGTGCACGCCCTCGTTGCCCAGGTGGGCCACAGCATCGACGCTGGTCGTGAGGAGCAGATCGGCAAGCCGGTCGGTGACCAGGCGATTGATCTCCTCGGGCATAGACAAGTCAAAGGATCGCAGGCCAGCCTCGACATGCGCCGTAGGAATGCCCATCTTGGCTGCTACCAACGACGCTGCCACAGTGGAGTTAACGTCGCCATAGACCACCACAAGAGATGGTTTCCGCTGGACGAAGAGTTCTTCCAGACCGGTCATGATAGTTGCCGTCTGCGCGCCGTGAGCACCTGAGCCCACCCCAAGATTGACATCCGGTTCGGGCAGACCTAACTGGGTGAAGAAGATGTCACTCATCTTGGCGTCGTAGTGCTGGCCGGTGTGCACGAGTAATTGGGCGATTCCGCGCTGTCGGATAGCAGCGATCACCGGAGCGGCCTTGGGAAAATTGGGACGAGCTCCGGTGACGTGCAGGACCAGTTCGGGCATGAGTGATTCCTTCGCTATGAACGGTCGAGGGCGACGATCGGGTGGTGCGGACAGGATGCCACGATCCAGTCGCCATACGGACCCCTGTCGGCCCGTGTTGCGTAGAGTGCTCGCCACAGGAACGGCACAGCAAGGAGGTGAGGAATGTTCAAGAAGCTTTTGCGTGTCAACGCAGATCGTCCGTCCATGGCGAGTGTCTTGGTCAATGCACCGCTGGCTGCCTCCCTGATGCAACATCACTTTCAGCGGACGGGCAGTAAGGCCCTATCTGTCGGATTGCGCCGAAGTCCACCGTGGGTGCATGCCATCATGTCGACTTCACCCGTGCGCGTTATCCGACCGGATCTCAGCGCGCTGTCGTTGGCTGCGTCGGGCCGACAGGCCCAAGGCTTAAAAGTCCTGAGACTCATTGTGAAGGATGACGATGGTTCGGGGCGTCGTCGCAACAAGAGACTGACCCGGGTGGCTCGAGCGGCCATTGTGTTGCACGACGCGCCCTTGGCCCATGAAGCTCTGAGCGCGCTGACGACGAAGGGCAATGGCGAGGCCACCGCGGATATCGAGCGCACCAGAGCCCTCATTGCTGCTGAGGAAGGACACCTCAGTGAAGCCCTCTCTGCGCTCGCGGCATACCCCGACGTCCGCTCGCGTGCCTTGTCCGCTCGCCTCGGGGCGCAGAGTGAGCACCTGCGGGCCTGTGAGCTGCGCGACGCACTGATGAGACCACCAGCACCCCGGCGATCATCGCAGTCCGGGTCGGCACAAACCGTTCTGCACGTGGTGAGCAACGCCCTGCCCGAACAGCAGGTCGGTTACACGATAAGGACCCACGGCATTGTGATGGCTCAACGCGCAGCAGGGCTGAACGCTCACGTCGTGAGCCGCCTGGGATACCCCACCGATGTGGGGGTCCTGGGCGCGCGAGCGGACGTGGAGGTGGATGGGGTGCCCTATCACCGTCTTCTGCCGCGCGGCCCTGTGCCCGCTATCGGGCGACGTCGCACGGTCCTGGCGGCCGATGCGCTGAGCCGCGTGATCGAGAGGTGCTCCCCTGATGTCGTGCACGCTCACAGCAAACATGACAACGCACAGGTGAGTCTCATTGCTGCGCGTCAAATGGGTCTGCCCGTGGTCTATGAGATGCGGGGCTTCCTGGAGGAGACATGGCGTAGCGCTGGTGGAAGCGATCAATCAGATTTTTATCGATGGTCGCGAGAGAGCGAGACCTTGTGCATGAACTCCTCGGATGCGGTGGTGGCATTGTCTGCCGCGATGGCCGAGGACATCGTGGCTCGAGGAGTGGACGCTGCACGCGTGACCATCGTGCCCAACTCGGTGCCCGAAGCGTTCATACGGCCCCTACTAGACGGCGTCGGGATGCGTGCTCGCCTGGGCATCGGAACCAAGGACACCGTTTTCGGCACCGTTTCCACGCTGAATTACTACGAAGGCTTGGACACCACCATTGCAGCGTTGGATAGCGCCGATGACGAGGGGATCGTGCTGCTGATTGTTGGCGACGGGCCCGCGAGGCCCTCCTTGGAGAGGCAAGCCGATTCACTGGGGAGGCGGGTGATCTTCACCGGCCGGGTGCCCCACGCGCTCGTCCGAAGTTACTTGGCAGCTTTCGACGTCTTCATCGTGCCCCGTCGGTCCACTCCAGTGACCGTCCTCGTGCCCCCGATCAAGCCCCTCGAGGCGATGGCGGTCGGTAAGCCTGTGTTGGCGAGTGATCTTCCCCCCCTGGTCGAGATCGTCCAGCCGGGAATCTTCGGAGAAATTGTCCCGGCCGGAGATCCCGTGGCGTGGGCTGAGGCAATGATGGCTCTGAGGTATGCTCCCGAACACGTTCGAGATCTCGGGACGCGCGCGGCGCGATATGTCGCACGAGAACGCACCTGGGCACGAGCAGCTGATCGGTATGCCGATGTTTATGCCACAGCGGTGCGCCGCTGACACACTGTGTCAGTCTGGGGAGTTATCAGGCTCTCCTTCACCACAAACAAGGAGTCTTACCATCGTGGCTGTCGATGCTGTCATTATCGGACTTGGATACGTCGGGCTTCCCCTGGCGCAGGAGGCCACACGGGCCGGAATGACCGTGCGAGGTTTCGACATCAATCAGGGTGTCGTCGAAGCACTCAATGCCGGGGTCTCCCATGTGGATGATTTGTCGGACGCTGATATTGCAGACATGGTCGAGTCCGGCTTCACCGCAACTACGGACGAGTCGTTGATCGCCGACGCCAAAGTGGCCGTAATCTGTGTGCCGACCCCGCTTTCTGAAGATGGCGGACCAGACCTGCGAGCAGTGGAGGGGGCAGTAGACGCGGTAGCCCGCAACCTTCAATCCGGCATGCTCGTCATTCTGGAGTCCACGACCTATCCCGGAACTACTGACGAGGTAGTTCGTCCCAAACTTGAAGCAGGGGGGTTGGTTGCTGGGCAGGACTTCAGCCTGGCTTACTCGCCGGAGCGGATAGACCCTGGCAACCCAACCTACGGCGCAAAGAACACTCCGAAGGTGGTCGGTGGACACACCCCCAACTGTGCAGATGCTGCTGCCAATTTCTACGGGTCCTTCGTTGACACTGTCGTGCGAGCCAAGGGCACCCGTGAGGCTGAGACAGCAAAGCTCCTCGAGAATACGTATCGCCACATCAATATCGCTTTAGTCAACGAAATGACACGCTTCTGCCATGAGCTCGGCATCGACTTGTGGGACGTCATCAAGGCAGCCAGTTCCAAGCCATTTGGGTTCCAAGCTTTCTATCCCGGACCAGGTGTCGGTGGTCACTGCATCCCGATCGACCCGAACTACCTCTCGCACCAGGTGCGTGCTCGTCTGGGCTATCCGTTCCGCTTTGTGGAGCTGGCTCAAGAGATCAACTCCGGTATGCCTGCGTACGTGGTGCATCGGGCCCAAGACATCTTGAACGACGCCGCCAAGCCGTTGCGCGGCTCGACCGTCCTGCTGCTCGGAGTGACCTACAAGCCGAATATCGCCGATCAGCGCGAAAGTCCGGCGGTGCCGCTGGCCAAACAATTGGTCGCCAAGGGGGCGAAAGTTGCCTATCACGACCCGTACGTCAACCACTGGGGCGCGCTGGGTGACTCCGCAGTCCGAGTGGAGGACGCCAGCGCAGGGGTGGCGGAAGCCGATCTCACCATCCTGGTCCAGAACCACATTGGATACGACGTCAACGCACTAGCTCAAGGCGCTCAGGCGTTCTTTGACACCCGCGGCGTTGCAGAGGGTGAGAAAGTCATACGACTGTGACCCTCGGGGGCCCGGATCAAGACGGTTCGTTGCCCGGCCTGTCGACGGAGCGAGCCGGTGACTTGGCCCACCAACACGCTATGCAACAAGTTGGCGTCCGGCCCTCGTTGCGAGCCTACGTGGCCGATCTGTGGCGTCATCGTAGTTTTTTGGTGACGATGTCTTCTGCTGATTTCGTGTCACGGCATCAACAGAACTATCTGGGTCAGTTGTGGTCAATTCTGAACCCTCTACTCCTGGGCGGTGCCTACCTGTTGATATTCGGGCTCCTGCTCGAGACCGACCGGGGTGTGGGCAAGTACGTTCCGTTCTTGATCATCGGCTTGTTCTCCTTCATTTTCATCGCCGCAGGGATCAATCACGGCGCACGGTCCCTCGTGGGCAATATGGGTATCGTGCGGGCTCTGCGCTTCCCCCGAGTCGTGTTGCCCATCTCCGTGGTCTTGACTGAACTGTTCGCCGCGCTGCCTGCGTTCGCGGTGGCCGCCATCATCGCGGTGGCATCGAAAGAACCGGTCACATGGTCGTGGCTCTTGTATCCGGTGGCTATCGCTATCACCTTCGTTATGACGGCAGGGCTGGCGATGATTTCCGCGGTGGTGGTCTATCGCTACCGCGATGCGTCAAACCTCATCCCACTGTTGACCCGGATGCTGCGATACATCTCGGGCGTGTTCTTCCTCGTCACCGCATACGCGGAGGGCGCGATTCAAGTGGTTCTGGCCTATCAACCAGTAGCCGTAGCCCTCACCATCTTGAGGCAGGCGCTGATGGCAGAGTATCCGTTGACGTGGACGGCCTGGCTCGTGGCGGCAGGGTGGGCCATCCTGTTGTTTATCGTGGGATTCATCGCGTTCTGGCGGGCGGAGGCCTCGTATGGCCGACAGTGAGGACTCTGTGCCAGCGGTCATCGCCTCAGAGGTCGACGTCGTGTACACGGTTTATGGCGCCGGAGGCGACGTGGAGTCTGATCGAACGTCACTTTTTGGGAAGGCCCTAAATCAGGCGCGCACTCAGGTTGGCACTCGTAACGTGCATGCTGTCAAAAGAGTTTCTTTCGTTGCCTACCAAGGTGAATCGATCGGGCTGATTGGCCGCAACGGCTCGGGCAAATCCACGCTGCTACGTTCCGTAGCGGGGCTCATACCCCCGACCAGCGGCTCCATCTACCTCAACGGACGGGCCGCGTTGCTAGGTGTCAATGCGGTGCTAATGCGCAGACTCAGCGGAGCGCGGAACATCATGATCGGTGGGCAAGCCCTAGGTTTGTCCCGTCGCGAGGTGCGAGAGAAGTTCGACGAGATCGTAGAATTTGCCGATATCGGAGAATTCATCAATTTGCCGATGAGTTCCTATTCTTCAGGCATGGCGGCGCGTCTGCGTTTCGCCATCTCCACCGCAGCGGTCCCGGAAATCCTCGTAGTCGACGAAGCGCTGGCGACCGGCGACGCGGAGTTCAAGGCCAAGGCCAGCGAGCGGATCGCCGCGATCCGTGAGTCGGCAGGCACGATTTTTATCGTGAGTCACTCGGCTCCGCAGATCAAAGAAATGTGCACGAGGGTGCTGTGGATGGAGGCCGGGTATCTGATCATGGACGGACCTCCCAAGGAGGTTCTCGCCGCTTACAGCAAGAAGTATCCGCCCCGCAAGCCTCCAGGTAAGCCGAAGCCGCCGGTCGTAAAAGGGCCCTAGTCCGTCCGAACGTGACCGACTCGGCGCCCGATCACTCGCTGAGCAGCCGGGACTCGCTATACCTTGCTGTGGGTCAGGGGCGGCCCAAACCTAGATACGTCCAGCCGGCGGCGCGGAAGGCTTCCTTGTCGAGGCAGTTGCGGCCGTCGATGATCAACTTTCGTCGGACCTTCTGCCCTAGAGCCAGCGGATCCAGCGCTGCGAACTCAGGCCACTCCGTGAGGTGCAATACCGCTTCGACATCCTTCACGGCGGTCTCGACGCTGTCGGCATAGTTGAGGGTGGGAAAGATCTGGGCGGCGTTCGGCATGGCCTTGGGGTCGTAGACGGACACGTCGGCTCCGGCCAAGTGCAACTGTCCGGCGATCGACAGGGCGGGTGAGTCGCGCACGTCGTCAGAGTCTGGTTTGAAGGCAGCGCCCAGGACGGCCACGCGCCGTCCGGGCAGGTCGCCGAGTTGTTGGCGCACCATATTGACGACG
>JBBQNO010000029.1:0-24226 GCA_038330045.1 Actinomycetales bacterium | reverse complement strand
GCATCCAGCACAGCGAGATCCGCCCGACCTCCGACGCGCACTACCCCGACGTCATCGCGCCGGAGCGCCTTCGCAGCCGTCAACGTCGCGGCACGCACAGCCTGCGCCGGTGACATCCCCATCTCGCGGACCGCGAGCGCGATCACGAACGGCATCGACGTGGAATAACACGTGCCGGGATTGCAGTCCGTGGCCAGCGCCACCGAAACCCCAGCAGCCAATAGGGCACCGCCGTCCGGAAACGGGGACTTTGTTAGGAAGTCAACCCCAGGCAACAGTGTGGCCACCGTGGTGGCCCGAGCGCCTGCCAGCGCATCAACGTCGGAGCCCGAGAGATACGTGCAGTGGTCCACGCTAGCCGCACCGAACTCCACGGCCAGCTGCACCCCGGGCCCCGGCGCGAGTTGGTTGCCGTGCACCCGCACCCCAAGCCCAGCCGCCGCCCCTGCCGACAGGATCTGCCGGGACTCTTCGGCGTCGAAGGCGTGCGGACTAGCGGGCTCACAGAACACGTCGATCCACCGCGCATAGGGCAGCGCGGCCGCCAGCATTTCGCCACAGACCAGATCGACGTATGCCGACCGCTCACCCCTCGATGGCCCGCTCGTCACAGAGGGTGGCGGCACCACGTGCCCACCCAGGTAGGTGACTTCTGCGGTGACCTCAGAGGCGAGCCGCAGCATACGAGTCTCGTCGTGGACGGTCAGCCCGTAGCCGCTCTTGATCTCGATCGTCGTGGTGCCCTGACTGCGCATCTCGTCTGCCCGCCCCCGCAGCAGGGTTCGCAGTTCGTGGTCGCTGGCCGCGCGAGTGGCCGCCACGGTGGTCGCGATGCCACCGCCGTCGTAGGTGTGACCCGTCATCCGGGCCGCGAATTCGGCCGACCGATCCCCCGCAAACACGATATGACTGTGGCTGTCGACGAAGCCCGGCAGCATCGCCTGACCACCCAGGTCGATCGCCCAGTCTGCTGCTGGGGCCGCAGCAGCCAACCCGACCCACTGCACGCTCGACGCATTGGTCTGCGGGTCGCGTCCAACGATGACCGCTGCGTCGCGCAGGATGCCCAGGCCCTCGCTGTGATCGGCACCGTCGAGAGTGTCGTCGCAGGTCACCAGCTCGCCAATGCCCGTGATCAGCATGCCCATCAGTTGCCTCGCATCAGTTGTGGTCCACCAGCGGCGCCAATGCGTCGCGGAGCAGTGCGGCGACATCGCCCAACGCGTGTCGCCCTTCGCTGACCACGGTACGACCTGAGGCCACGACCGTGTCGACGTCGCTCGCCGTGGCGGCAAACAGGATCTGGGCGGGGTCGGCGTCGGGCCAACCGATCGAGGTATGCCGGGTGGCCGCAGCCAGCAGATCGGCCGGGCTCAGTCGGCCGCGTTGGCCTGAGGCCAGCCGTTCGTTCATCTCGAGGGCACAGGCTTCTTCGATGAGGCGATCACGGCGTGTTGGTCCGATCCCAGTGACAACGCGGCCCCGGCATCGAGCAGTTTCCGGGCCGGGGCGATGCCGTCGGCGAGGTCGCGTTCGGTGGTCGGGGAAAAGCAGGCGGGGACCACTGCGCTGCCGAGTGAGTTGATGTCGTGACTGGTCAGGTGGGTGGCATGCACCGCCGTCAGCGACGCGGACAGCAGACCCTGGCTCGCCAAGAGCCCGGTCGGCGTCAGCCCGTAGGCCGCCACGCACTCCTCATTTTCGCGGGGCTGCTCGGAGAGGTGAACGTGTAGCGGTGGGGCCTAAGCTTGCGGATCAGCACCAAAGTGATCGGGTTTCCGGCCAACCGTTCGCAGAGCTTGCGCCATCGTGAGGCCTCGTCGTCGCTGAGCCCTAGCGCTCGTCCTTGGCTCATGGCCCCCGTCAGCACTCTTGAGCCACCGCGGGCCACCCCAAACCGGCGCCATCCTCGTCCACGAAGTTCACGATGCCGATGGGCACATTGAGCTGCACCCCGGCTTCTCGCAGAACGTCGATGGCCGCAAGCGCAGAGACGACGCCAAGAGGTCCGTCGAAAACGCCACCATCAGGCACGGAGTCCAGGTGTGAGCCGGTGGCAATCCCAGGCCGGCCAACAGCGACGGCACTGTCAGGGTCAGGGTCACCCCACCAGGCCCACTGGTTGCCCACTAGATCCTCGATCAGTTCCAGACCTCGGGGGGCACTCCCGGCCACATACGGTTGAAGTTCTGACTCATCTCGGCATCCCTGCACGGTGCTTACGTCAACGCCAGCATTGCGCTGCGTTGTTCGCATTGCGTATTGCTGCGGCGATACGCAATGCGAAGAAACCGCCACCATGCGGAAACCCGAGTGGCGCCGCGACGATTGGGCAGGCAGGTGACGGGGGCACGAGCGGCGACCGGGGAAGGCACACACGGTCATGAGGTGCCTTCCCGCATCGGTATGCGGGCACCGTGGTCAGCGGCAAACCGCGTCAGTCTCTGGTTAGCCGGCATCGACGTGGCGGATCACGCCCATCATCGGGTCGTTGTGGTCAGCACACGCTCGATTTTTTGCCGGGCTGGCGGCATGCCGTCGGCGACACAGACCTGCCCGGCGTGCTGCGAACGCCCGATTCCTACCCCGCCGCCATGGTGGATCGAGACCCACGACGCTCCGGAGGCCACGTCGACTATCGCGTTTAACAGCGACCAGTCGGCGATCGCGTCCGAGCCGTCGGCCATGAATTCGGTTTCACCATAGGGGCTGGCCGCCGAGCCGCAGTCCAGGTGGTCACGGCCTTTCACCAGCGGCGCCTCAACCTCCCCCGACGCCACCATGTCGTTGAGCTTCACGCCGCCCTTGTCGCGTTCCCCATGCCCGAGCCAGCAGATCCGCGCGGGCAGCCCCTCAAAGGCCACCCGATCTTGCGCCCCCCGGATCCACTTATGCAGATGATCGTGCTCGAGGAAGAGGTCGAGCACCGCCTGATCGGTCGCCGCGATGTCCTTCGGATTGCCCGACAGCGCCACCCACCGAAACGGCCCCTTGCCCTCGCAAAACCGCGCCCGGATGAACGGACTGGACCAGCATCGTCTCGTCTTCGCGCATATTCTGCAGCGTGCGGATCGTCGCGTCGAAGGAACGCAAGTCGCGCGCAGTCCCTCTCGCTGCGCGGACAGGCCTAGCGCCCTCCACATACATCTCCTCGGTGATCAATCACGGGTATGCGGTGAGCGCAGGGCCTAAGGTCGGGTGGTTGATCGCTGACACATCGTGGAAAGGCTGTCGATCCGTGGCTCAGACACAAGGGCGTTCGCGGTGGCTCAGGCGCGGGCTGATCGTCGCGGGCATCGTGGCCCTTGCGATCAACTTGCGCGGCCCGATCTCCGGCGTGGGCCCGGTCCTAGATGTGTTGACCAACGACCTGTCGCTGTCCGCGATCCAGGTCTCGTTGCTGACCGCAGCGCCGGTGATCTGTTTTGGCATCTTTGGAGTGCTCACCCCGCGGATCACCGCCCGGCTCGGCCTGGATGCGACCGCTGCGCTCGCCCTGCTGGTCCTGACGGGTGGCCTGCTGCTGCGCAGTGTCGGCAGCGTGAGCATGCTCTTCGCCGGGACCGTGCTGGTCTCGGCCGCGATCGCGGTGGGCAACGTGCTGCTGCCGGTGCTCGTTAAGCGGGATGCACCTCGCCATCCGGGGTTAATGACCGGCGCTTACACGACCACGTTGACCACGTCGGCGGCGATCGGTGCCGCGATCACGGTCCCGTTGAGCTCGGCATATACCTGGCAGATCGGGCTGGGGGTCTGGCTCCTCACCGCCGCCCTCGCGCTGGCGGTGTGGGCCCCCCGAGTGGCCGATGCGCGACCGCATCGAGGCAAAGGCCCTCAAAACGTCACCGTAAAGACAGGCGGCATCGGGCCGCTGTTGGGGGTGCCCCTGGCGTGGCAGGTCACCGTGTTCTTCGCGCTGCAGTCGGCCATTTTCTATTCCGTGTTGGCCTGGCTGCCGTCGATCTACACCGCGGCAGGCATCAGCGCGGGCGACGCCGGGTTGTTGCTGGCGGTGGTGACGTTGACCGGGATACCGATGGCGTTGATCGTGCCCAGCTGGGCTGCCCGCTGCGCTGACCAGCGGTTCTTCCCCGTGGTCCTTAGCGCGCTGGGCATCGCCGGGTTCCTTGGGCTGCTGATCATGCCGGCCACGCTGCCGGCGCTTTGGGCCATGCTGCTGGGCCTCGGGTTGGGCGGCAACTTCCCGCTCGTGCTGACCCTGATGGTGTTGCGCACCGCGACCCCGGACGACACGTCAGCGCTGTCGACCATGTCGCAGGGCATCGGCTATCTGATCGCCGCTGCGATCGGCCCCTTCGCCATCGGGTTGCTGTACGACCTGACGGGTGGCTGGACCTGGCCCGTGCTGATGCTCCTGCTGCTCGCCGTCCCTCAAGCAGTGATCGGCTGGGCGTCGGGTCGTGCCATCGTGATCGGGCAGCCCGACCACGTGTGACGCCCTGCCGTCGGTGCTCCCCGCAACTCACCGCATACGCGTTCAGCCGCGTCTAGGACAGCCCCACTGGCGACCAACTCCACTGAGGCACCACACCGGGGCACTCAAACAGGCAAATACCGAGACGTAAACTCCGTGACCTGGCTTAACGGGAGTGGCGGCATACCTTTGCATGTTTGGGCGCCCGGTGCGCATAGACCCTTCAGAACGTCCGACGCGCAGGCAACGCGCACAACGCGGGGCCTGCAATCCCATACCGTGTGGCCATGGCATCCGACCCGAGCTGGCTCCTCCTTGGACTCGCTGCCCTAGTGGTGGTGCTCCTGGTCGCCCTCACGGCTTACCTCGCTCACACCGAGGCGGACGCGGTCGAAGGCCGTGGGCTAGGCCGACCGAGGGCCGACCGCGCCACATCGGCCACCAAGGCCTCCGAGCCCACGACTACGGTCGACACGACCAAGCCGCGTCTGGCGGTGATTGTGAACCCCACGAAATTCGACGACGTCAGCGAAGTTCGAGGGATGATCCGCCGGGTGTGCATTGCCCAAGGGTGGGCCGATCCGTGGTGGGCCGAGACCACCGTCGAGGAGCCGGGCCAAGCTCAGGCCCGAGCCGCGATTGAGGCCGGGGTCGACGTGGTCTGCCCCCTCGGTGGGGACGGAACGGTGCGCACTGTTGCTTCTGCACTCGTTGATTCCGGTATGCCGATCGGCTTGCTCCCTGGAGGCACCGGCAATCTGCTCGCACGCAATCTCGAGTTGCCGGTGGACTCAATTCGCCGATCGCTGGTCGTGATCCTCACCGGCCAAAACACCGAGATCGACACGTGCACGCTCACACTGACCCGCCCTGAGGCCGACGACTTGGAAGATCGCACCCAAGACCCAGAGGATTCGGCGCACAATATCGACATGCGCGACGCGGCCCATAATCCCGACACCCCGAAGGTCGAGGAGCACACCTTCTTGGTGATGGCTGGCCTCGGTTTCGACGCCGAGATCATGGCCACGGCCCCCGAAGACCTCAAGGCCACCATCGGCTGGGGCGCCTACGTTTTTGCCGGGGCCCAACACCTGAAGGGCCCGCGGTTCCACGTGGACGTGGAGTTTGCCGACGGCAGCACCGAGAGCCGCGATGTGCGCTCGGTGATCGTGGGCAATGTCGGCAAGTTGCAAGGCGGATTCAAATTGTTGCCCGAAGCGCGATCCGACGACGGCCTCGTCAGCGCCCTCCTGCTCTATCCGCGCGGGCTGCTCGGATGGGCCTCGATCTGGCGGCGCTTGATCATCGGTCGCGACATCGGACCACCGGCGCGCCTTAAGCAATTCTCGTCAACGCGCGTGCGGGTCGAAGCCTCCAAGCCCGTGCAGGTGCAGGTCGACGGGGACACCCTCGGTGCCGGAATCGTGATGGACGTGGAGGTCAAACCGAAGAGCCTGATCGTCCGCCTCCCCGTCAAGACGTGACGCGAGAGGTAACCCTCAGTCTGTGTCGCGTCATCTTTGTTTCAGGCAGAGCTGTTTCAGATCAAGATCACTCGGCGGTGCCGGAGCGAGCCGCGTCGAGGGCGTGGCGCTCCTCGGGGCTCAGCGTGACGTCGCTCTTGCCGCCCACGATGCCTTTGGCGTAGGTGCGGCTCTCGCTGCGGGCGTGGATCGAGCTCAACACCATCCCGTCGCCGCGGTCGTCGATGATGGCCGCGCTGAACGACATCCGCCCACCCATATCCCCAAACGCGTCGTAGCGAACCACAGCAACGTGCTGCAAGCCCTGCTCCAGCCCACCGCGCAGCAGGGCAACCGACGATTCCAGCGCAGTGATGCGCGCGCGCTCCACCCCCAGCGCCTTGGCCTGAGCAGCGAGCACCCCCGTGACGTCAGCCTCGCCGTCACCCCAGAGCACGGCATACCGGCGGGACATCTCGGAATACTTGCGGCGGTTGCCGATAGCGATCAGCAGCGCGATCAGGGCCACCACCGCCGCGCCGATGGCGACATAACTCAACAGATCCGTCGACATCACGCCCCGACCCTATGCCGAAGGCGCGCATGCCATCCACCGCCACCGCGCTCGCAGGCCAGGTCGGTCACCCCGCCGCATTAGGGTTTGCCCGTATGGCGCATAGACGGGTGATTGCAGCGGCCGTAACTCTGCTGGTATTCACCCTGGGTGTGCTCGGGTTTGCGGCGTCTCTCGGCGCGTCGAACGCGACACCTGGCGCTCCCGTCGCGGGCGTCCAAGATACTCAGCCGCTCAACCGAATTGTGCTTATCGGGGTGCCCGGCTGGTCGTGGTCAGAGATCTCTGACGACACGCCCACGCTGGCCGACATGGTTGCGGGCGGTGCCAGTGGCTCACTGGTAGTGCGCGGCACGTATCCGGTGACCTGCCCAACTGACGGTTGGTTGACCTTCGGCGCAGGGCAACGGGCGGCCACCGACGAAGACGACGAGCTGAGCCGGTGTGCCATCGACCCGGCGACCTTGGTGCAGCCAGCGAAGCGTCGCGCGGTCGTCGAGGACCTGACGCGGTGGCAGACCGCCGCACAAGAACGGGCGATCGTCCCTGAGCTCGGTGCACTTTCCAATGCCCTGGCCAGTAACGATATGTGCGTCGCCGCCTACGGCCCGCTGGCTGCCCTCGGTGCCGCCGACTCCTCGGGCGCGGTGGCCCGCTACGAAGCGGCGACTCTTGCCACGATCGACCAGGCGCGGACGACACCTGGCCAAACCAAGTGCGAGGTCGACCTGATTGACGGCTCACACCTCACACCCGCCGAGCTTGACGCCCAGGTCGCCGTGGTCGCGGAAGGATTGGACGACGACACGTTGCTGATCGTCGCTGGGCTTTCCGATGAGGCTGAGGCCCCGGCATTGCATCCGGTTCTGATGTCGGTCACCGGTCGTAGCGCCAATACCCCGAAGGCCCTCTGGTCAGCGAGCACCCGGCAGTTCGGGCTGATCCAAACGACCGACCTGACGTCCACGATTCTGGCGAACTTCGGCATACCGGAGCCTGACGCGGTCTCCGGTGCGGTGATCACGAGCGCCGAACGCGACGGGGCCGACCCCCTAGAGACCAACAGCAACCTGGTGGCCGCTGCGACGCTGGCCCCTCGAGTTCTGCCGGGGTTTGCCGTCGTCGTGGGTAGCGTGTTGGCTCTGTGCCTCGTGTGCAGCGCTGTGTGGGTGCGATTCTCCGTCCACCCCCAGGGCGGTGCGTTGGCTCGATGGGCTTTGGCCGTCAGCGGCTCTGCGGTCATGGCCTTGCCCGGCGCAGCCTTCGCGGCTTCCCTCCTGCCGTGGTGGCGAGGCGCTGCTGATCTGGACACTACTGACCCAGCGACGGTCGCGTTGATGGGCCCGACGCTGGCGCTGGTCGGGGCCACGGCACTGATCGGTGCCGTCATTCTGGGGCTTGCGTGGGGTGCATATGCACTCGTACAGCACCGCCTCATCCCCGTCGCCGTGATCGCGTCCGCGACGATGCTGGTGATCGGCGTCGACGTCCTTCGTGGTGGCCGCCTGGGCCTCATCTCAGTGATGGGCGTGCTGCCGGTGGCTGCGGGGCGGTTTTACGGGATGGGCAACGTGGCGTTCGGGATCTTCTCGGCTGCCACCTTGATCCTTGCCGGGTGCATCGCCTCCATGCTGACCCGTCCGGGTCATCCTTACCGCTGGCTTGCGGTCAGCTCGGTGGTGATCCTCGGGCTCACCGCAGCCGCGATCGACGGCTCACCCCATTGGGGCGCCGATTTTGGCGGCGTTCCGGCCACGCTCGTGGGAACTGCACTGCTGGCCACGGCTGCCGCCGGCCACAAGGTCAGGGTCTCCCTGGTGCTGCTTTTCTTGGTGATCTCGGTGGCGGCCGCTGCCGTGGCGATGGTCGCGGACTGGCTGCGCCCTCCGGAAGATCGCACACACTTGGGCAACTTTGTGGCCGCCGTCCTGAACGGCGAGGCGTGGCAGATCGTGACCCGCAAGCTCGACCAGAGCGTCGGCATACTACTGGCTTATCCCGCCTCATGGCTGGCCGTCGCCGCTCTAGCGGTGGCAATCTATGCCGTGGCGGCACCCAGGTCCGCGTTGTCCCGCTCGCTGCGTCCGCTGTGGGACGAGCCGCTCATGCACGCCTGCGCCACGGCCCTGATCGGGGTGTGGCTGCTCGGGTGGGTGCTCAACGACTCGGGGATCTCGGTGGTCTCGCTAGGGCTTACCGTATCCGCCGGGGCAGCGGTCGCCGTCGCTGGGCGAGGGCGATCCAGACGTCCCGAAACTGCCTAGCCCGGTGCAGTTGTGAGCGCCAGTCCTTGCCCGTGACCCGGTGCTGCAAGGGGCAGTTGATCTCAGTCACCCTGCCCCCCGCAATGAGGACGTCGATGGTCAGCGCTACTTCGACGCCCCAGCCACCGGCCAACGGCATAGCTCGGTCGAGTGTGTGCCGACGCACGCACCTCATCCCGCTCAAGGGCTGGGTGGGACGCCACCCCGCCACGTCCTCGATTCCCTGCGAGGCGAGGCGCACCACAAACCCGAAGCCGCCACCGGGACGGTTCTGGGGCGGTAGCACCGCGATGGTCATGTCGGTTTCACCCCTGAGCACCGGCTCGCACAACACGCCCAGGGCTGCGGCGCTCTCCTCGAGGTCGGCGTCGACAAACAGCACGGCCGCTTCAGGGTGGGCGGCCTTGGCTGCGGCCGCGCCGGTCATCATTGCTGCTGCCTTGCCTCGGTTCTTGGCGTGCCGCTCGACGTGTACCCCGTGCGCGGCAGCGATCGCCGCCGTGTCGTCGGAGCTGCCGTCGTCGACCACGATGATCGCCCCCACTTGGGAAACCCCGAGCTGAAGATGATGCAGGGTCGACGCAATACGCCTCGCTTCATCCTTGGCGGCTACCACGGCCACCACGCAGACGAGTTCTGGCGTATCCATCCTCAGCGCAGCGTGACCTGACGGCTGATGATCCCCTCTCGGGCCCGCCGCTCGTCTGCGTTCAGGGGCTCGCTGCGTTCCAGCGCGTCGGCATACCTGGCCTGTATGTCGACCAGCGCCGGGCCGTGCTCGATGGCCGGGGTCTCGGGGTTGACCTCGAAGACGGGGACGAGCAGCCCCGCCGCCCGGAAGGCGCCGAGCATCGTCGTGCCCTCGCCGAGAGTGTGCTCACCGGTGGCCTGCAACCGCGCCAGCGCTGTCGTCGCCGAATCCTCATCTTGCGGAAGGATCCAGCGGATGTAGGCCCGCCCTGCCATCAAGCACCAATATGCCGATTCGACGTCATCGATCTTCGTCGTCGGGACTGCCGCAGCGTTGGTCTGCTCGAGCGCGGCAGCCACTTCAGGATTATCTTCGTCCTCAGCGACCCAGAACGCAAAGTCTTCGTGTACGACGACGTCGAGCACTTGGGCCTGGTCAACCAGGTCCTGCAGGCGCGGCGTCCCGACCGTGGCGGGGGTGAGAGCGCTGATGGGCGTGCCAAGCTCGGAGTCGACCACCGTCAACACGGCCTGAGCGATGTCGCGACTCGCGTCACCGCTGGAGGTGCGTGATTGCAACGCAACCAACAACTCGCCGTCGGCGCGGTGCAACGCCGGCATCGCCCCGGGCAGGACCGTGGCCACCGTGACCTCGCGGGTGCCGCCGTCGGGCAGGTTCACCGTGATGCTGGCGGTGGCCGTCGGCACGATCTCACGCAGCGCGACCCAGTCGGTCTCGTTGGCCATCCCCTCGAATGGGCGAGCCACGTGCGGCGCGCGCGCCTGACTCGGATCACTAGCGGTGCGTTGCTGATCTGATTGACGTTTGCGTCGAGAAGCCTTACCCATTCGGCGGAGTCTACGTGCGCGGCGGCCTTGAGCGTGTGCGGATAGCCTCAACCCATGACCTCGAATTCCTCTCGCGGCAGCGGACACCTCCACGCTCACGTCGATGGGGCTCTCGGCATCATCACGTTGACCCGGCCCGCCGCCCTCAACGCACTGGACGCCGAGATGGTCCACAGCATGCACGACACCTTGACCGCATGGGCCGACGACGATTCCGTTGCCGCAGTCTGGGTCCAAGGCGGCGACAAGGGTCTTTGCGCCGGCGGTGACGTGCGCGCGGTGCGTGAGGTCGCGCT
Source organism: Actinomycetales bacterium (assembly GCA_038330045.1). GTDB lineage: Bacteria > Actinomycetota > Actinomycetes > Actinomycetales > Dermatophilaceae > Ornithinicoccus. The sequence continues at coordinate 13,652 of JBBQNO010000029.1, read as the reverse complement.
CTCCGGCGACGCCGATCGGGCCATGTCCTTCTTCACCGCCGAATACGCGCTGAACCAACTCGTTGGCGACTTCCCCAAGCCCTACGTGGCCTGGATGGACGGCATCGTTATGGGTGGCGGGCTGGGCATTTCGGCGCACGGTTCACACCGTTTGGCGACCGAACGCACCAAGATCGCGATGCCCGAGACGATCATCGGCTTCTTTCCTGACGTGGGTGCCTTGTGGTTGCTGGCCCGAGCCCCCGGTGAGCTCGGGGTCTATCTTGCCCTGACGGGCGTCACCATCGGCGGCTCGGACGCGGTCTCGGCGGGGTTGGCGGATTGCGTTGTTTCCTGGCGCGCCAAAGATCAGGTGTATGCCGAGCTGTCCGAGGCTGCACGCACCTTACCCACCGAGGAGCTCGTGGATTGGACGCCCGCCGCAGAGCGCCTGATCGAGGGCGAATCGGCTGATCTGATCGAGCAGCGCGGGTGGATCGACGAGTGCTACGCCGGGGTTGACCTCGCCGCCATGGTGGAGAAGTTGAGGGCCTCTCCCGAGCCAGCGGCCGCGCGCGCCATGGAGCTGATGGCGCAACGCTCGCCGTTCTCGGTGGCCGTCACCGTTGAAGCGATTCGTCGGGCAGCCGATATGTCACTCACGGAGGTGCTGGCCCAAGATGCGGTGTTGGCACGGGCCTTCATCGCCCACCCCGACTTCGCCGAGGGTGTGCGCGCCCAACTGGTGGATAAAGACCGCTCACCGCAGTGGGCGACGAAGAATCTCAGCGACATCGACCCCATCGAGATTCTCGCCGCCTTCGACCCAGCGAGCTAGACGGAAGACAGGGCCAAACTCAGGTTTTGCGGCATACAGTTTGAGCGTTCAAGCGCGTTTTTCGTATGCCGTTAATCTCCGTCGCGTGCAGATTGGGGGCGCGGCGGTGCTCTAGGCGGTCGCGCCGCGCATCGACAGGGCGGTGAGCGCTTGGCCCATCTCGTCCCACTCGATGGTCTCGGTGTTGCGCTCCAGGGTGACCTCGGGGCCTTTGCCAGCCAGCACCACGGTGTCGAGGGGAGCGGCGTGCGCCACGGCATACCGGATCGCCTCGACGCGGTTTGCGATGGAGACGAAATTGTCGCGTCCGGCCTCGCTGGCCCCGCGTTCCATCTCGTCCAGGATGTCGCGGATCGGAGTGTCCCGATGGTCTTCCTCGGTGAACACCACATGGTCGGCGCCGCTGGTCGCGGCCGCGCCGAGGGGTGCGCGCTTGCTGGGGTCACGGGGGCCGCCAGCGGAGCCGAGCACTACCCACAACTCGCCACCGGTGGTGACGCGCACCGTCTGCAGAGCCTTCTCCAGGCTCGGCGGGGTGTGGGCAAAGTCGATGATCACCCGAGGGTCGCCGTCGCGGCGATCGGCCATTTCCATCCGACCCGGCACGCCGCCGAAGCTGGCCAGGCCCTTCACCAGCGCATCCACGTCGGCACCGGCCAGAGCTCCGGCGGCGATGGCAGCGAGGGCATTGGCGACGTTGAAGCGGCCGATCATCGGCAGCACCGCGTCCCAGCGGCCGCTCGGCGTGTCCAAGGTAAAGCGCAAATCGTTAGGCCCTTCGACCACGTTGCTGGCCCGCCACATTGGCGTCTGCGCGGATGAGTTGGGGTTGTCCGGCGAATCGGTGGCCCCCGACGAGCCCGACTGCTCAGCCGAGTACAGCGATGGCCCATCCGTCATCGTCAGGAGCCGCTCGGTCCACGGATCATCCGCGTTCAGCACGGCCACCGGAGCCCGCTGCACCAACAGTGCCTTGTGCTCGAAGTAGCCCTGCATCGTCTTGTGGAAGTCCAGGTGCTCAGCGGTCAGGTTGGTCCACACCGCAATGTCGAACTCGACGCCGCGCACCCGGTCTAGGGCAAGCGCGTGACTGGAGGTCTCGACCACCACCACCTCGACCCCGTCGTCGGCCATCTCACGCAGGATCTGTTGCACCTGGGGCGACTCGGGAGTGGTGAAGTGGGCTCGGGGTTGCCGAAGCACACCATCGCTGAGTTCGTAGCCGATGGTCGACAGCAAACCCGTGCGCCGACCAGCGGCTCGTAGTAGATGGCGGGCTAAGCATGACGTCGTGGTTTTGCCGTCGGTGCCGGTGATCCCGATGACCTGCATCGACCTGCTCGGGTGCCAGGCCAAGGCCGCCGCAGCGTCGGCGAGCGCAGCCCGGGCATCTGGCACCTCGACATACGGCACGGGGCAGTCGATGCCCTCGGGTAAGCCCTCACCGATAACCGCAACGGCTCCGCGGGTAATGGCTTGGGAGATGAAGGTGTGGCCGTCGAAGCGGGCACCGACGATGGCAACGAAGATATCGCCGGGCTGCACCCAGTCGCACTGGTGGGTAACGTAGCCCAACTCGGGGTCGCTCTGTGTGGGCCCAAGCGCGGTGAGGTTGAGCTCTGTGGTGAGGTCAGCCAGTCTCATGGTTGCCCAGCGTAGGGCCTGGACCGTCCTCGCGAGCCCCGCTAGGTGCAACCTTGAGCACAGCATCGCTGAGGTCGGCCAGCACACGCTGCACCAGTTCGAGCTCTTCGTCGGTGTATGCCGACATGGCGTCGATCAGCCCCTCGTTCAACGGGCGGAACATCTCGCGACTGACGGTCTCTGCTTGGTTGCTGACGTCCAACCGGACGCGGCGGCGGTCATCAGGGTCGGGGTGGCGAACGAGGTGCCCGACGCGCTCCAATCGGTCCACCAAGGCGGTGACTGCGGCCGCGGACAGGCTCATCTTCTTCGAGACATCGGTGGGGGTCATCGACGTTCCGCGCTGCGCAGCTTGGCTCATCAGGTTCATGGCCATCAGGTCGCTGCGGTGTAACCCCAGGTCGCGGCCCACGGCGTCCGAATACAACTGGAGGCGCGAGGCGAGGCTGCGCAGGGCTTGCGCCACGGCACGGGCGGGGGGTCGATTTGCCGGCCCGGTACGGGTGGGAACCTGCGCCATATCAGTCACGTTAGGCCTTGTAGTCTTTTGAATGTCGAATGAACGCTGACTCCAGGTTAGCGAAACCTAGGAGCAAAGTGTGATTCAGCCCACCGTCGCGGTGATTGGTTCCGGCGTGTCGGGTCTCACGGCCGCCTACGCGCTGCGCCAAACCCACGCTGTCACCGTCTTCGAGTCTGAGCCTCGCTTAGGCGGCCACACGCACACCCACGACGTGCGCGACCCCAATGGCAAGCATTACGCCATCGATAGCGGATTCATCGTGCATAACGATCGAACCTACCCACGGCTACGCGCCTTGTTTGCCGAGCTACGTATCGAAACCCGGCCGACCGAAATGAGCATGAGCATCACCTGTGCGGGCTGCGGGCTTGAGTATGCCGGGGGTCGGGGTCTGAAGGGAGTCCTTGCTGCACCTAAGAACCTGCTGCGCCCTGCTTTTATCGGGATGCTGCGGCAGGTGCGCGCCTTCCACGCCGCCGCTAAGTCCTATCTGCAGGACAGCGAGCCGACCGACCTTACGTCATTCGGACTTTGGTTGAAGGCCAATGATTTTGGGGACTACTTCATTCGCCACTATGCGATCCCGCTAGTCTCGTGTGTATGGAGCTCGGGGGACTCAGTCGCTTTGGAATACCCTGCACGTTATCTCTTCACCTTTCTCAACCATCACGGCATGCTGCAACTCACCGACAGCCCCCAGTGGTTCACCGTCGTCGGCGGCTCCTCCACCTATGTGAGCGCCATCGCCGCCACATTGCCCGATGTTCGACGCGGTGATGCAGTGGTCTCGGTGTCACGCTCTGGTGAATCGCCGGTCGAGGTGCGGACGACTTCGGGCGGGCTGTCTTCCTTCGATCAGGTGGTGATCGCCACGCACGCCGACATCGCCCTCGGGCTGCTGACCGACCCTAGCGGCGAGGAAACACGCGTGCTCGGCGCGTTCGAATACTCCGACAACGAGACCGTGCTGCATACCGATGCTTCGATCCTGCCCACGGCGTCCCGGGCCCGGTCGTCGTGGAACTACGCGATGGATGACTGCACCGAGGCTGCCGCCTCGGCGCGAGTGACCTACTGGATGAACCGGCTGCAGGGCCACGAATCCTCACTGGACTACCTCGTCACGCTCAACGCTACCCACACCCTGGAACCGCGCTCGGTGCTAGCGACGATGCGCTACACCCACCCCGCATACACCGCCGCGCTCGTGGCCGCCCAGGGCGACCTGGCCTCGCTCAACACCAGCAGCACCGCCTTTGCCGGTGCGCACTTCGGGTGGGGATTCCATGAGGACGGCTGTCGGTCGGGCTATGCCGCAGCCGAGGCGACCATCGCCGCGATATGACGCTCATCGCCCTGCCCCCGTTGCCGGCGTTGGTGCCTGGCACCGTCGCCCACCGCCGTCACGGACCCATCGATCACCGGCTGCGGCACCGGGTCTACCAGTGGTTGGTCGACGTCGATGACTTGCCCGCGCTCGGCGGCCCGTTGGGGGGCATGGCGCGCTTTGACGCTGCCGACCACCTTGGCGACCCGAGCCGAAGCATCAAGGAGAACGTGCTGCATTTCGCCAGCTCTCACGGGGTGACCATTCCCGCGCAGCCGCAGGTCGTGATGTTGGCCAACGCGCGGGTGCTCGGCTACGTCTTTGACCCCATCAGTGTTTTCTGGTGTCTGGACGAAGGTACCGGTGAACTTGCCTGTGTCGTCGCCGAAGTGCACAACACCTATGGCGAGCGCCACGCCTACCTTCTGGAACTCGATAAATCCGGCGCGGCTGAGGCGCACAAAGACTTCTATGTTTCACCCTTCTATGACCTGGCCGGGCGCTATCGACTGCATTTCGTCCTCACGCCGGAACGCGTGTCGGTCACCGTTAATTTGCACCGTAGCGGCGACACGCAATCCAAACCGGACTTCACTGCGAATTTCCATGGGAGACCCGAGATAGTTTCTGGTCTTGGTGTTCTTGGTCAGCTCGTCCGACATCCTTTTATGTCACACACGGTCAGCGTTTTAATCCGAGTTCACGGCATCTATCTCCTGGCCCGAGGCCTGCCGATCCAAGCCCGCAGTCCGCATGAGCCACCCGAAGGGATCGTGATGACACAGTCACAAACCCAGATTGAACGCGCCGACGACGCCGGGCCGCTCCTGCCCCCGGCCCGAGACGCGCCCGTGCGCTCGCGCATTGCCCGCAAGTTGTGGCAAGGAGCCGTGACGATGGTCCCAGTGCGCGTGCTGTGGCCGGACGGCTCTATGACCGGTTGCGGCGACGAGCACTCGCCAGTGTTGAGATCGTCAACCCAGGTCAGTACTTCGCACGCATCGGCCGAGACTTCAAATCCGGATTCGGCGAGGCCTATATGGCGGGCGACTGGCGTCCTGCCGACGGGCACGACCTCGCCGACGTGCTCGCACCGTTTGCGGCGCGAATGACCCGCTTGGTGCCGGAGCCACTGCAGAAGTTCCGCTCGCTGGCCGACCTGAGGGCTCCGAAGGTGCGGCACAACACTCTCGACGGCTCGAAGGCCAATATCGAGGCCCACTACGACCTGCCCAACGATCTCTTCCAACGTTTTCTCGACCCCTCGATGACCTACAGCTCCGCGCTATTTGATGGCTCGGAGCCGTTCGACGGTGACCTCGAAGAGGCTCAGCTCCGCAAAATCGACTCGATCCTGGACATGGCCGGAGTGACCGACGGCAGCCGCGTGCTGGAGATCGGATCGGGGTGGGGTTCGCTCATCGTGCGCGCCGCCCAGCGTGGTGCCCACGTCACAAGCATCACCTTGTCGTCCGCACAAATGGCGTTGGCCCAAGAGACGGTCGACCGAGCGGGTCTCGGTGATCGCGTCGATCTCAAGATCAGCGACTACCGCGAGGTGCACGGCGAGTTCGACTCCATCGTGAGCGTCGAAATGATCGAGGCAGTGGGCATCGAGTTCTGGCCGACGTACTTCCAGACCATTGACCGTCTGCTCGCTCCCGGTGGCGCAGCGGCTATCCAGGCCATCACCATGAGCCACGAGCAGATGCTGCGCACACGCCATTCGCACTCCTGGATCGTGAAGTACATCTTCCCGGGCGGGATCCTGCCTTCGCTGCGAGTCATCGACGAGGTGCTGGCCGAACACACTAGTTTGAGCGTCACCGACGACCTCAGCTTTGGCACGCACTACGCCGAGACGCTCAGGCGGTGGCGTGTCCGGTTCGACGCCAACTGGGACGACATCGCCCCCCACGGATTCGACGAGCCCTTCCGCAAGATGTGGGAGTTCTACCTCGGGTACTGCGAGGCCGGCTTCCGCGTCGACTACATCGGGGTCCACCAGTTGCAAATGAAGCGCATCAAAGGCTAGGGACCTTGATGCCGTCGACACTCCCGACAAAGTCGGCTGCCGGGTTCACGTGTGCCCTGTTGCCGCTTTTGGTGGTCGAGCCACCGGCACGATCTCAGCCAGGGTCGGTCGTGGTCACCGTCGTCTGACTCAGGGCCTTGAGGAGGTCGGGACCGGCTTCAATGGTCTGGATCTCGTCAGCCAATCGCACATCGGCCTCGATAAACGCGGCCAGCACCGACGAGATGACGGAGTGCTGGGCCACGCGGGTCTCGAGCTGACGAGCGCCGGACCAAAACCGAAGTTCCAAGGTCAGTGCACCCTTGTCGAGCATGGTCAACAGCGCCTCCGGTGCCGGCTCGTCGAAGACCAAGGGGACGGCCTGCATAGCCGCAACGGCAATCTGGCGCGCCCGGGCCGGGTCGGCCGCCGCGTCGATCTGGACCTCGACGCTGGTGCGCACATGCTCGTATCCCGTCTGCACTGTCACCAGTTCGGAGTGCATGATCTGGTTCGGGATCAACACCTGCCGGCCGTCAAACGAGCGGATGGTCGTGCTGTTCAGAGTGATGTCCGTGACCGTTCCGCGCACGTCTTTCACGCCGATCTGATCGCCGACCACAAATCGGCCACGGGACAAGATGACAATCCCGGCAAACATATTGCCCAGCACGGTTTGGAAAGCAATACCGGCCGCGATCGAGATGACACCCAACCCGCCGAGTATGTCGACGGGGCGCACCGACGGAAAGACGATCGTGAGGGCCACACCAGTGCCGAGGATGATGGCCAGCCATTGAGCCAACTGACTGAAGACCGAGACGGCACTCGGGCCACGATTGCGCCAGGTGAGATACCGGGCCACTCCTAGGCGGGCTAGCCACCCGATGAGGGCGAAGGCCACCAACGCCGCCGCACCCAGACCGACCGCAGCCCAGGTGACGTCGGGCAGATTGATCGCTTGCGCGGAAGGCTGGATCTGGGCCACTGGGATCACTCGACTGGCAGGCACCTGTTCGATGCTAGGTCACCTAGAGGTCGTACGAAGGGTGAGAGGCCCACCGGTGGCGAGGGCGACCAGCCGTTGGCAGACTCGCGGTATGAGTCCACCGAAGGATGACGACCCGGGGCCTTCGATCAAGGACCGGGAGGTGTACGAAGCTGTCCGCGACGACGGTGCGAGCAAAGCCAAAGCGGCAGCCATCGCCAATGCCGCTGCTCGCGACTCCCGGGAGAAGGTCGGTGAGCGCGGAGGCAAGGCGGGTTCGTATGACGACTGGACGGTTGAGCAGTTGCACGACCGTGCCGCAGAGCTCGAGATCGACGGTCGCTCCTCCATGAACAAGGCTGACCTCATCGAGGCCCTTCGCGACGGAAGCTGAGCCCACAGCATCACCTTGGTGGTTCGGGTGCCAGCAAGCCGCGCTCGCTCGAGAGGGCGGGAAAGGCAGGTCCATGAATGTTTGGCTGCCCGCCCACTAGCCCAGGTCGACGGCCCCAGCGACACGAAGAACCGCATTGCCACCAACCCAGATGTCGCCAAGTGCCCCACCACCGGGTGCGCCATCCACTGACTCAGCACGCTCAGCATCAATATAAACGCGCCCAGCCCGGCCCAGCACCGTCCCCTGAGCGGCGACATACTGCTCGGGTGCAACCCCAGCCCCGATCAGCCATTGCGCCAAGCCGGCCTGCAGGCTCCCCGTGACCGGGTCCTCCGGCATACCCAGGTCAGGGCAAAAGGCGCGCACTTCATAGTCGGCGGTGCCATCGGCTGGGTGCGGCCCGATGATGCCGACCTCCACCCCACCGAGCGCGCGCATCGCCGCGAAGTCAGGCTCGACGGCCAGCACGGTCGCAGCGTCGGTCAGCAGCACCCCCAGCCAGTTCGGACCGTTGGCCACCCATGACATGTCGACAAGCTGATCGCCGCTGAGCCCCAACGCCCGGATCAAACCCTCACGTAGTTCAGCATCTGGTGGGCCGGATTGGACCAACGGTGGCGCAGCAAAAGCCAGCTGCTCGCCAACCTTTCGTATGCGGACCAACCCGGCCTCGCACTCCTGCACGATCACGTCGGCATCCACGGGAAGGCCGCCCACGGCCAGCCACGCTCGACAACTGCCCAACGTCGGGTGCCCCGCGAACGGCAACTCGCCACCTGGGGTGAAGATGCGCAATCGATAGTCGGCCGCAGGATCAGTCGGCGGTAACAAGAAGGTGGTCTCCGACAGATTGGTCCACCGAGCGAAGGTCTGCATCGTCTCGGTGCTCAAACGCTCACCATCGTTGGTGGCCGCGTCATGCACCACCGCCACCGGGTTGCCCAACAGGGGCATGTTGGAGAAGACGTCGACTTGAGAAAACAGATGTTTCGACATACCTCGAAGCCTAGGCCCGGCGCAGCGCAGCCCTCCGAATGTCCAGGCCCAAGACGTTCAAGGCCCTTATTCCCCCTGTGAACATCGCGCCGAGTGCCACGGAAAGCAACGCACAAGGGGCTGCATCAGGTGTCGATGCCACCGAATGTCACCATCCGCACGCGCCGACCCTTGCTAGATGGGCGAAGGGGCTAGTAACCGGCGTCAATATCGATCAGGTTGGTCAGCGGTTTGTCGCGTAGATAGCGGCCAAGGTTCGCGATGAACAGGTCGCAAATACGGTCGTCTTCGTGGTGGTCGAGAGCGGCCGAATGCGGGCTGAGATAGACGTTGTCCAGATCCCAGAGCGGGCTGTCTTTGGCCAGCGGCTCGACCTCGGTCACGTCCAAGACCGCACAGCCGACCCTGCCGCTGCGCGCCGCGTCGACCAGCGCCTCCTCGTCAACGACCGGCCCACGCCCGACGTTGATCAGCGTCACGCCGTCTTTCGCGCGGCCTAGGAAATCCGCGCCGATCAGACCGACCGTGGTTTTGGTGCCGGGTAGCGCGACCACGATGGCATCGGCCTCTGATAGGACTTCGCTGACGTCGTCGAGCGACACGACACGGTCGACATGCTCGACGGGCCGGGGGGTGCGCGCGATCCCGATCACGAACATGTTCATTGCCGCCGCGAGACGGGCCACCTCGGCACCGATCGCCCCGAGTCCCAGCACCAGCACGGTCGCCCCCACGGCGCCGCGGTTGGCGGTGTGAACCTTCGGCCAGTCGTGGTCACGCTGCAGCCGGGCCAGGTGCGGCATCTTCTTGAGCCCCATCAGCACGCCCATGATCGCGAACTCGGCCAACTGGGAGGCATGCACTCCTGCCGCCGTCGTGAAGTGGACCTGCTCGCGTGCCCCAGCAGGCAGGTCGGCCGCGACCACCGTGGCCCCGCCACCCGAGGCCATGAGCTGGATCCAACGCAGTCTTTCGTTGCCCTCAACCGCCCGGAGCAACCCGGCGGGCCCGTTATCCGGTATGCCGTAGAGCACGTCGCAATCTCGCACCAGACTCCAAAACCGCTGCTCAGCGTCTTCGGAACGGGCAAAATCTGCTGGCCCGGCGTGATCACCGCGGTAGCGCTGGGGCGGCAACAAATCCTGCTCGACCACCACCTCAACCTCCGGGTAGGCACCTACGATGCGCGCCACCAAATCCGGACGGAGCGGGGTGGCGATGAAGACGCGGCAGGCGGTCACTGCGCAGTCAACCACAGCGGCTGGTACGCCGACAGTCGCAGATCCTCATAGTCCGTCACCTCAGGCGCGGCACCGCTGACGTGGTCCAGGACCGCAGCCGGGTCCAGACCCTGCTCGCGCAGCCACCAACCGGGGACGTACCGCTCGTGCTCGGTCATGTTGTAGAGGCCGACCATCGGCCCGATCGGGTGCCGCCGAAGCACGCCCAACACTCCCGGGGCCGACGTCGGGAGGGGCTGCGCCGCCACCGCCGAGTGCAGGTGGGGCAGCGAGGCACGCGCTCGCAGGAGCGCCTGCATACCGGCGAAGACCCGCGCGGCAGGCGTCGAAGGATCGCTCGACAAGGAGTCGACGACCGACCAGTCGAGCGCCGGACGGTTGGCCCAGCGGTTGTCGCCGGCGTGGTCCGCGACCTCAGCCCACGCGGGGTCGTTGAGGGTGCCGATCTCGTCGCCGGACCAAATAACGGGGAGACCACCCCAGCCCAGGATCACGGCGTGTCCGATCAAAATCCGGCCGATGGCGTCGTCGAGCCCCCGCGCGTCGCCCGAGGTTTGCGCCGCCCCGACGCCAGCCAAACTCGCCGCCGTCCCGCTGATGCGTTTGTCGCCCGTTTCCGGGTTGTGCTGGAAGACCAATCCCTCGGCGAACGATCCCTCGAAATCGCCGGCGTAGAAATCCGACAAAAAGTTTCGGTGCTCAAACCCGTTGAGCTGCACCGCACCTGCGTCGCGGTCGTCGATGGCCCAACCGATGTCGTCGTGGCAGCGAAGGTAGGTGACCCACGCGGTCGAGGTCGGCGTGGCCGGGATCCGCGACAACGCATGAGCAGCCAAGGTCACGTCGCGACTGGCGAGCATCGACCAGATCTGCACCATGAGGCCGTTGTGGTAGGCCAAATCGCTGACCTTGCCGTGGTGTACGCCACGACCGAGGTAGTAGACGAGGTCGTCGGGGCCGACGATAGCTTCGGCCTTGAACGTCACGGCCGGAGCGGCGATCCGCGCGATCGAGCGCAGAGCTTGGGTCAGCGCATGGACCTCCGGCTGGTTCTGAGAGTTGGTGCCCTTGCGCTTCCAGGTGAAGGCGATGGCGTCCAGTCGCAGCACCTCGACACCGAGGTTACCCAGATAAAGGATGACGTCGGCCATTTCGCAAAACACGTTGGGATTGGTCCAGTTCAGGTCCCACTGGTAGTCGTTGAAGGTGGTCCAGACCCACCCCTGCACGTCTTCATCGAAGGTGAAGTTGCCGGGCGCGAAGTCGGGGAAAACTTCCGGGAGGGTCGCCTCGAAGGCGTCCGGCTCGCTGCGATCGTCGTAGACGTAGAAATAGTCGCGATAGTGCTGATCCCCGGCACGAGCCGCTTTGGCCCAGGCGTGCTCACGGGCCACGTGGTTGAGCACGAGGTCTAAACACAGGCTAATACCGTTGTGCCGCAATACTCCCGAAAGGTTGGCTAGATCTTGGATCGTACCGAGATCGGGGCGCACGGTGCGATAGTCCGCGACGGCATACCCCCCGTCATTGGGTGCCTCGCGCGGTTGCAGCAGCGGCATGAGGTGCAGGTAGGTCACGCCTAGATCGCGCAGGTGCTCGACGCGATCCGCGACTCCGGCAAGCCCAGTGCCCGGGGCCGCGAACCGCTCGGTGTACGCGGCGTAGCCGACCATCGACGGCTGCTGGAACCAGTCCGGCTCGAGGAGGCGCTGCTCGTCGAGGGTGTGCAGGTCGTCGGCACGATCGACGTAAGCCTTGGCTGCCAACACCAGACAACGCCCCGCGACGGCCTCAGGCTCAGGGTAAACGCTTAGTCCCGCAACCAATTCGACCCACCGGCGTCCTACCCGCAACGCAAAGGTGCGCTGCCGGTGCTGCGGAAGCGGCGCAAGAATGGCGGCGATCGCTTCGGCACTGTCGATCGGGACCATCGTCGACAGCGCATCACGGTCTTGTATGGCTGCCACTGCCTCATCCCATCACACGCCACCTGTCTATCGGCTATTCCAACCCGACGAACCGCTGCGCGGTTTAGGTTGGGGAGATGGTTGTGAACTTTCCTCCTCCACTGCGCGCCGGCGATCGAATTGGCGTCACGGCCACCTCCTCGGGCGTCCCGGACGCTTTGCGACCCCGGCTCGACCATGCGGTTCGCGGGGTCAAAGAGCGGGGGTATGACGTCGTGCTGGGCGAGTGTCTGGGCGTCGCCGATGCGTCGGCTGGCCACGTCAGCGCGCCGGTCAGCGAACGCGCGGCCGAGTTCATGGCGATGCTCACCGACCCGACGATCCGTGCCGTGGTGCCGCCCTGGGGTGGGGAGACCGCGATCGACGTGCTGCCCCAGCTCGATTGGGACGCTATTGCGGCCGCCGAGCCGACCTGGGTGGTCGGCTACTCCGACACCGCGACCCTGATCGCGCCGTTGACGGTGCGCGCGGGCCTGGCCACCATCCACGGCAGCAACTTCATGGACACTCCGTATCGGCCGGGCGAGGGCTTGGTGTCCTGGCTCGACATCGCCGAAATGCCCGTGGGCGCCACGTTCGCGCAGTGCCCGCCCGGTCGCTACCGGCAGCATTCGCACGTTGATTTTGCGAACGAGCCCGAGGCTGACGAGTTGGTGCTGGATGCTGAAGGTGGGTGGACGCGGCTTGATGAGGGTGGGGATCGGAATGAAGAAGGGCACGGTGAGGTGCACGTGCGCGGCCGGCTCATTGGCGGCTGCATCGAAACGGTCTCTCCGCTGGTCGGCTCACCCATGGCCGACGTGCCGCGCTTTGTGGCCGAGCACGCGCCGGAGGGCACCGTCGTCTACGTCGAGGCCGCCGAGGCCAATGCCTTTTCGATCTGCCGAGCCCTGCACGGTATGCGGCTTGCTGGTTTCTTCACCGGCGCCGAGGCGATCTTGGTGGGCCGCACTAGCGCTCCCGACGACTCGACCATGACCCAGCACCAAGCGGTGCTGGATGCTCTCGGGTCACTCGGCATACCGATCATCGCGGACGTCGACTGCGGCCACGTCGCCCCCTTTATGCCGCTGGTCAACGGTGCCCACGTCGAAGTCATCCTTCGGGGCGGGGCCGCGCAGGTTACTCAGACGCTCGCCTGATGACACACAGTTCCGATCCGGCCCGCGACGATGCTGACGCTGACCGTCGACCACACCACCTTGACTTCTTCGGGCACTTCGGCGAGGCGCTCATCGCTCTTTTCTACGTCGGCGGCAGCATCATGTTCTTCAACGAGTCCACCAGTCGTGCCGGTGTCTGGCTGTTCTTGATCGGTAGCCTCATCTGGCTCTCTCGCCCAGTGATCCGGATGGCGAGTGACGCCGCGCGTCGGAAAGCAGGGCGGCACTCCTGATGGTAAAAGGTGCGCCGCTCGGTGAACCGCTACACGCTCTTGGCGCCTATCTACGACCTCGTGTCCTTCGAGTGGCCCATCTACAAACCGGGCCGCATCGCCGCTATTGACTTCTTGAGGCTAAGACCAGGTCAAACGGTTCTCGTCATCGGCTGCGGGACGGGCCTGAGTATGCCGCTTGCCCACCGACCAGACGCTGAGTCAATCCGACGCCACCCAACCCAAGGCCTCCGACCTACCTGCAGATCTCGGCTCGATCGACGCCGTGCTCTATGCCTACTCGCTCTCACTGATCGACCCATGGCGGTCAGCCTGGAGCGCGACGACCACGCTGCTGGACTC
>JBBQNO010000028.1:0-24317 GCA_038330045.1 Actinomycetales bacterium | reverse complement strand
CGCGCTCGCGGTCCGCGAGATGGGGATGTCACCGGCGCAGGCTGTGCGTGCCGCGACGTTGACGGCTGCGAAGGCGCTCCGGCGCGATGACGTCGGGGTAGTGCGCGTCGGAGGTCGGGCGGATCTCGCTGTGCTGGATGCTCCGTCATACCTGCACCTGCCCTATCGCCCAGGCGTCCCGATCGCCAAGACCCTCGAGGTCTAATCGAGGGGCTCTGCAAAATCCGTTATTCCGGCGGCAGCGGAAATGTCACTATTTCGGAATGTCGATGGACCTCCTCGCTTCTCCCTATCGAGAGCAAGGTCTGATGGACCTCGTCCAGCAAGCGCTTCGTTAACGCCTGCCGGAGGGGTATCAGCCCATACGCTCCCACTCGCTTGGCCATGATCTACGCGTCCAATGCCTCGATCGCAGCGGACGTATGGGGTCTGAAACCTGTTGATTAGCGGCCTGATGACTGGGCCAGGACGCAGTCCCGCTGTAGCCGAAGAGGAGGCGGTCGGGCCGCAGCCTTTAGGCTGGCCCGATGATCGACATTCGTACACTTCGTGACGACCCCGACCGTGTGCGTGCCTCGCAGCGCGCCCGTGGCGAAGACGAATCGCTCGTGGATGCGGTGCTGGCCGCCGATGAGCACCACCGGTCTTCGCTGACCGAGTTCGAGGGGCTGCGCGCGCAGCAAAAGTCCATCGGCCGTGACGTGGCCAAAGCTCAGGGCGAGGCCAAAACGCAACTCCTGCAGCAGGTCAAAGAAACCTCGCAGCGCGTCAAAGACCTCGAGAAGCAGTACCGCGAAGCCGAGCAGACCCGCGACGAGGCCATCCGCACCATCGGCAATGTCATCATCGACGGCGTCCCCTCCGGCGGCGAAGACGATTTCAAGCTGGTCGAAGAAATTGGCACCCCGCGCGACTTTGCAGCCGAGGGCTTCGAGCCCAAAGACCACCTCGAGGTTGCCGCCACGCTCGACGCGCTCGACATGGCTCGTGGGGCCAAGGTCTCCGGGTCGCGCTTCTATTACCTTAAAGGTGTCGGTGCCCGCCTCGAGATGGCCCTGCTGCTCCTTGCCCTCGACCGCGCCCGCGACGCCGGATTCACGCAACTCAAAGTTCCCACTCTGGTGCTTCCGGAGACCATGGCCGGTGCCGGGTTCCTCGATGCCCATGCCGACGAGGTGTACCGCCTCGAAGCCGACGACCTCTACCTCACCGGCACCTCGGAGGTCGCGCTCGCCGGCTACCACTCCGACGAAATAATCGACCTCACCGACGGCCCCAAGCGATACACCGCCCTGTCGACCTGTTTCCGCCGTGAGGCCGGCAGCCACGGCAAGGACACCCGCGGCATCATCCGGGTGCACGAGTTCCAAAAGGTCGAGATGTTCGCCTACTGCCGCCCCGAGGACGCCGAAGCCGAGCACCAGCGCATGCTCGGACTAGAGCGGGCAATGCTTGACAGCATGAACATCCCCTACCGCATCATCGACACTGCAGCAGGTGACCTGGGCGGACCTGCGGCGCGCAAATTCGACTGTGAGGCATGGGTTCCCACCCAAGACAGGTATCGCGAACTGACCTCTACGTCGAACTGCACGACATACCAGGCGCGTCGCCTCAACACTCGTGAGCGCGATCCCAACGGCTCAGGAACTCGCATGGTCGCGACGTTGAACGGGACGATGGCCACCACCCGCTGGCTCGTGGCGCTGCTGGAGAATCACCAGCAAGCAGACGGATCAGTCAGGGTTCCGGAGGCACTGCAGCCGTATGTCGGCACGGACGTGTTGCTACCCGCCTAACCCGAGGCGGGGCGAAGGCTAGTTGAACTCGGGCTCTTCCCGGGCGCTCACTAAACGCAGGTGGCGCTTGAGCTCGGGCAGCATCTCTTCAAGGAGCCCGTCCACGTCGTCGGTGGTCGGCGCCGCGTAGAACCCGGCCGAATCTGGGGCGCGGTAGTACAACCCGGCGGGCCGTTTTTCCCCGTCGACCTCGTGTTGCCACGGCAAGTAGATGATGCTGACCCTCTGACCGTCGATATCGACGTCTGACGAAGCAGGCGCTTCGTGCCCGCGAGGGAAGGGGACGATCTTCGCGTCCTCGGTCGTGCTGTCCTGGGCCATCTGGGGGCTCCTTCACTGGGGTGCCCCCACCGTTCCACACAATCGCGCGCGATGGGAACGCAAGCGTGAGTCATCCCTTTGGCGGAGGTATGTCGGCTCACCGGCGACATAGCCTGGCGCGATGACGTCTGGATAGCCATCGGATTCTTCGCGCTGCGCGCTGGGTGGGGAGTTGTTGCGGTCGCTCGGTGCCTACAACGACAGCCCCACTGGGCCGATCGAGATCTACAGCGTGGCCGGTTCGGCCGCGCTGTTGTTGATCTGGCGTCGCTCGCACCCGGTGTGGGTGCCGATGGGTGCCACCCTGCACCTGCTGGTGGTGGGCTCGTTTGTGGCGCCAGCGGTGTCTAGCCTGCCCATGCAGTTGCTGTATTTCTTCGCTATATATAGCGGTGTGGCGTGGGCCAAGGACCGCCGAGTTGCGACATACGTTGTCATTGCCATTGGGCTGGCGACCTTCGCGTACCAGTCAAAGGACCACGTGAAAGGCGGAACGCATGCTTGAAGCGAAGAGGCTCACGAGGACCTTCGGCGACCTCACGGCCGTCGATGACGTCTCGTTCGAGGTGCCGCCGGGCGCGATGGTCGGATTTGTCGGGGGCAACGGCGCCGGTAAGACCACGACGATGCGCATGATCATGGGGATTCTGACCCCCACCAGCGGTCAAACCCGCTGGCTTGGTAACGAACTCACCAGCGGCACCCGCGCGCGGTTCGGCTACATGCCCGAGGAGCGTGGCCTCTATCCCAAACAGCCGGTGCTCGACCAGCTCGTCTACTTGGGTCGCCTGCACGGCATGAGCCAGGCCGCCGCTAAGTCCCGGGTCAGCGACCTGCTCGAGCGATTCGGCCTTGGGGAGCGCATAGGCGACAAGGTCGAGACCCTGTCGCTGGGCAACCAGCAACGCGCCCAGATCATCGCCGCCGTGCTGGGCAACCCGGTTGCGCTGGTGTTGGACGAGCCGTTCTCCGGCTTGGATCCCGCCGCGGTCGATCAGATGTCGGCGCTGCTGCGCGAATACACCTCCGACGACGTGCCGGTGCTGTTCAGCTCGCACCAACTCGACCTCGTCGACCGGCTCTGCGACTCGATCGTCGTATTGGCCAGGGGCAAGGTTGTCGCCGCAGGCACCTCAACGGAACTACGCGAGGTCGGCCCGTTGCGATACCGGCTGACCGTCGATCAAGACGCCGGCTGGGTCCGGGGCATGCCGAATCTGCGGGTCCTGGATGTCGACGCCGCCACGGTCGTGGTCGAGCCGGAGGACGAAGGTGCCGCCCAACATCTTCTGTCCGAGGCCGTCTCGCGCGGCCCCGTCCGCGAATTCAGCCGCGTGGTCCCCACTCTGAGCGAGATCTACCGGGAGGTCGCATCATGAGCGCAACACCATCAACAGAATCCAAATCAACAGCCGCCTCAGCCCACACCAGACCCTGGGCTTTGGTGGCCAGCCGCGAGATCCGGGTCAAACTCACCGACCGCAACTTCCTTATCTCCACCGGCATCACCCTGCTCTTGGTGGTGGCGCTCCTCGGGGTCCAGGCGTTCTTCGCCAGCCAAGACTCCGCTCCCGAATACACGGTTGCCGTGATCTCCTCCGAGGGAGAAGCTCTGGTGACTGCGGCCGAGCCCGTGCTCGATCAGAGCAGCGAGGGGGCAACCGTCACCGCGACGACCGCCAATGACGAGGCCGCCGGGGAGTTGCTGTTGTCGAGCGAAGAAGCCGACGCCATGCTCACCCAGGAGGGGGGCGCGTGGACGTTGACGTCCGATGGCATGGCCCCCGGTGAGCTCAGCAGCGCAATCACCGACGCGGTCCGATCTTCGGCGTTGGCGACGAACGCCGAGGCAGCCGGCACGTCGCTGCCCGCGCTGATGGAGAACACCGAGTTGACCACCGACGACATTTCGGGGGATGACTCGACGCAGGAGCTCGTCGTCGCCATCGCGGGTCTGGTGTTCGGAGTGCTGTTCTACATGGCCTCGCTGGTGTTCGGACTAAGCATCGCCAACAGTGTGGTGGAGGAGAAGCAGTCTCGGATCGTCGAAATCTTGGCCGCCGTCATCCCCACCCGCGCGCTTTTGGCGGGCAAGGTGCTCGGCAACACGGTTTTGGCTTTCGGTCAGATGGCCATCTTTGTGGGGGTGGCTTTGATTGGCCTGAGCTTCACCGAGTACGACCGGTTCCTGCCACTGATGCGCGAGCCTCTCCTGTGGTATCTACCCTTCTTCATCGCCGGATTCATTGCGTTGGCGAGCATTTGGGCGGCAGCCGGGGCCTTGGCCTCACGCGTTGAAGACCTGCAATCCACCACCATGCCGCTTACCTTGAGCCTCGTGGCCATTTTCGTGATCGCGCTGAACCTCGACGGGAAAGCCGAAGTGATCGGGTCGTTCGTGCCGGTCATGTCGACGATTCTGATGCCCACTCGTTTGCTCGCCGGTGAGGCCGAGTGGTGGGAGCCGGTCGTCGCACTCGCGCTCACGCTGGCCTTTTGCTACGTCAGTATTTCGTTCGGCAGCAAGCTGTACCGCCGAGCGTTGATGCAGACCCAGGGTCGAATTTCGGTGCGGCAGGCGATGAAGCTGAGCGACTGATACCTCGCGCTGTTCCCAGCGGGATGGGGCGGGCGCGTGAGGTCCACGTAGGGTGATGCCCGTGGACCTCACCACCAGCCCCATCCCGTTCGGTAGCCCCCTGATCGCCCTCGACATCGACGGCACGATCGTGCACCACAACGGCCATCTCTCCGATCGCGTTGCCGACGCCATCACTGCCCTGGCCGATTCGCAAGCCACCGTCATGATCGCCACCGGGCGTTCCGTCGTGAGCACCTTGCCGGTGCTGCGCGAGCTCGGACTGATCCGCCGCGGCTTGTATGCCGTGTGCTCCAACGGGGCCGTCACAGTCGCCTTGGACCCCGACATCGACGAGGGATACCGGCTACACCGCGTGGTGACCTTCGACCCCGGCCCCGCCGTGGCGCTGTTGAAGACGATGCTGCCCGACGCGATCATCGCCGTCGAGGACATCGGCGTCGGCTTCAAGGTCAACAAGCTCTTTCCGGAGCCGGACCTCTACGAGCGCCAACACGTGGTGACCGAGGAAGAACTCGTCGCGCAACCGGTGCCGAGGGTGACGTTTCGCGACCTGAGCAGTCGACCCGTGGACTTCGCCGCCTTCATCGACGACATCGGCCTGCACGGCGTCAACTACGCGGTGGGTTTCAGCTCGTGGCTCGACCTCTCACCCGAGGGCGTCTCAAAGGCCTCCGGTCTTGAGGCGGTGCGCCTGGACTTGGGCATCGACATCGAGCACACCGTCGCCGTCGGAGATCAACGCAACGACATCGAAATGCTCGGTTGGGCGGCGCGCGGAGTAGCCATGGGTCAGGCGCCCCCTGAAGTCGTGGCCGTCGCCGACGAGGTCACCGCTGACGTGGAGCACGACGGGCTGGCGTTGGTGCTCGAAGACGTTGCCTCGGCTCTGCTCAAGGCGGCCTAATGCACCCTCCGCTGGTCATCACCTCCCCGGCCAACCCTCGGCTCAAGGCGCTCGCGGCCCTGCGACGTCGGCGGACCCGGGAGAGCGAGGGAGTCACCCTGGTCGAGGGTTACGAAGAGTTGCAGTTGGCCATGCGAGCAGGGGTGGAGCCCCGATCGTTGTTCTACTGCCCTGAACTGATGGCCGATCCGCCGTCGCAGCGCTTGTTGGTTGAGGAGACGTCGGCCGCGGGCGCCGAAATCTTCCAGGTAGGCCGCTCGGCGTTCGAGCGTGCGGCCTATCGCGAGGGCCCCGACGGCTTCTTGGCGGTGGTCGGCTCGGTGACCCGGACGTGTGCGGACCTTGACGTCCCAGACGACGCTTTGATTCTCATCTGCGAGGGCGTGGAGAAGCCCGGCAACCTGGGCGCCATGTTGCGTACTGCGGATGCCGCGGGGGTCGACGCCGTGATCGCGGCCGACCCGGTGACCGATTGGGGCAACCCCAACGTGGTGCGTTCCTCCAAGGGCACCGTGTTTTCGGTGCCGGTGGCCAGCGACTCGACGGAGGCGATGCTGGCCTGGTTGGCGTCACGCGGCATACCGATCGTTGCGGCGACCCCGGACACGACAACCATGCACACCGACATTTCGTATGCCGGCCCGCTCGCCATCGCGGTCGGCGCGGAGAAGCAGGGGCTGACCACGTCGGTGCTGGAGGCGGCGGCGCACCGGGTGCGGATCCCGATGGTCGGCCAAGCTAACTCGCTGAACGTGTCGACCTCGGCCGCAGTTGTGGTCTACGAGGCGGTTAGACAGCGGCGGGCTGCTGCGATGGGCAGCCCCCTACAGGCCGGCGACGCCCCAGACAGGGCGGTTATTAGCACCCGGTGATCTGTGTCACGATGAGTCGCATGCGCATCGATCACGTCTGTTACGCAGCTGGCCCAGAAGGCATGAAGGCCACCGCTCTGCGGCTTGCCGACCTGCTCCACGTGACGGCGTGCCAGGGCGGTGTCCATCCCCGATTCGGCACCCGCAACATGGTGTTGCCGCTTGCGGACGGACGATATTTAGAGGTAGTCGAGGTTCTCGATCACCCCGCATCCGACAAGGCCCCGTTCGGTCAGGCGGTGCGTGCCCGGTCCGCGCAAGGTGGCGGCTGGATGGCATGGGTCGTGGCTGTCGATGACCTCAGCGACATCGAAGAGCGACTCGGTCGTGAAGCGGTGCCAGGGAATCGGCATACCCCCGAGGGCATCGAGCTCACCTGGCACCAGATTGGCATCAAATCGTTGATCGAGGACCCCCAGTTGCCGTTCTTCGTGCACTGGGACTCCATGGAGCACCACCCGTCCAAACTCGGTGGCGACGGGGCCAAGTTGGTCGGCCTCAATATTGCGGGCGACCCCGTGGCCATCCGTCAGTGGCTGGGCGTCCCGGACGTCATGTCGTCCTGGGAGAGCGGCATCGACGTGGAGTTCGACCCCTCTGAGGCGCACGCCTTGGAGTCCGTCGTTTTCTCGACCGTCGGCGGCACCGTCACTATTTAGTCCTTCTACCCACGAGAAAGCGGGCATGCGCCGTTGCGCATGCCCGCTTTTCGCATCTATCTCGCTAGCTGCCGAATCGGCGCAGACGCAGGCTGTTGAACACCACAATGATGCTGGAGGCTGCCATAGCGCCGCCCGCGATCATCGGGTTGAGCAGTCCAAACGCCGCGAGCGGAATCGCCGCCGTGTTGTAGCTGAAGGCCCACGCCAAGTTCTGCTTGATGATCTTCAACGTCTCTCGGGACAGGCCGATGGCCGTGGCCACCGCGTCGACATCGGAGCGCATCAGCACGATATCTGCGGACTCCATCGCTACGTCGGTGCCCGAGCCCATCGCCATACCAAGGTCGGCCTGAGCCAGGGCTGCAGCATCGTTCACGCCATCACCGACCATAGCCACCACGTGGCCACGGTCCTGCAGCGCCGAAATGGTGGCGTGCTTGTCCTGGGGCAGGACCCCCGAGGTGATGTGCTCCGGGGCGATCCCGACCTGCTGGCCGACGGCTTGGGCGGTCTGCTCGTTGTCGCCGGTCAACAAGTGTGGGGTCAAACCGAGGTCGCGGAGCCGGCCGATCGCTGCCGCGCTGGTCGGCCTCGTCTCGTCGGCCACGGTGAACGCGGCGCGCGCCTGGCCTTTCCAGCCGAGGAGGACGGTGGTGCCCGGCATACCCAAGGCTTCGCGCAGGTCGTCGGGGACGTGCCCAAACAGGTCCGCCTTGCCCACGGTGATCTCGGTGTCTTTGAGGGTCGCCTTTGCGCCTTGACCGGGCAGGTTAGTGAAGTCGGTGGCCGCAGGGACGGCCAAGGACGCGATCTCGGCGGCGTCGGTGATGGCCTTGGCGACGGGGTGTTCCGAACCGGACTCGACGGCTGCGGCTGCGGTCAGGGCGGCGGGCTTCGTGAGCTTTCCGTGCACCGTGATTGTTGACAGCGTGGCGTGGCCGGTGGTCAGCGTGCCGGTCTTGTCGAGGACGACGGTGTCGATGCGTTGCGTGCTTTCGAGGATCTGTGGTCCCTTGATCAGCACCCCCAGTTGAGCGCCGCGCCCAGTGCCGGTGAGTAAGGCTGTGGGAGTGGCCAAGCCTAGGGCGCAGGGGCACGCGATGATCAGCACGGCAACCGCAGGCTCGAGGCTCTCGGCGAAACTGTGTCCGGTCAGTAGCCACAGGACGAACGTCAGCAGCGCGACGACGAGCACTGCGGGGACAAATACGGCGGAGACCCGGTCGGCGAGTCGTTGCACCGGGGCCTTGCCGGTTTGGGCGTCTTCGACGAGGCGGGTGATCTGGGCCAACGTGGTGTCCGAACCGACCCGGGTGGCTTCGACCACGAGGCGGCCGTGCGCGTTGACGGTTGCGCCGGTGACGCTGTCGCCCTTGCTGACGTCGACGGGCGCGGACTCTCCGGTGACCATGCTGACGTCCAACGTGCTGGAGCCTTCGACAACCCTGCCGTCGGTGGCGACCTTCTCACCGGGGCGTACCACGAACCGCATCCCAGCTTCGAGGTCCTCAATGAAGATGCGCTCTTCGCGCCACGCGCCACTGCGGGGGTCGTTGCGAAGCACGGCCACCTCTTTGGCGCCTAGCTCGAGCAGTGACGTCAGAGCTGAGCGCCCCGAGGCCTTGGCACGCGACTCGAAGTAGCGGCCAATCAGCAAAAAGGCCGTGACGATGGCGGCCGTCTCGAAGTAGAGGTGCTCGGTGAATCCGGTCAGCACCGAAACCACAGACCAGCCGTATGCCGCGGTGACGCCGATCGAGACCAACGTGTCCATCGTGGAGGCGCCGTGGCGGGCGCTGATCGCGGCGGCTCGGTGGAACGGCCAGGCCGCCCAGAAATAGACCGGGGTCGTGAGCAGGAGCTGCAGCCACGGGTTGGCTCCGCCGGTGGCCTCACGGATGGGGGGAACCATCGCTAGCAGCAGCACGATGAAGGCCAAAGCGCTCGCGACGATGGCGCGTAGGCGCAGCGCGTTGTCGCCGACGAGGTCGTGGTTCATGTGGTCCATCCCCGGGTGGTCCATCTCCGCGTGGTCCATACCTTCGTCATCTGGGTCCCCGCCACCCATAAGCCGATCCTTCAACGATTCGTCGTCTATCGGGCGGCTCCCCCCGGATCGACGCGGCTGCACCGGGGATGCCTTGTAGCCCGTCTTGGCCACGGCGGCGACCAGGTCGTCCACGGTGTGCGGGTCGGCATACGTCACCCGGGCCTTCTCGGTGGCCAGATTGACGGTGGCCTCCACGCCGTCGAGAGCGTTGAGTTTGCCCTCAACGCGTGAGACGCACGAGGCGCAGGTCATCCCCGTGATGGTGAGGTCGACCTGATGGGACTGACTGGTGGAGGTTGACATGTCTCCTTCTGATGCTGTCGGTACGGTTGGTGGCGATATATGGCCTGTGGAATGCGAGCGCTCAATTCACAGGTCGTTAAATGTGGGCCTCAGCTCCGAACGAGGCGGGCGATCGCCGCCGAGGCTTCCTTGATTTTGGCCTGGGCGGCTTCGTCAGACTCTCGGGCGGCATCGACCACGCAGTGGCTGATGTGCTCCTCGAGCAGGCCGAGGCTGACGGCCTGCAACGCTTTGGTTGCCGCGCTGACTTGGGTGAGAACGTCGATGCAGTAGGTGTCTTGCTCGACCATACGAGCGATGCCTCGGACCTGCCCTTCGATCTTCGCAAGCCGACGCATGTGTGCCTCTTTGGTGTCGCTATATCCCGGCTTAGTCACACTGGAGATAATACCCCCGGGGGGTTGCTTATTCCTAAGACATCGGACCGACGCCATCGGACCTCAGCCTATGGCGAAGGAGCGAACTCGCAGAAACTGTCGTAGTGGTCGGAGGTAAAGAACCACTCGTCGGGGCTGTCTTCGTCGAAGCCACCGGTCACGATGCGTCGGGCACCTTGATGGCTTAGCCCCGGAGTCTCCACGGTGAACTCGCGGTAATAGCCGTTGGACTCACTCGGCAGCAAGCCCTCGTAGTTGCCGAATGTGCCGCCGTCATCGCTGGGGTAATCGAACGGCCCGCCGTCCTCGATGTCGTCGATGACGTTGAGCGAGGTAGACGGCAGATCGTGGAAGTCGCATGCGGGCAATCCCGAATCAAAATCCTCGATAGCGAAGTGAAGCTCGGCGGGTGCCTCTGCAGTCGATGGCCGAGAGGCCGACCCAAGTGCTGATGGTTGAGATGCGGATGTGTCATCGCCGGCACCAAATCCGGTCGACACGTACGCCACCACGAGGACGGCGATGAGGGCGATGACTAACGCCGCGCCCCACTTCTGCATACCAACGTGCATCGGGTCAGTGTGCCCGACCTTCGAGGTATGCCGTCACGAGACTTTTAGGAGCGCGCCGGACCTACGTGTCGCTCACCTCAGGGCGTGAGATGTCGTGGGTTCAGAGCACATGTCGTGCGGTGTGCCACGCGATGAGTGCCCGTGAGCCACGACATGTGGCGATACTGGCGCCCAGAGGTCACGATGCGTCGATCGGCGATCGCAGTCTGGGCGGCCAGCGCAGTGCTGCTCGGTGGCTGTGGGCCAGCCGAGCCGATGCTCGCGGAGGTTTACGGGGACTCGCCGTCGACCAACCTCGAAATGAGCGTGAACACCTGCAATCAAAACCCGACTCTGCTGATCGAGGAGTCGGCGACCAAGATCATTGTGGCGGTAGAGGCAGATGAGGTTGAAGGCTCTGCGCGGAACGATTGCCTCGACGGAGCTGTTGCGACCTTGGCTCAGCCGCTCGGCGACCGGGAGGTCATTGACGCCGCCACGGGTGACGTGGTCGTGGTGCTCCCCCTCGAGGGCGACGAGCCCGCGAACTGATTAGTCGAGGTGGGCGACCAGGCTCGGGGCCAAGCCGACGTATGTCGTCGGGCTGAGCTCCACCAGCCGCTGCTCTTCGGCCTCGGGCAAGCCTAGGCCGAAGACGAATTCGCGGAGGTCGTCGCCGTCGATGCGACGCCCGCGCGTCAAGTCTTTAAGGCGGTCATAGGGGTTAGCCATCCCATCGACACCGGATGCAGCCAAAGCCCGCATCACCGACTGGATCGGCTCGGCCAACACCTCCCAGTTGCCATTCAAGTCGGCGGCCATAGCGTCGGGGTTGGCGTCCAGGCCGGCGAGCCCCCGACCGGCGTTGTCGATCGCCAGCAACGAGTGGCCGAAGGCGGTGCCGACGTTGCGCTGCATGGACGAGTCAGTCAGATCTCGCTGCAACCGCGACGTCACCAGGGTCGAGCCCAGCACGTCGAGTAGCGCGTTGGAGACCTCGAGATTGGCCTCAGCGTTCTCGAACCGAATCGGGTTGACCTTGTGCGGCATCGTTGAGGAGCCGACGGTGCCCTGACCGCGCACCTGCGCGAAGTAACCCATCGAGATGTAGGACCACAGGTCCGTGCACAGGTTGTGCAGCACCCGATTGAACCGAGCCATGTCGGCATACAACTCAGCCTGCCAGTCGTGGCTCTCGATCTGTGTGGTCAACGGGTTCCAGGTCAACCCGAGACTGGCCACGAAGTCGCTACTGATTTGCGGCCAATCGGCACCCGGCACGGCGACGAGATGGGCACCATACGTGCCGGTCGCGCCGTTGAACTTGCCCAGGTATTGAGCGCCTTCAATGTGCCGCACTTGGCGCTTCAGTCGGTGCGCGAGGACGGCGAGCTCTTTGCCCATCGTGGTCGGTGTCGCGGGCTGACCATGGGTGTGCGCCAGCAAGGGTATGTCGGCCAACGCGCGAGCCATCACGCTCACCTGATCGACGAGTCGCTGAGCCGCCGGAAGCCAGACCTCCGTGACGGCGCCGCGGATCATCAGCGCATACGACAGATTGTTGATGTCCTCGGACGTGGCGGCGAAGTGGACCAACTCTGCCACGTCGTCGCGGCCCTTGAGGGTGTCGGTGAGACGGCGGCGCACGAAGTACTCGATGGCCTTCACGTCATGCACGGTCTCGGCTTCGATGGTGGCCAACTCGGCAATCGTGTCGCCGTCGAAGCCCTCGACCAGACCCCGCAACCTCGCCTGCTCAGCGGCACTGAGGTCCCCCGAGCCGGGTATCACCGAATGCCGCGTCAGGTAGATGAGCCATTCAATCTCGACGTGCAGACGCTGACGGTTGAGTGCCGGCTCCGAAAGATGCTCCACCAGGGGGCCGACAACGGTGCGATATCGACCGTCGAGGGCGCCGAGGGCAAGTGGAGGTTCAACGTCAAGAAGGGAGGCCATGGGATCTATCTTCCCAGAACCGAAGGCCTACTTTTCCTCGTCGGGATCCATATCGCGAGCGCGCAAATACGTGTCCGTTTGCGCGTCGCGCTCGTCGCGAGCCGCCAACACGGCTTCCTCGGCGCGGCGCTCCAGCGCTTGGGCGCGGCCCTCGGCGCGGTCGGCTTCTTCTTGCGCGCGGGTGGCTTCTTGGCGAGCCATGGCCGCTTCGTCGCGCAACTGCTTTGCCGAAGACTCGACATCCTTGAGGCGGGGGGCTTCGGCTTTAGCCTGCTCGCGCAGTTCGGTGGCTTCACGGCGTGACGCAGCCTTTTTGCGGTTGAGATAGATCGCCAAGGCGATGACGATGAGCACCACCACGACCAAGGCCGCAAGAACTGGCCACAGTGCCGACGCGTTTTCGCCCATGATGCTCCCTATCGGTTGATGTCTGGCCTCAGACTAGGGGCCAGCGGCAGATCTGCACACTGGGGGCCGAAGATTAGGGCGTGTCCAACGTGCTGAGCAACTCGACGCTGGCGTCCACGATCTGCTGTTGCGCGTCGGCTCGCGGGACGGTCGGCATACCGTCGCCGGGTTGTTCGCCATAGTCGCCGAAGAAGGCGTGCACCGCTCCCTCGATCGGCACGTATGTCGTCTCCGCGGGCAGGTCGACCCGGCTGGCGTCGATGTCCGCCGGGGTTGCTAGGCCGTCTCGGGTGGCGGAGATGGACGTCACGACGAGATCGGTGTCGGCGAGCGAGCCGAGGGGGTAGGACGCCCATAGCAGCAACCCGGCTATTCCGGCGTCACGGTCCTCGGCTGATGTGGACGCAGCGACTCCACCGAGGCTGTGCCCGCCGACGGCCCAGTGGTCGATTTCGGGGTGGTCCTCGATGACACCAGTCGGAGCGTTGACGGCGGCGAATCCGATGTCGAAGGGCTGCTTGACGATGACGACCAGATAGCCCTGCTGAGCGACCTGGCTCAAGATCGGAACGTAGGCCCGGGGGTCGACCCGCGCTCCAGGCTGGAAGATCAACCCGGTCGCGTAGACGTCGTTGGCCGGGGTCACCGTGATCGAGGTGGCTGCGTCGGCAACCGAGAACTCGGGGGATCCTCGCAGGGCATCGATCGCGTCCGGCGACGCGCTGAACGGCCGCAGGTAGATCATCGACCCGACGGCGGCCACGGTGATCAGCAGGCTGATGGCGCGACCGACGAAGGTCAGCCAGGCCGGCCGCTCGGTGAGATCCCGCGCGCTCGCGGCATCGCGCAGGCCGAGCACGAGCAGCAGTGCCCCGATAATGCCGAGGACGACCAGCGTGATCGAGTGGGCGGGGTGGCCAGCGATGAGGACGCCGGCTCGGGTGCTCCACGACCACCCCACCACGCCAAGGTATGCGACACCCAGCCCGATCCTCCACCAGCCCCGACGTCGTGCAGATCGCTCAGCCATGCCGACATCGTCACACGAGCGGGCGCGAAACTAGCCGGGCTTGGGGGCGCCAGGTCTGGCGTACCGAACCCAGGTAATGGTGATGCACAGCACGGCATACACCGCGCCGATGATGTAGAACGTCGTCGGCGACATCAGCGTCAGGCCCACACCGAAGATGAACGGCCCAAAGGCGGCGATGGCTGCGGTCCACCCGATCACGCCGCCGGCTTGTCGTCGCTCAAAGATCATCGGCATCTGCTTGAACGTCGAGGCGTTGCCGATCCCGGTGAACAAGAAGATCGCCAGCATCCCCCAGAAGAAGCGACTGAAGTCGCCGGACAGGGTCTCGGCGGAGTCCAACGTCGGCGTCAACGCCGGGATGGTCCACACGATCGAGGCGAGTATGCCGACGCCCGCGACCAGCGTCCAGATCGCGCCGCCCATCCTGTCCGTCAGCGGGGAGAAGAACACACGCGCCGCAGCACCGACCAGGGCCCCCCAGAAGACATAGGTCACCGGGTCGGGCACGGAGTAGCCGCTGATGAGCACCTCGGCGGTCGCGCCCGCACCCGAGACAATGTCGGGATTACCGGCTCCGTAGAGGTTGCTCCCCAGCAGGCCGAACTGCGCCGCCAGCCCGGAGAAGGTCCCGAACGTCATGATGTAAAGGATTGTCATCAGCCAGGTGTCGGTGTTGCGGAAGATGTCGAACTGCTGCCTGATGTTGGCCTTGACCGGCACCGACTTCAGGAACGTCCAGGCGATCACCGAGCCGATGACCATCAGCGGAATCCAGACGAACGCCGCATTTTGGTACCACACCTCGCGGTCTGGTTTGCCGACGACGGCCATCTGCTGGCTGGTCCCCAGGAAGCCGATCATCCCGAACCCGATCAGCCACGGCGTGAGCAACTGGACCAAGGAGACCCCGAAGTTGCCGATGCCTGCCTGAAGCCCCATGGCCGTGCCTTGCATTCGTTTGGGAAAGAAGTAGGACGTGCTGGGCATGAACCCGGAGAAGGCACCGCCACCGATGCCGGCCAGGAACGCCAACGTCAAGAGTTCCCAGTAGGGAGCGGTTGGGCTCTGCACCCGCACTCCCCAGCCCAGCACCGGGAGGATCAGCAGGGCGGTGGTCAGCGCCACCATTTTGCGGGTGCCCACGATCGGCGGTAGCACCATCCAGACGATCCGGAGCAGCCCCGCGGCCAGGCCGGGCATGGAGGCCAGCCAATAGAGTTGTGCCTGGGTGAAGTCGTAGCCCAGCGCATTGAGCTTCGGGATGATGGCGCTGGGCAAAAACCAGGCGACAAAGCACAAGGTCAGGCTGAACGTGCTGATCCACAGCGTGGTCCAGGCCAGCTTCTTGTCCCAGACCTCCTCGTCCTCCGGATCCCAGGAATCCAGCCATTCTTTGGATGTGGTGGCGTTGCTCATACGTGGACCTCCTGGGTGCGCGGATCGGTGGTGTCGGGTGTGGGGTCTGGTTTTTCCAACTCGGTGGCTAGGTCGGGGGAGCGTTCGTGCAGCATGTGCACGACCGTCCAGTGCATCCAGGCCAGACAGATCGCGGTCAAGATGAAGAGGACGAAGAACGTGCTGGTCGGGAAGCCGGACCACGCCTTGGAGTAGGCAAAAAGCGGCGGAAGGAAGAAGCCGCCGAGACCGCCGAGCATGCCAACCAAGCCGCCAACGGCCCCCACATCACGGGGAAAGTACTCGGGGATGTGCTTGTAGACGGCCGCTTTGCCTACCCCCATGGCGCACCCCAGGATGAAGACGATGATGGTGAAGGGGATGATCCCGATTGCATAGGGGAGATGCTCAGTCTGGGTGCCGTCTGCTTGGTCGATCAGGATGCGACCGTTCGGCATCATCAAGATGCCGTTGCAGACCAGCATGATCAGGAACGTGCCGTACATGGAGCTCCGAGCTCCCCACTTGTCCGAAAACCACCCACCCACCGGACGGAGCAGGGACGCCGGGAAGATGAATAATGCGGTCAGCAGGCCCGCGGTGGTGAGGGTGACGTCAAAGTTGTCGATGTAGTAGGTCGGAAGCCACGCGGCCAGCGCCACGTATGCACCGAACACCGCGCAGTAGTAGAGGCTGAACCGCCACACCCGAACCTGCTTTAACGGGTCTAGCCGCTCGGTGAGGGTTCGGCCCGATCCAGGCACGATGTCTTGGCGAGGCGTCAACGTCCAGGTGGCGATGGCGAGCGCCAGCAGCATCACCGCATAGATCACCGGCACCAGGCGCCAGCCACCTTGGATGCCGAAGGCGAACGTCATACCAGCCGTGCCGAGGATGAGTGGGGGGCCGATAAACTTGGTGAGCGAAGCGCCCACGTTGCCGGCTCCGAAGATGCCGAGAGCCAAGCCTTGACGATTGCGAGGCGTCCACGCCGAGTTCCAGGCCACGCCTGCGGTGAAGGAGTTACCGGCGAATCCCACGAGGAAGGCCAACGCCAGCAGCGGTCCGTAGGAGTCCACGAGCGAGACCAGATACGTCGGGATGGCTGTGGCGACGAGCATCACGGTCATCACCACCCGGCCCCCGTAGCGGTCCGCCAACATTCCCGCGGGTAGTCGCCAGATGGATCCGTTGAGCACCGCGACCGCGATCACCCAGGAGAGCTGCACCTCGCTGAGCCCGAACTCTTCGGAGATCGGTTTGCCGAGGATGCCGAACATCAGCCACACCGCGAACATGGCGGTGAAGCCAACGGTGGAGAGAGTCAACACCCTGGTCGCGTCGCTCGTCCGGTTGGGGTGAGTCATGAGGCTCCTCGGTGCGTGCTGCGACGTATCTTTAGGGGGTTCGGCCGAAACGTACGACCGTCGACGGGCTTGCAATAGGGCCTAAAGTCCCTTGTTCCTGGTGCGGTGGCGGCATAGGTTCTGATGAGCCGGATTCCCCTTCTGCACCAGGAGTGCCCGATGAGTGACACCACCCGGTCCCGCAAGCCCGGCCTGGACGGCAAGGTGAGCGAGGCCCTGGTCGGCACCCGCCGATTCTTCACCCGTGGTGAGGTGTCGGACGACCAGCGGTCGATGCACCTCAAGGGCGGACGCAGTGGTGACGCGTTCTATCGAGACCGATGGAGCCACGACAAGGTCGTGCGCTCGACCCACGGAGTGAACTGCACGGGCTCCTGCTCGTGGAAGGTCTACGTCAAGGACGGGATCATCACCTGGGAAAGCCAGCAGACGGACTACCCCTCCACCGGCGCAGATCGACCCGAATACGAGCCACGTGGGTGCCCGCGAGGGGCCGCCTTCTCCTGGTACACCTACTCACCGACTCGAGTGCGCTACCCCTACGTCCGCGGCGTGCTGCTGGAGATGTATCGCGAGGCCAAGGCCGAGCTCGGTGATCCGGTGTTGGCCTGGGCCTCCATCGTGCAGGACCCGGACAAGGCCAAGCGCTACAAGTCGGCGCGCGGCAAGGGTGGCCTGATCCGATCCACCTGGGCCGAGGCCACTGAGTTGGTCGCCGCCGGCTACGTCTACACGATCAAGCGTTGGGGCCCGGACCGGGTGGCCGGCTTTTCCCCGATCCCGGCGATGTCGATGGTCAGCCACGCCTCCGGCTCACGGTTTACCTCGCTCATCGGCGCTCAGATGCTCAGCTTCTACGACTGGTATGCCGACTTGCCGGTGGCTTCCCCGCAGATGTTCGGGGACCAGACCGACGTCCCGGAATCGGGGGACTGGTGGGACGCCGGCTACCTGATGATGTGGGGCTCCAACGTTCCGTTGACCCGCACCCCGGACGCGCACTGGATGACCGAGGCGCGTTATCGCGGCCAGAAGGTCATCGTGGTCAGCCCCGACTATGCCGACAACGTGAAGTTTGCCGACGAGTGGCTGGCGGCGGCCCCCGGCACCGACGCCGCCCTGGCGATGGCGATGGGCCACGTCATCCTCCGCGAGTTCTTCGTCGATAAGCAGGTCGAGTACTTCACCGACTACGTCAAGCGCTTCACCGACTTGCCCTACCTGGTGGCCCTCGATCCGGTCGAAACTGAGGGCACGACCGAGACGGGGGAAGGCACGGCATACCGGCCGGGCAAGTTCGTGGTCGCCGCCGACCTGGACGTGCCCGAGGCAGGCAGCGAGCACGCCGACTTCAAGCCGGTGCTCATGGACAGCCGCACTGAACAGGTCGTCGTGCCCAGGGGGTCGCTGGGGCACCGCTTCGGTGAAGAGGGCATGGGCCAGTGGAACCTGGACCTGGGCGAAATTGAGCCCGCGCTCACCCTCTACGACGGTCCGCAGGGTCACTCGGTCACGGTGCACCTGCCGCGCTTCGATTCACCGGACGGTCAGACTGCGGCTGCTGCTCGAGGGGTCCCGGTGCGTGAGGTCGGCGGGCGATTGGTCACCACCGTCTTCGACCTGATGCTCGCCCAATACGGGGTGGGCCGTGACGGCATACCCGGGCAATGGCCGAGCGGGTATGACGACCCGCACGCGCCGTATACCCCTGCCTGGCAGGAGGACATCACCTCGGTGCCGGCGCAGGCGGTGGCTCGGATCGCGCGGGAGTTTGCGCAGAACGCTGCGGACACCCAGGGCCGTTCGATGATTCTGATGGGGGCCGGGACCAACCACTGGTTCCACTCCGACGTGATTTATCGGGCCATGTTGATGTTGACCACGATCACCGGCTGCCAGGGCCGCAACGGCGGCGGGTGGGCGCACTACGTCGGGCAGGAGAAGTGTCGGCCGATCACCGGCTGGGCACAGTTGGCCTTCGGGCTCGACTGGTCCCGGCCGCCACGTCAGATGGTGCAGACCGCGTATTGGTATCTCGGCACCGACCAGTGGCGTTACGACGACTACACCGCCGATGGGTATGCCGGGGGGCAGGGCAACGGTGCCTTCACCGGTCAGACCACGGCCGACCTGGTCGCCAAGTCGGCTCGGTTGGGGTGGATGCCGAGTTATCCGACCTTCAACCGTAACCCGCTGACCATCGCAGAGGACGCGAAAGCGGCCGGTCAGACGTCTGCGGATTATGTCGTGTCCCAGCTCAAGTCCGGCGAGTTGCAGTTTGCCGCAGAGGACCCGGATGCGGAAGAGAACTTCCCGCGTGTGCTCACCATGTGGCGAGCCAACCTGTTTGGCTCCTCGGCCAAGGGCAACGAATACTTCCTCAAGCATCTACTCGGCACCGACAACGCCGTCAACGCCGCCGAGGCCGCCCCCGAACACCGACCCACCGATGTGAAATGGCACGAGGAAGCCCCCGAGGGAAAACTCGACCTGCTGCTGACCCTGGATTTCCGGATGACCAGCTCGACGCTCCTTTCCGACGTCGTGCTGCCCGCCGCGACGTGGTATGAAAAGCACGACCTCAACACCACCGACATGCACCCCTTCATCCACTCGTTTAACCCGGCGATCAACCCGCCCTGGCAGACCAAGACCGACTGGGACGCCTTCCAACAGATCGCGGATGCTTTCTCCACCCTGGCCAAGGATCACCTCGGCACCCGCACAGACGTGGTGGCGGTGCCGCTGCTGCACGACACTCCCGACGCGATGGCCACCCCGCACGGGTCGGTCAAGGACTGGAAGCTCGGTGAGTGCGAGCCGGTGCCGGGGCTGACGATGCCTAAGATTGTCGAGGTCGAGCGGGACTACGCGGCCATCGGCGAAAAGATGAAGGCGCTCGGCCCGCTGCTTGACACGCTCGGCACCACCACCAAGGCGGTGACCTGCGACGTCACCGCCTCGATCGAGTACCTCAAGGGCAAGAACGGCACGGTGCACGGTGGCATCGCCGACGGCCGACCGCAGTTACGGACCAGTATTCAGGCATGCGAGGCGATCCTGGCGCTGGCGGGCACTACCAACGGCAAGCTGGCCACCCAAGGCTTCCAACACCTAGAGAAACGCACCGGTATGCCGCTGGCGGACCTGGCTGCCGAGCACGAGGGCAAACAGATCACTTTTGCTGACACCCAGGCTGCTCCGGTGCCGGTCATCACCTCCCCGGAGTGGTCCGGCTCGGAGACCGGCGGTCGGCGGTACAGCCCGTTCACCATCAACATCGAACGCCTCAAGCCGTTCCACACCCTCACTGGGCGGCAGCACTTCTACCTCGACCACGACTGGATCACCGAAATCGGCGAGGGATTGCCGACCTTCCGGCCACCGCTGAACATGTCCCAGATGTTCGGCGAGGCGCCGCTAGGGGAGACCAACGAACTCGGGGTCTCGGTGCGCTATTTGACCCCGCACAGCAAGTGGTCAATCCACAGCGAATACCAAGACAACCTCTTCATGCTCTCGCTGTCCCGCGGCGGTCAGGGTATCTGGCTCAGCGACATCGATGCAGCCAAGGTCGGCATCAAAGACAACGACTGGGTCGAGGCCGTCAACCGCAATGGAGTCGTCGTCGCGCGAGCCATCGTGAGTCATCGGATGCCGGAGGGCACGGTCTACATGCACCACGCTCAGGACCGGCTGATCGACGTCCCGTTGACCGAGACGAACGGGCGACGAGGCGGCATACACAACAGTCTGACGCGAATCATGATCAAGCCCAGTCACCTGATCGGCGGCTACGCGCAACTCTCGTTTGCCTTCAACTACCTCGGCCCCACCGGCAACAACCGCGACGAAGTCACGATGATCCGCCGCCGGTCCCAGCACGTCGACTACTGAGCAGGAGCAGACAATGCGCGTGATGGCACAGATGGCGATGGTCATGAACCTGGACAAGTGCATCGGGTGTCACACCTGCTCGGTGACCTGCAAGCAGGCGTGGACTAACCGCGCGGGCACCGAATACGTGTGGTTCAACAACGTGGAGACCAAACCAGGGATGGGCTACCCGCGCGGCTATGAGGATCAGGAGGAATGGAAGGGCGGCTGGGTCCTGAACAAAAACGGGCGGCTCAAACTGAAGGCGGGGGGTCGGGTCAACAAAATGCTCAACATCTTCTCCAACCCGAAGATGCCCAACATCTCCGACTACTACGAGCCCTGGACCTACGACTACGAGACGCTGCTGAACGCCCCAGCGCAGGAAAACTTCCCGGTAGCTAGGCCGCACTCGTTGATCTCCGGCAAGCCGATGAACGTCGCGTGGAGCGCCAATTGGGATGACGACCTTGGCGGCTCCCAGGAGGTGGCCATCAAGGACCCGATGCTCAAGGGCATCGAGGACAAGGTGAAGTTCGAATTCGAGCAGACCTTCATGTTCTACCTGCCTCGGATCTGCGAGCATTGCCTCAATCCGAGCTGCGCGGCGTCCTGCCCCAGCGGCGCGATCTACAAGCGCGAAGAGGACGGCATCGTCCTGGTCGATCAGGACAAATGCCGTGGCTGGCGGATGTGCATCACCGGCTGCCCCTACAAGAAAATCTACTTCAACCACAAGACCGGCAAGGCCGAAAAGTGCACGTTCTGTTACCCCCGGGTCGAGGTAGGCATACCGACGGTGTGCGCCGAGACCTGCGTGGGGCGGCTGCGCTATATCGGACTGATGCTCTACGACGCCGACGCGGTGCTCGAGGCAGCCTCCGTGGAGGACGACCACGACCTCTACGACGCGCAGCGCTCGGTTTTCCTGGACCCGAACGACCCTGGAGTGCAGGCCGAAGCCGAGCGGGCCGGCGTACCCGCGGACTGGATTGAGGCGGCTCAGCGATCGCCAATCTACGCCCTGATCGAGAAGTACCGCATCGCGCTGCCGCTGCACCCGGAATACCGCACCATGCCGATGGTCTGGTACATCCCGCCGCTATCGCCCGTGGTCGACGTGATCAAGGACACCGGCTACGACGCAGAGGATCAGGCCAACCTGTTTGCGGCGATCGACACGCTGCGGATCCCGGTCGAGTATCTGGCCAACCTGTTCACCGCTGGTGACCCCGCGCCGGTCGATGCCGTGCTGCGCAAACTGGCCGCGATGCGCTCCTACATGCGCGACATCAACCTGGGCCGAGACCCCAACGACGCCATTCCCGCCTCGGTCGGGATGGAGGGCGAGGACATGTACGACATGTTCCGCCTGCTGGCCATCGCCAAGTACGAAGAGCGCTACGTCATCCCGGCCGCACACGCCGAGCAAGCCCACTCGTTGGAGGAGATCGCCACCGACTGTCCGCTTAACGACGAAGGCGGGCCGGGGATGGCCGCCGAGGGTTTCCTCGGTGAGGGTGCCGGTGCGCCGACCCCGGTGGCGGTAGAGAACTTCCGGATGCTGCAGGTGAGACAGACCTCCGACACCTTGGTCAGCGGCACGGAAAAGCGGGGCCGAGTCAACTTGCTCAACTGGGACGGCAAGGGTATGCCGGAAGGTCTGTTTCCCAGCCAGCATCAGGTCGGTCAGGATCCCGATCACAAGGCCGCGCCGACCGGTGACGCCACCGCAGCCGATGACCACGAGCGTGCGAACGCCTCGGTCGAGGGCGAGGTCCGCTGATGCTCTGGCGACGCAACCGACGCACGCGGCCGGACATGGACAGCCGATCCGTGGCCAACACGTGGCAGGTCGTGTCCCTGCTGCTGGACTACCCGGACGAGGTATTGATCGAGCGGCTGCCGATGCTGCGCGAGGTGGTCAGCGATCTGCCCGCCTCCGTCGCCGATCCGCTATCGCGGCTGCTGGATTATCTGGCCGACCAACCGCTAGGGCAGGTGCAACGCGACTACGTCGAGACCTTTGACGTGACCCGGAAGTGCTGCTTACACATGACGTTCTTCACCCACGGCGACACCCGCAAGCGAGGGGTGGCGCTGGTGCAGTTCAAGCAGGCCTACCGCCGGCACGGGGTGGAGATCGACGAGCAGGAACTGCCCGACCACCTGTGTGTGCTCTTGGAGTTCGGCGCCTTGCACGACGCCGACACCGCCTGGAAGTTGCTGAACGACCACCGGGTCGGGATCGAGCTATTGCACCGGGCGCTGGGGCGCAAGGAGTCGCCGTGGGCGCACGGCATACGGGCGTTGCGGGCCACCCTGCCCATGCTGAAGGGCGACGACGAGCAGGCACTCGCTGCGCTGATTGCCGCTGGTCCACCTACTGAGGAGGTCGGCCTGGACTCTTCGCCCTACTCGATCGATCCGCGTCTGAATCCGCAGCCCGCCCCGGTCGATCTGGGGTCGACCATCCCGGTGGGGGCCGCCACGCAAGGAGTGAGCCGATGACCGAGTTCCTGTGGGTGATCGTGCCCTACGTCTGCCTCGCCATCTTTGTGGTCGGCCACCTGTGGCGCTACAAATACGACAAGTTCGGCTGGACCACGCGGTCCTCCCAGCTCTACGAATCGAGGTTGTTGCGGATTGGCAGCCCGCTGTTCCACTTCGGCATGCTCTGGGTGGTGGGCGGGCACTTCATCGGCCTGGTCATCCCGAAGTCGTGGACCGATCCGTGGATGAGCGAGCACGTCTACCACCTGGTTGCGGTCTCCGGCGGGTTGGCCGCGGGATTCGCCACGCTCGCCGGGCTCGCGATCCTGATCTATCGACGGCGCACCGTGGGGCCGGTCTTCTCAGCCACCACCCCGATGGACAAGGTCATGTATGCAATGTTGACCTCCGTCATCCTGTTAGGAGTGTGGAACACCATCGGCTCCAGTGGAGTGATCCCCGCCGGTGGCGACTACGACTACCGCGAAGGGGTGTCGATCTGGTTTCGCAGCATCTTCTGGTTTCAGCCTCAGCCGGAGCTGATGGCCGCGGCTCCGCTCGGTTTCCGGGCGCACGGGCTATTGGCTTTCCTGCTGTTCGCGCTATGGCCGTTCACCCGATTGGTTCACGTCTTCAGTGCACCCTTGGGCTACTTCACTCGGCCATACCTAGTCTACCGAAGCCGTGACAGCAGTAGACCCGGACATATGGGGAGCCGGGACCCGAAGCGGGGTTGGGAGCGCGTCCAGTGAGTAGCGTGAGTTGGGCACCCGATCATGACGTCATCGTGTTGGCCGGTGGGCAAGGGGAACGGCTCGGCGGCACCGACAAAGCGCTCCTTGAGGTGGGCGGGGTTTCGCTCTTGACCGCAATCCTGCGCGCTACGACAGAGGCGCAGCGTGTCACGGTCGTTGGACCCCGTCGCACGGGAGTCGGCGGGGTGTTGTGGACAACGGAAGATCCTCCCGGCGGTGGACCGGTGGCAGGGATCGTCGCCGGCCTGGATGCCTTGGACGCGTCCGGTGCCTCAGCGACGTGGGTCTTGGTGCTGGCTGTCGATCACCCGGGCGTCCCGTACGTGCTGCCAGCGCTGTTGCAGTCTGCGCGCACTGCGGCCACCGAAACCGACGCAGTGTGTCCTTTCGACCGCGACGGCGACCCGGTGTGGCTCTTGTCGGCATACCGCCGCGCATCGTTGCGACACGCTTGCCGAACGATTGGCACCGGCCATGGTGTGTCCGTCGGACGGCTCGTGGGTCGGCTTCGCTTCGACCCCAGCGATGCTCGCAAAGACGACCTCGCCGACGTCGACACCTGGGCCGATCACCGAGCGTGGCAGGACCGGCTG
>JBBQNO010000027.1:0-25140 GCA_038330045.1 Actinomycetales bacterium | reverse complement strand
GGCTACGCGGGCCAAACTGTCACGCCTGAGCCCGGCGACGACGACGCTGCGATTGATTCAGAAGCCAGTACCAGCACGGGATCCGCTGCACCGCGGACCATCGTGGCGAGTTCCGTGGTCAACAAGCTGAAGATCTATCCGACACCGCAGGACCCAGACCAAATCGGGTCTCCCGGGACTTCTGAGCAGGTGCTCAATCGCGCTGATCGAATTACTGGACAGCTCGTACTGCTCGCCCTGGAGGTGGGCGACGCCTGGACCAAGGTGCAACTTCCCGTACGCCCGAATGGGAGCACCGGGTGGGTGCGTTCGTCAGAGATTTCCCTCAGCGGCCACGACTTCTCGATCGCTGTCGACCTCACTAAGCACGAGATCGTGGTGACCAACGGCGACCGCGAGGTGACGCGCAGCCCGGTCGGCGTAGGCCGCGCCGACCGGCCAACCCCCGGTGGTGAGTACTTCATCACCGAACTGCTCCAACCCCCCGAGCCCGACGGAATCTACGGCCCGTACGCCTACGGCCTGTCTGGCTACTCAGACGTACTGATGGATTTCGCCGGTGGCGAAGGCGTAATCGGCATCCACGGCACCAACGAGCCGGAGGCGGTCGGCACCGACGTCAGCTCCGGGTGCATCCGGCTGCCGAACCCAGAGATCATCCGCCTAGTTGAGCGAGTGGGTGTTCCGTTGGGCACCCCCGTGACGATCCGCGCCTGATCCCTAGTCCGAAGCTGTTTCCTGCTCTTTCGCCACGTCCCGCTTCGATGCGGCGCCTTGCTCGACCTCACCGGTGGCGAGCAGCTCGATGAACTGTGCCTCGTTTAAGACCGGCACCCCGAGCGCTTCGGCTTTGGCTGCTTTGGTGCCTGCGTTGGCACCGACGACCACGTAGTCCGTCTTCTTCGACACCGAACCGGCGGCTTTGCCCCCACGGTTCAGGATGGCCTCCTTGGACTCGTCGCGGCTCAGTCCTTCGAGCGACCCGGTCACCACCACGGTCTTGCCTCCAAGGGTGCGCTCGACGGACTCGTCGCGCTCATCGGCCATCCGCACCCCGTCCGCGGCCCACTGATCGACGATGGCGCGGTGCCAGTCGACCTCGAACCACGCGGTCACGGCCTCAGCAATCACCGGCCCAACCCCGTCGGTGGCAGCAAGCTCTTCCAGGCTAGCCGCGCGGATGGCTTCCATCGCACCGAATTCGGTCGCTAGCGCGCGAGCAGCGGTCGGGCCCACATGTCGGATAGACAGCCCGACCAGCACCCTCCAGAGGGGCTGGTGCTTGGCTTGCTCCAAGTTGTCGACGAGTTTGCTGCCGTTGGCCGACAACACTCGGCCGTCGACGACCCGATCTTCGGCGTCGGTCTTCTTTGCATTGCGTGTGTAGAGCGGAACCTTGGCTATGTCTTCAAGGGCCAGCCCGAAAAGGCCCGCCTCGTCGCTGATGATCCCCGCTTCCAGCATCCCAGCAACGCCCTCCCAGCCGAGGGCTTCGATGTCGAACGCACCTCGGCCCGCCACGGCATACAACCGCTCACGTAGTTGAGATGGGCAGGTGCGCGAGTTGGGGCACCGGATGTCTTTGTCGCCCTCGCGCTCGGGGCGCAGCGGAGTGTCGCACGCGGGGCACTCCGTCGGCATGACGAACGGAACTTCGGATCCGTCGCGGGCTTCGGCGACCGGGCCGACGATCTCGGGGATCACGTCGCCGGCCTTGCGCAGCACCACCGTGTCACCGATCAGTACGCCCTTGCGGATGACCTCGGTGGCGTTGTGCAGTGTGGCCATCTCGACGGTTGAGCCCGCGACGAGCACCGGCTCCATCATCCCGAATGGCGTCACCCGCCCGGTGCGCCCAACGTTAACGCGGATGTCGAGCAGTTTGGTGGTGACCTCTTCGGGAGGATATTTGAAGGCGATAGCCCACCTCGGTGCCCGCGACGTCGAGCCCAGTGCGCGTTGCACCGACACCTCGTCGACCTTGACCACGACTCCGTCGAGTTCGTGCTCGACGGCGCTGTCGTGGCGGTGCTCGCCGTAGTAGTCGATGAACTCTTGGACCTGCCTGAGGTCGTCGACGACCCGGGCATGGCTGGACACCGGAAGACCCCAGGTGGCCAGCACGTCGTAGGCCCGCGATTGTCGGGTGATCTCAAACCCGGTCCGCGCGCCGATGCCGTGTACCAACATCCTCAAGCCTCGAGAGGCCGTCACCCTCGGATCCTTTTGGCGCAATGAGCCTGCCGCCGAGTTGCGCGGGTTGGCGAACGGCACTTTGCCGGCCTCGACGAGCGAGGCGTTCAGGGCCTCGAAGGCCACCGGTGGGAAGAAGATCTCAGCCCGAATCTCCACCATCGCCGGGATCGGCACGCCGTCCGCGCTGTCCGCGTCCGGCAGGGTCAACTGATGCGGCACCCCCTCGATAGTGCGCACGTTGTGTGTGACGTCTTCTCCAGTGCGACCATCGCCCCGGGTGAGCGCACGCACGAGGCGACCGTCTTCATACAGAAGGTTGATCGCGAGGCCGTCAATCTTGAGCTCGCACAGGTAGTGGACCTCCGCCCCCCCGGCGTCACGCTCAACGCGCTCGGCCCACGCCAGCATCTCGTCGGCGCTGAACGCATTGTCCAGGCTCAACATCCGCTCCTGGTGATCCACCGCGCTGAAGTCCGTGGAGAAGGTGCCGCCCACGTTTTGGGTTGGACTCTCGGGGATCCGCAGGCTGGGGTGCTGATCCTCGATCCCTTTTAGGCCTCGCAGCAACTCGTCGAACTGCGCGTCCGCCACTGTGGGTGCATCACGGACGTAGTAGGCGAACTGGTGGCTCCGGATCTCCTCGGCCAACTCCTCCCACTCGTGTCGAACCGTCGCTGGCACGTCGTTCTCGTCAACCTCGCTCACGACCCCATTGTGACCGAGGTCCCCGAGCATTCGGCGGCACTGTCCCCCAACCCTTGGCATCGTGGCCTTTCGCTGACATTGCGTATCGCTGCAGCAATACGCAATGCGAACAACACAGCGCCATGAGCGGATCAGGGCTTTCGGGTCACCAACAGCGCGGCCACCAGAATCGCCACCCCACCAATGAGAGCAAGCGCCCCCACACTCTCCCCCAGCACCACGACACCCAGCGTCACCGCAACCACCGGAATCACGAACGCCACGCTCGAGGCAACGGTGGCTCCAGCCGCGCGCACTACGTCATACTGCATCGCTTGCCCGATGCCGGTGCCTACCACGCCGAGCGCGATCACGGCGGCCAGCGGCACGACCATAGACTCCGTCGTATGCAGTGACAAAGGTGTCGCGCCGCCCTCGCCCGAGACGAGCCACCAGACGAGCAGGACCACCGGCATCTGGGCCGTAGCCAGCACAATCTGGGCGGTCGGCAGACTGAGCCCACCCGCATCAATCCCGGTCATGAAGCGGCGCACGTAGGTCCACCCCAAGCCGTAACTCGCCGAGGCGATCAGCACCATCGACAGACCAACGGGATCGGGCCCCCGGTCCAACGACCACGGTTGGCTGATCAGCGCCACCCCGACAAACCCGACACCGACCCCCAGCAACCTGGGCAAGCCGACCTTTTCGCCGCGCAGAAACACCATCCCGCACAACACAGCGACGATGGGCGTGGTGGCGTTAGCGATGCCGGTGATCGACGAAGTGACCCGCTCCTCCCCGACGGCAAATAGCGTCCACGGCAGCGAGCACAGCAGCGTTCCGCTGACGCAGATGTGCTTCCACGCCGCCCACCCCCTCGGTAGCCGTTTGCCGGACAAGGCCAGCAGGGGCACCAGCACGGCGGCAGCGCAGACCAGTCGCAGCGCAGCGACCTGTACCCCGTCCATGGCTTCGAGGCCGACCTTCATCAGCAGATAACTCGATCCCCAGATCACCGCAAGCGCGACGAACTTAACCTCCCATGGAACGCGGGTGATGGAGGCTTCAGGCACGCGACACCAACTACGATTTTGCCGTTTCGGCGAGGTCTCGGCCCAGATGGTTCACGGCGATGGTGAGGTCCTTGGCCGCCGTGGGACTCAACGCTGCCAGCCCGCAGGCGGGGGTCACCGTGACGTCGGCGAGGCCCCTGACTTCGAGACCGACGTCGCGCCAACGAGTGACCAACGCGTCGTGCTCCGCTCGGTATGCCGACGGCTCGCCCGTCTCTTCGCGGTGGGTGGGGATCGCACCGGCCCACAGCCCGATGCCGGACTCGACGGCCGTGGCAATGCCCTCCCAGGCCCGCAAATCCAGGCCGGTGGTGTCGATGGACAGCGCGCGCGGCTTGGCTTCACTCATGACCCGCAGCGGCGGGCGGGTCGCACAACAATGCAAGGCCGTGACGGTGGCACCCGCCTTCATCGCAGCCGCGACAACGCTGCCGATCGCGGCGGAGGCGTCGCCCGGATCAGGGGCCGGGAGGCGTCGGTAGCCAGAGGCCGACGGCACTTGACCGCGCAGCACCCGAGGCAGGCTGGGCTCGTCGATCTGCGCCACGATGTCAGCCGACGGCAGGAGGCGTTTGACCGCTCGCACGTGCTCGGCGACCCCGGCGGCTAAGGTTTCCGTGACGTCGCGGATGGCCCCGGTATCACTGAGCACTCGGTCCCCGAGCGGCAGCCACAACTCGCTGGCCAACGTCCAGGGACCGACGACTTGGATCTTGAAGGTGCCGTCCCAGCCGTCGAACACTTCGGCGAGTTCGTCGAGGTCTTCGCGCCAGAAGGCACCGGTGCGGGTGGCGTCGAGCCCTGGCCGGTCCACGAGTCGCCACCCTTGGGGCTGCAGATCAATCGGCAGGTCGACCAGCAGGTTGGCGCTTCGCCCAACCATGTCCGTACCCGGGCCACGGGCGGGGAGTTCGGGCAGATACGGCATACCGACCAGTCCCTCGCCTGCCGGGTCTGCGAGCAGATCGTGCACCGCGCCCAGCGCTTCTCGGATGTCGACGCCGGGCAAGGACCCGATCCCGCTGACGGTCACCATCGAAGTCTCACGCGTCTCAGTATGGCGGTCCCGAGCTAGACTGCTCACCTTTGACAGGTAACCATTTGGTTACTTATTATCAATGCGTGGATGCAGTGTTCAAGGCGATGGCCGACCCGACGCGGCGGGCGCTTCTCGACGCGCTATTCAAGGGTGATGGCCAATCACTGGCGCACCTGGCGGGACAGTTCGAGATGAGCCGCATCGCCGTCGCCAAACACCTAGGCCTCCTCGAGACCGCCGGGCTCATCACCACCCAGCGACGCGGCCGCGAAAAGCTGCATTTCCTCAACCCCATCCCGATTCGCACGATCCACAACCGGTGGGTCAGCAAGTTCGCCGAAGAATGGTCCGCTGGACTCATCGGCCTCAAAGACGAAATGGAACGAAACATGGAACGTGTCTTCGAGATCTATATCCGCACCACCGCCCAACGCCTGTGGGATGCCATCACCGACCCAGACATCCGGGCGAAGTATCACTTCGGGACGCTTGTCACCTCCGATTGGGCCACTGGCTCGCTGTGGAAGCAGGAGGCGCCAGGGAAGTTTGAGGGCTCACTGAGCGAGGGCGAGGTGCTCGAATCCGAGCCTCCCCTACGTCTGATCCACACCATCCGCTCACTCTGGAGCCCTGAGGTCGAGGCCGAGGGCGCAAACCGTGTGACCTGGCAGATTGAGGAAGTCGGCGACTCATGCCGCCTCGTGGTCACCCACGATCAACTCCGCGAGGGCACCAACGAGCAGGTGTATGGCGGCTGGCCGATGATCCTGTCGGGTCTCAAGACGTGGGTGGAGACCGGCGAAACCCTGACCACCCCGGGATCGTTGATGTACGCGGGTGAACACTAGCCATTGCCACAGCCCGACTGATCGCTGGCATCGGCTTATGCACACTGGTCGGAGCATTGGCCAAGCTTTGGTTTGGCTACGGCTTTCGCTTACGGACCGTTTTCTTTTTTGCTGCGTTCGCCTACGTAGCCCTCGGGCTTTATCTGCGCAGAAAGGCTCCGCCCCAGTTCCCGGCGCTGCTCATCAGCGCTGCTCTCCCACTTCCCTACATTGCGTGGCCGAACCGCCAAGGCCCAGACATGTTGTGCCACGACGTCAGTGATGGCCTCGAATGCATGGACCGGGCAAGCTCGTGGCCGTTCGTCGGCCTGGCCGTCCTGTTGTTGACGTTAGGCATCCGCCTACTCGCCCGTATGTCTGCGTTACCGCACCCGGTCGGCACGACCTCGTCGGGTTCGGCATACTCGAGGTCATGAGCACGTCAAGCCCCAAGGGTGACCTTGCGCCATTCTTCGACCGCGAAGGCGCGATGATCAGCATGCCGCGCAAAGACGCCAAGAGGATCAGGCTGCTCGAGTGGCTCGTCACTCAGTTGCCGCCCGGGGCGACGTTGACCGAGGTCGAGATGAATACCGAACTGCGACCGATCTTCGACGATGTAGCGATGCTGCGCCGATACCTCGTTGACTACGGCCTGGTCCAGCGTCCCGAGCCCGGCGTCTACGTCATCCCGTCAGCTACCCGCCCTTAAAAACCTGGGCAACAATAAGCCCGCTAGCCGCTGCGATATCCCCCGACCGGGGTGCATAACCTTGCCCAGGCGACGAAAAGGGGATCGGCCATTAGCGGCCGGCGCTCACGATGGTGGCCGACCCGACCACGCGCGTGCCGTCGTAGAGCACCACCGACTGGCCGGGGGCTACCCCGCGAACGCGCTCCCCCAATTTGACCTGCACCTGCTCGCCCTCGGCCCACGCCGTGGCCGGATATTCCTG
Organism: Actinomycetales bacterium; assembly: GCA_038330045.1. Lineage (GTDB taxonomy): Bacteria > Actinomycetota > Actinomycetes > Actinomycetales > Dermatophilaceae > Ornithinicoccus. The sequence continues at coordinate 18,362 of JBBQNO010000027.1, read as the reverse complement.
GCCGTGCGCCCGAATTTGGGCGCCTATCTGGATCACACCCTCGGGTGCCGGGCCGCACCAGCGGGCGTGATCACCAGTGATGTGATCGACGCCGAGCAATTCGTGGGTGCCAACCACGACAGTGTTGGACTTCACTTGGGTGGAGGTCACGTACCTGGGCTCGCCGTCGGCGGCGGGCACGGTCAGACCAAGGCCTTTGCGCTGGCCGACGGTGTAGGCGTAAGCACCCTGGTGCTCCCCCAGCACTTCGCCGTCGGAGTCCACGATCGGCCCCGGCTGAGCACCGAGGCGCTTGGTCAACCAGGCGCGGGTGTCGCCGTCGGGGATGAAGCAGATGTCGTGACTGTCCGGCTTCTTGGCGATCGAGAACCCTCGCTCGGCGGCTTCGGCGCGGATGTCAGGCTTGGTGGTGTCACCGAGCGGGAAGAAACTACGGGCCAACTGGTCTTTGTCGAGCACCCCCAGCACGTAGGACTGGTCTTTAGCCATATCAACCGCACGGTGCAGTTCGCGCCGGGCCCCCAAGGGCGCGGAAGCATCCGGAACCTCCACGATCTGCGCATAATGGCCGGTCGCCACCGCATCGAAACCGAGAGCCAGCGCCTTATCGAGCAGGGCCGCAAACTTGATCTTCTCGTTGCACTTCAAGCACGGATTCGGAGTGCGGCCAGCCTCGTACTCGGAGATGAAGTCGGCCACCACATCTTCAGCGAACCGTGCGGCCATGTCCCAGACATAAAACGGTATGCCGAGGCGATCGGCCACGCGGCGCGCGTCCCCTGCGTCCTCGATCGTGCAACATCCCCGCGCGCTCTCGCGCAGCGTCGCCGCCGACTGCGACAACGCCAAGTGCACGCCGACCACCTCGTGGCCAGCCTCCAACATCCGAGAGGCGGCCACCGCCGAATCGACCCCACCGCTCATCGCGGCCACGACGCGCATCAGCTGGCCCGATCCGTGGCGTGCCGAGCCCGGCGGGCCCGCTCAACGGCGGCGGGCAGTGCATGCAAGAACGCCTGGACGTCGTCTTCGCTGGATGTGTGGCCGAGCGTCAACCGCAGCGCCCCCCGCGCGTCCGACTCCGAGAGCCCCATCGCCAACAAAACGTGGCTCGGTTGAGGCACCCCGGCCTGGCACGCCGACCCCGTCGAGCACTGCACGCCGACTGCATCGAGCAAATAAAGCAGCGAATCGCCGTCGCAGCCGGGCACCCGCAGGTGCGCGTTGCCAGCCAAACGGTGCGTGGTGTCGCCGCGCTCCCAGAAGCCGCTGACGGTGATGGAGTTGTCGAGCGCGTGGGCTTCGTCGATCAATGTGTCGCGCAGCACAGCGAGTCGGCGCGCTTCGGCCTCCTGGTTTGCGACCGCATACCTCACCGCCAGCGCCAGCCCGGCAATCCCCGGCACGTCGAGGGTGCCGCTGCGTAGTTGTCGTTCTTGGCCGCCGCCGTGGGTCAAGGCCACCAAGTCTTGGTCCCGGCCGACGACCAGGACGCCCACCCCGAGAGGACCGCCGACCTTGTGCCCGGTCAGCGTGACCATGTCCGCGCCGACCGCGCCCACATTGAGCGGCACCTGCCCGAGGGTCTGCACCGCATCGGTATGCAGCGGCACGCCGACCTCATGGGCGGCGGCGGCAAGCGCGGCAATGGGTTCGATCGTGCCGATCTCGTTGTTGGCCCACATGACCGAGACGACAGCAGCCGACTCGGGATCGTCACCGAGCGCCGCGTTCAACACCGAGGGCGTGATCACACCGTCGGCGTCGGGCATCAGCCAGGTCACGTCGGCTTGGCCAGTAGCGACCAGGTGCTCCACTGGGTCGAGGACGGCATGGTGCTCGATCGCGCTGATCAGCAACCGGCGCCGACGCGAGTCTTTTGCCGTCTGGCGCCATAAGGAGCCCTTGATTGCCATGTTGTCGGACTCGGTGCCACCGGAGGTGAAGACCACTTCGGAAGGTCGAGCCCCCAGGTCGTCGGCAATCGACTCACGCGATTCTTCGACGACGCGCCGCGCCGACCGACCGGCGCTGTGCAGCGAACTTGCGTTGCCCACGTCGCGCATCGTCGCCGCGACGACGTCGATGACCTCGGGTAGGACCGGCGTGGTCGCCGCGTGGTCGAGGTAGGCAGTCACCGGTCGAGTTTACGACCTACCTGAGCGCTAACGGTGACCGTGGCCTTTTCGGGAGCCCGGTGCGCCAGCTCCCACGAGCGTGCTACGCGCCTTCGGTGAGCTTCTGCGTGGCTTGTGGCAACACCTCGAAGAGGTCCCCGACGACACCGAAGTCGACCATCCCAAAGATCGGCGCTTCCTCATCTTTATTGATGGCAATGATGGTTTTCGAGGTCTGCATACCCGCGCGGTGCTGGATGGCGCCCGAAATACCCGCCGCGACGTAGAGCTGCGGCGACACCGAGGTGCCGGTCTGCCCGACCTGGTTGGAGTGCGGATACCACCCCGCGTCGACGGCGGCACGCGAAGCACCCACGGCCGCACCGAGACTGTCGGCAAACTGCTCGACGTGGCTGAAGTCGCCACCGGTGCCCCGGCCGCCAGAGACCACGATCGAGGCTTCGGTCAGCGCCGGTCGGCTGCTCTTTTGCTTCTCGGCACGATCAACAATCTTGGCACCCTTGGCAGCCTCAGAGATCTCGACCTCTACGACCTCATCGCTCATCTCGACGGGTGCCACACTCGCCGTGATCGAGTTGGGCTTGACGGTGATGATCGGCGCACCCTTAGTGATAGTCGAGACCACCGAGAAGTTCCCTGCGAAAACCGACTGAGTGGTCTGGATCGACCCGTCATCGGCTCGCTGTAGGCCGACGGCATCGGTGATCAGACCGGCCGCAGTGGTAATCGCCAACCGTCCGGCGATCTCCTTGCCCACCGACGACGACGGGATCAACACGGCCGCCGCCGAGGCCTGAGCCGCAAGCTGGGCGAGCACCTCGACGACCGGGACCACGAGGTACTCGCTGACCTCGGCCGACTCGATCCGGTAGGCCTTCACTGCGCCATATTCGGCCAGCGTGCCCGCAGCACTATCGAAACCCGCGCCGATAAACACTGCGCTCGGTTCCCCCAGCGCCCGAGCTGCCGTCAGCATTTCTGAGGTCGTCTTTCGCACGTCGCCGTCAACGTGCTCAACCAGGACGAGAACTTCAGCCATCAGATGCTCCTTCTGCTTCGGTGCCGCATACTGCTCAGGCGAATTTGTGGGAGGTCAAGAATGCGGCCAGGGCCTGCCCGCCGCTGCCATCGCTGTCAGTGACGATCTCGCCCGCGTCTCGGGCGGGGCGCTCGGTCACCGACACCACTGCCGTCCATGCGGCTTCGAGCCCCACCTCAGCCGGGTCGACGCCGATGTCGGCCAGCGACCATTCCTGCACCGGCTTCTTCTTCGCAGCCATGATCCCCTTGAACGAGGGATAGCGCGGGTCGTTGATCTGGTCGGTCACCGAGACCAACGCCGGAAGACTGGCTTCGATGGTTTCGCTGGCCTCATCGCCATCGCGGCGGATGCGCACGACCCCGTTGGTGACGCTCAACTCCGACGCAAAGGTGACCTGCGGTAGGCCGAGCCGCTGGGCCATCATCGCTGGCACCACGCTCATGACGCCGTCGGTAGACGCAAGTCCCGTCAGCACCAGGTCCACCGGACCGTCTTCGCCGATCTTCTCAACGGCTTTGGCCAGCACCAGCGAGGTTGCGATCGAGTCCGACCCCGCAATGGCCTCGTCGTTGACGTGCACGCCTGCGTCGGCGCCCATCTGCAAGGACTTCTTGATTGCCGTGGCTGCCTCGGGCGGGCCCATCGTCAGCACCGTCACGTCGCCATCGTGGTCGGCCGCCAGAGCCAGCGCCTCCTCGACGGCATACTCGTCCAGCTCGGAGAGCAACCCGTCCACCGATTCGCGCTCAGTGGTGTGATCTGGCGAGAACGTGCGCCCTGCCGCAGCATCGGGCACGTACTTCACACATACGACGATCTTCATGGCTTGACCTCTTCGTTATGACAACCGGGCAACGTCAGTGCTCCCCATCCTCGCACCTGTTTCCAGGCACACCCCAACCGACCTCACCGCAAGAAGAGAGCCCGAAGCCGCAACGTCGTCAGCCACAACCCGAGCGCGGTCATACCCACGAAATAGAGCGCATGCACCGGGGTCGATGCATCAAAGTAGCCACATCCGAGTTGGCGCATCAATTCGACGCCGTGCCATAACGGCAAAGCCATAATCATCCATTGGATCGACTGAGGGTAGACGTCGATGGGATACAAGGTCGCCGAGAACAAGAACATCGGCAACAGGGCCACGGAAATGACATCCATATGCTGAAAGGTCTTCATAAAACTGGTGATCGCCATACCGAGGCTGGCGAATCCGGCAGCAATCAGCACGGCCGCAGGAACCATCACGATCGCCCACCACGACGACACCAGACCCATGCTGGTGATCACGACGAGAAAGCCAACGGCATACATGAAGCCACGGAACAGGGCCATCGTGATCTCGCCGAGGGCGACGTCCAAGGGACCCAGCGACGTCTGCATCATGGCTTCGTAGAGACGAGCGAAGCGAAGTTTGAAGAAGACATTCCAGGTGGAGTCGGAGATCGCCCCGTTCATCGCCGAGGTCGCCAACAGTGCAGGCGCGAGGTATGCCGCATACGAGATCTGCTGCCCTCCGGGGCCAGGCACGGCCTCGATCAACGATCCGAGTCCGATCCCCATCGCCAAGAGGTAGAAGACCGGCTCGAAGAATCCGGAGGCCATCACCAGCCAGTTCTGCGACACGATCACCCGAAACCCGCGCTCGAGCACAGCCCGGGTGTTGCCCGAGTAGACGCCGGCCAGGTTCATCTCAGGCCGCCAGCCGTCGGGCGTAGACCGCATGAGACCAACGCAACCCAAAAAAAGCCATCGCGCAAAGGACGACCACATGCACAGCGATCAACCACCCCGGAACGACTGCCCCGTATCCGGCCAGACGGGCCAATTGGGTGCCGTGCCAGACCGGGGAGATCCAGCCGACCCACTGCAGGTAGACCGGCATGGCGCTGAGTGGGAAGAACGTACCGGAGAACAGGAAAAGCGGCATTACGACAAACCGCTCGATGAACGCGAACTGGAAACCCTCCGATGTCAGCGTCGCCGCATACGCTTGCAAAGGCGCCCCGAAAGAGGCGGCGGCCAGCACCGCAATGGGGATGACGACGACCGACCACCCCAGGGCGACCGCACCAAAAGCCAGCATCACCAGATAGAAGACACTGGCCTGAGCGGTGAAGCGGATCATGACCGCGATGAAGTGCCCGTTGGCGATCTGGTGCGGTCGCAAGGGAGATGACGAGGGCGCGAAATACAGCCGGTGCCATTTGAATCCGTCCATCACCGGATAGCTCAACTCAGTGCCGACCGACATCACGACAGATGCCACCAACAGCGCAGGTGCGACGAAAACGAGGTACGGAACCCCGTCGACATCTCCATTCTGGGAGTCCACCAACGTGCCCAGGCCAACCCCCATCGCCACCATATACAGAGTTGGCTCCACCACGGCGGTCGCCACCACGGACAGGCCGTAGGACCGCATCGAGCGCAACTGGCTTTCGGCGTAATACCACGAGCCCCAACGAGCCGCCCGTGCCGCGCTGACGTGAGGCGAGTGCCCGTACGCCCGGCCGCGATCCGCCTCAGTCGACAAGGGTCCGGCCCGTCAAGCGCAAAAACACATCTTCGAGCGAGGAGCGCCGAACCAAAGACGTCAGCGGGTTCATCTCCCGCCGCGCGATCTCGTTGAGCAAAGATTCCCCATCGTCGGCATACATCAGGATGCGGTCGGGCAGCACCTCGATCCGTTGCCCGATGTCTTCCAGATCGGCGATGACCTCGGCGTTGCGTGCCGAGCCGAAGCGCACCTCTACCACCTCGCGGGTGGAGTGCTGACGGATCAGCTCGCGCGGCGAACCGTGCGCCATGATCGAGCCGTGGTCGATGACGACCAGCCGATCGCACAACTGCTCGGCCTCGTCCATGAAGTGGGTAGTGACCACGAGTGTGGTGCCCTGCTCCTTCAGCCGGAACAACCGATCCCACAATGTGTGCCGCGCTTGCGGGTCTAGACCTGTCGTGGGCTCGTCGAGTAGCAAGATCGCCGGATCGTTGATGAGGCTGCGGGCGATGGTCAACCGCCGCTTCATCCCACCGGAGAGGTTGTCGACTTTTTCGCCGGCTTTGGACTGGAGCTCGACGAAGGCCAGCAATTCGTCGGCTTTCGGCGCGAGGTAGGCCCGGCTCAAGCCGAAGTACCGGCCGTACATGATGAGGTTCTCGCGGACCCGTAGCTCTTCGTCGAGGTTGTCTTGTTGCGGCACTACGCCCAGGTGGGCGCGCACCTGGGGCCCGTGGTCAGCGGGATCTAAACCGGCGACGAGCAACGAGCCAGACGTACGATCTAACGTGCCGCCCAGCATCCGCATCGTGGTGGATTTGCCTGCGCCGTTGGGGCCGAGCAGCCCAAAACTCTCCCCCGGCTCGATGTCGAAGTCGATGCCATCGACTGCGTGCAGATTCCCGTAGGTCTTGCGCAGACCTCGGGCCGCAACGACCGGCGCCGACGGCTCGCTAGTCACGCGCACTCGCCAATTTCTGCAGGAGAGCGTGCAGCGGCTGCGATGACGGTGGCAGGTTTGCCGTGAATGACACCTTCGAGGCGAGGCTGCGAGGCCGCACTCAACGCGTTCTTAATGTGGCTGCTGGGGCCACCGTTGTTATCGGGGGTGACAAAACTCTGGGGGTAGTGCGGCAGAATCGCGAGGCAGGGATCGCGCGTGACCGAGTCGCCTGCCCCACTGAGGAAGGTGGTCGCGGAATGAGACATGAGGCATGGATACGTTCCTTCGTTCAGTGGTGGCACTACCACTCCCCTCGTGACCTACAGGATGCCTGTGATCAGCACCAAGAGCAGGGCAGCAAGCGGATAGAGAAACACCAGGAGCCACTGTAGGGCTGGCGGAGCGCTATCGGTGCCTGACTTCGGTTGGGACTCGGCCGAACTGAGGCCGGTGGGGCCAGGAGGCCAACACCGATACAGCGAGCGCACCGACCGCGACCAGCGCGGCGATCGGCCAACTCACGTTGATCACCGAGGTCGGGGTGAAGGCGTAGGCAGACCCCAACACGACGAGCGAGACCAGGGCCACGATCAACACAGGGACGGGCCCACCCTTGCTGAGTTGGGCCATGATCTGTCGCGACCAGACAAGCGCGAGCAGCCCGAAGCCCAGCAGGGCCACCGCTATAACCACTCCGCCGGTGCGAATCGACAGGTCTGTCCCGGCGCGGGCAGCGTCCGTGGCCAACGATGCCAGCACAATTCCGACAATGCAAGCGACGAGACCGCCGATATCTCGGACCCGGTTGCGCCTCACCCGTGGCGGACCAAAGCGTTCCCGAATTAACCGGCGCGCGTACGAATCGGCGTCACCGAACTCTCGCCGCGGCCCTTGACCCGCGTAGGCACACTGGGTGCGGACGGCGATGATCGCGTCTTCGATGTCGTCCTCACTCCACCCGGCCTGTCCGAGCGCGTAACTGAACTGATCCGGCCAACTCGGTACTTTTTGGACCACGTCACTGGCCTTCGAACGTGGCCTTACCGGGCCCGTCGGCGACGAACGAGGTCATGCCGGTTTCTCGGTCCTTGGTCGCAAAGACACCGGCGAACTGGGTCGCTTCGATAGCCAGGCCCGTGTCCAGGTCGGTCTCGATGCCCCGATCGATAGCCTCTTTCGCGGCTCTGATCGCGTATGCAGGCCCACCGACGTAGCGCCGCGCGCGGGCCAGCGCTGCGGCATACACCTCATCAGGCTCCACGACCTCGTCCACCAGGCCAATCGCCAGGGCCTCGGCCGCGTCGATCATCCGGCCGGTGAAGATCAAGTCCTTGGCTTTGGCCACACCAACCAGGCGCGGCAACCGTTGGGATCCGCCGGCCCCCGGGATGACTCCGAGCAAAATCTCGGGTTGCCCCAGTTTGGCGTCGGTGCCGACCACCCTGAAGTCGCAACACAGCGCCAATTCACACCCGGCCCCGAGGGCATACCCAGTGATCGCGGCAATCGTCGGCTTTGGAATGCGCGCTACGGCCTTAAAACACTCCTGGATGACACCGGCCCGATCCACCATCTGCGGGTAGGTCATCGCCTGCATCTCTTTGATGTCGGCCCCAGCGGCAAATACCTTCTCGCCGCCGTAGACGATCACCGCCGCCGCGTCCGAGGCGGAGATCTCAGCAGCAGCCTGCCCAATCTGGTCCTGGACGGCAATGGACAGGGCATTCATCGGGGGGCGATCGATGCGCAGGGTAGCCACACCGCCTTCTGTGCTCCACGAGACGTGCTGATCAGCCATGCTCTTGCTCCGGTGCGGACCCCTGCTGTTCATCCTGATCTTCGTCAGGCTGCACCTGCACCTCCGAGAGCCAAGGCTGCGGGGCCGGGTGTGGCGAGTCGTCACCCTCAGCGCGCGGCAACTCTCCACCGGACTTCACAATCACGTTCTTGTGCCACAACGCCACCGCCTGCACCAGCAACCCCACGCTGATCGACAACTTGGCTTTGGGGTTTTCCTTCTTTGCGACGACCTGCTCGATCGTCAGGATCAGGTTTCCGCCGGCAATCCCGGCCTTGACCAGGTTCATCCCCAACGTGACGTCGTTACACGCGTTGAGCCGCGTCTCCATGTCTGCTGGGATGCGGTCCGAAATCTGCCACTGCCCGAAGGTGCGCATAATGTCGAATTTGTCGCTCTCGATGATGCGCACAAAGAGTTTGTGCTCAGCGGCGGTGAAGGCGACGTCGCCTTGGCTGTCCAGGTCCGGGTCGAACTTGAGGTCTTGGAGTGCATCCAGCACGCGTCCGCGAAGGGGTCGTACGTCAGCGGGAGGGGGGAAATTCGGAAGCGCCGTGGGGTCAGTCATGGACCTAAGGTACCGACATGTCGGCCGCTCAACCTAAGGTGGCGGCCATGGTTTCTGCTTTTCGTCCCTATCGTCATGCCCTCGACACGCCGCCACCCCTGGGTGTCACCGTCGACGGCGACGGAGCGCAGGTGGCCCTGCTGGCTGCCCACGCCGACCAGGTTGAACTGTGCCTCTTCGATACCGCCGACGGTGGCGAAAACAGCGAGCGTCGCGTCCCGCTGACCCGCACAGCTCACGGGATCTGGTGGGACCACATACCAGGATTGGCTGTTGGGCAACGCTATGCTTATCGCGTACACGGTCCTTGGGCACCCGGACAGGGGCACCGGTACAACCCCGCCAAACTCGTGCTCGACCCCTACGCCCGGTCCATCGAGGGCACCGTGGCCTGGGGGCCGGAGATCTATGGCCATCAGGTCGACGAGAGCTGGGAGGGCGACGGCGACGTCCGGGATGACCGCGACAGTGCGGCATTCGTCCCCCGCTCGGTGATGCTGACCGACACCTTTGACTGGGGCGACGACATGGCACCGGGCACGGCCTGGACCGACTCGGTCATCTACGAGGCGCACGTCAAGGGGCTGACGATGATGCACCCGGACGTACCCGAAGAGATCCGCGGCACGTATGCGGCTTTGAGCCACCCTGCGATTATCAAGCACCTGACCTCTCTTGGGGTCACCGCGCTGGAGTTGCTGCCGATCCACGCCTTCACGCATGAACCGCACCTGCAACGCCAGGACGGCACCAACTATTGGGGCTACAACACCCTGGGCTTCTTCGCCCCGCACGCCGGGTATGCCGCCGCTAACGATCCCATCGGCGTGATCAACGAGGTCAAGGGCGCCGTCAAGGCCCTGCACGCAGCCGGTATCGAGGTCATCCTCGACGTGGTCTACAACCACACCTGCGAGCAGTCGAGCGCAGGCGGGGCAACCCTGAGCTGGCGCGGCATCGACAACGCGACCTACTACCGCCTCGACGGGCACGGCCGCGACATCGACATGACCGGATGCGGCAACACTGTGGACACCCGGCAACCGATGGTGACCCGGATGGTGTTGGACTCGTTGCGCTATTGGGCGCAGGAGTTCCACATTGACGGCTTCCGCTTCGACCTTGCGCCAGCTCTGGCTCGCGGAGAGGATCACGAGTTCGAGCGCAATCACTGCTTGCACGTGGCGCTGCGCGCGGACCCGCTGTTATCAAGGGTCAAACTCGTCGCCGAGCCGTGGGACCTCGGCGTCGATGGCTGGCGCACGGGGCAGTTCCCGCCGCCGTTTGCCGAGTGGAACGACGGCTTCCGAGACTCGGTCCGCACCTTTTGGGGACCGGACCTCGCACGCGACCATGTCGGCGAGGGCGGCCACGGGGTGCGCGACCTGGCCACACGTATCGCCGGATCGCCGGATCTCTTTGCCCGCGACGACCGCGGTCCCATCGCCTCGGTCAACCTCATCACCGCTCATGACGGGTTCACCCTGGCCGACCTGACGGCCTACAACCACAAGCACAACGAGGCCAACGGCGAACATAACCGCGATGGCCACGGCGACAACCGATCGTGGAACCACGGCGTGGAGGGGGGAAGTGGGGATGCGACGATCCAGCAGGGCCGGGTGCGGCGTATCCGCAGCATGCTGGCCACGATGTTGCTTTCTCCTGGCGTGCCGATCATCACCGCCGGGGACGAATTCGGACGCACCCAAGGCGGGAACAACAATGCCTACTGCCAAGACAACGAGATCTCGTGGCTCGATTGGCGGATGGACTCGTGGCAGGAGTCCATCCTCAAGGACGTCCGCTCGCTGACCGCGCTGCGCGCCCGGTATGCCGTACTGCGGCCAAGCCATTTCCCTACCTTTGAGCCGGTGAGCGGCCGAGTGCGGCTGCGGTGGTTCGACGAGGCCGGGGTGGTGATGCAAGAACATCAGTGGGTCAATCCGCACCGCCGCTTCGTGCAGGCCCTTTTCGACACAGCCCATGACGGATCGCCGCTAGACCCCGTTCTTGTGGTCATCGACGGTAGCGCCGGCGGAACGACCTCGGTCCCTCCCGCCGAGGCAGAAGGGGCCGAGCAAGTCATCGTCGGAGGGCTCTAGCCCTCGACGGCTTCTGCTTCTTAAGCGGACCTCTTGCCTTCAGTTTTCGCTGCCTTGTCGTTGGCTGGCTTCGCGGACGGAGGATGGAGGAAGTGGGTCCTTCACCTGCATGGTGGTGTGTTGAATAGCAATCAAAAGTGTGTTGATGTTCAGCCCTTTTCCTTACGCATTCGCTTCTTTGCGATGGCGCACAAAGAGCCCTCCGACCGCGAAGAAGTCGAGGGGCTCTTTGGTGTGGGTTGGTTACGCGGTCCTTACCAAGCCGAGCTCGGCGATATTGGTGAGGCGCCGATGAGCCGGCAGCACGCGAACCGTCCACCCTAGAGATCCGGTCCGGCCGAGCAGAAGGTGGCCGGTGAACTTGTGGCGACCGCCTTCGTAGGCCTGCTCGTGCTGCAACGGCACAGTCTCGGTGTCCTCCAACTCGTCACTGGCGCTTGCCCGTCCTAGCACCATCTGCACAAGGACGGCGCCGGGAGCCAGGTCGCCGAGGCTCACGAACGCGTGGATTTCGACGCTGTCACCGACCTGGGGGGCGTCGGTGATCCCGGTTGCATCGACATTGTCGATGGCCACGTGAGGCCACGCCTGACGCACCGTCTTGACGTATGCCGCAACCTCCCGGGCCCCGGCAAAGTCGTTGGCGCTGACATCCCAGCCCCCGCGGGCCGCCGGCACGTAGAGCTTCAGCGTGTAGTCGCAGACCATCCGGTCGGCCAACACCTTCGGGCCCAGCGTGCTCAGCGTGTGGTCGATCATGTCCATCCAGCGGTTCGGTATGCCGCTGGCGTCCTGGTCGTAGAAGGTCGGCACCACCGACTGCTCAAGGAGGTCGAACAACGCCGAGGACTCGAGGTCATCGCGGCGCTCAGCGTCCTCGACGCCGTCAGCGGTCGGAATAGCCCAGCCGTTGCTGCCGTCGAACCACTCGTCCCACCAGCCGTCCATGATCGACAGGTTGAGCGCACCGTTGAGGGCCGCTTTCATGCCCGACGTGCCACAGGCCTCGAACGGGCGCAGCGGCGTGTTCAGCCACACGTCGCACCCTGGGTACAGTTTTTGCGCCATGGCAATGTCGTAGTTCGGCAAGAACACGATCCGCGAGCGCATCTCGGGGTCGTCGGTGAAGCGCACCATCTCTTGGATCAGCGCCTTGCCGGTGTCATCGGCCGGGTGCGATTTGCCCGCGATCAGCAACTGCACAGGGCGGTCCGGGTTGGTCAACAACTTCTTCAGGCGTGCCGGGTCACGCAGCATCAACGTCAGTCGCTTGTAGGTCGCGGCGCGACGGGCGAACCCAATGGTCAGTGTGTCAGGGTCGAGCACGTCATCGACCCAGCCGAGCTCAGCCGAGGTGGCCCCACGACGCTTCATGGACTTGCCCAGTCGGATCCGCGCGTCGGCGACCAGTTGCTCTCGCATCTCGCGCTTGGTCGACCAGAACTCGTCCCGGGGAATCTCCGCGGCACGGCTCCACATCTCGCCGCTTTCAGCCGCCTCGTCGCCCATATGGGTCCGAGCCAAGTCGGTGATCTTGCGATCCACCCACGTCGGCGCGTGCACGCCGTTGGTGATCGAGCCGATCGGCACCTCCGCGGTGTCGAAGCCCGGCCACAATCCGCTGAACATCCCGCGGCTGACCGCGCCATGCAACTGCGAGACCCCGTTGGCGCGCTGGGCGAGCCGCATACCCATCACGGCCATATTAAAGACTCCAGGAACGCCGCCTGCGTAGGTCTCGGCCCCCAACGCCAACATGGAATCCAGCGGGACACCCGGCAGCTCGGCAGACCCGCCGAAGTGCGCGGCAATCGCGTCGGCACCGAACCGATCAATCCCGGCTGGCACCGGGGTGTGGGTGGTGAAAACCGTCCCGGCCCGCACAGTGCGCACCGCTTCATCGAAGCTCAGCCCGTGCTCCGTGGTCAACTCACTGATCCGCTCGATACCCAGGAACCCGGCGTGGCCCTCGTTGGTGTGGTGCACGTCGGGGTTTGGCGCACCGGTCAACCGCGACCAGGCCCGCAACGCCCTAACGCCACCGATGCCAAGCAGCATCTCCTGCTCCAGGCGCTGGTCCCCGCCGCCGCCGTACAACCGGTGGGTCAGCTCACGGCGAGCCGCGTCGTTGGTCTCGACGTCCGAGTCCAGCAGCAACAGCGGCACTCGCCCGACACTGGCCTTCCAGATGTGGGCGTGCAACCGGCCCCCGCCAGGCATCGCCAATTCGATCACCACCGGCGAGCCGTCGGCTTCGCGCAGCATCGACAGCGGCAGGTCGTCTGGGTCCAGCAGGGGGTAACTTTCCTGCTGCCAGCCGTCGGCGTTAAGCCGCTGACGGAAGTAGCCACTCTTGTAGAACAGGCCCACGCCGACGATGGGCACCCCGAGGTCGGACGCGCTCTTGAGGTGGTCTCCGGCGAGGATGCCCAACCCGCCGGAATACTGCGGCAGCACTTCGGTAATGCCGAATTCGGGCGAGAAGTACCCAATAGCTTCGGGGAAGGGCTCCGCCGCGGCCTGCGCCTGGCGTTGGTACCAGCGGGACTCACGCAGATACGCCTCCAGGTTCTCCGCGGCCTCGCCCAACCGCGACACGAAGTCTGCGTCGGCGGCCAGCGCGTCCAGGTCGGCGGGCCTGAGCCTGCTCAACAAAGTCACCGGGTCTTTCCTGACGCTCTCCCACAGCTGCGGGTCGATGCTGGCGAACAGATCGGCTGTGGGGCCGTGCCAACACCACCGCAGGTTCAGGGAAAGATCACTGAGGGGCGTCAATGCCTCGGGAAGGACGGTGCGCACATGCAGGCGCCGAATCGCTTTCACGGGTCGAAGGATAAGCCACCAGCGCGTTCACCCTGGTCCCGTGGCCTTGGGCCGTCTCACCCGGTAACGTCGGGGCGTGACCAATCGAACACCCAAGCCCACGGACCCGATTGACCGCAGTTGGCTACAGGAGGTCGGCCAGCACCCCATAGGACGCATCCCCGTCCAAGAGGTCACCCCCGCCGTTGATGGCGGAGCACGTCCCACCGCATCGGTGGTCAACGAACTCTTCAGCGTCACCGCCACCGTCTTCCGCGAGGGCCACGACGCCGTCAACGCCACGGTCGTGCTGACCGACCCGGATGGTGTGGAACACCACGTCGCCATGACCTGCCTCAATCCCGGCCTGGATCACTGGGGCGCCACGATCTACGGCGACCGCGAAGGCACGTGGAATTATCGCGTCGAAGGGTGGTCGGACCCCTACGCCACCTGGACCCACGACGCAACGATCAAGGTCGAAGCCGAGGTCGATGTGGATCTCATGCTGGAGGAGGGTGCTCGCGTCCTGGAGCGCGCGCGCGACGAGATGCCCCGCAACGACGAGCACGCGCAGTTGCTGACTGACGCCGTCACCGCGCTGCGCGACAGCAACCGTCCCGCACAGGCCCGACTTGCCGCAGGCACGGGGCGCGAGGTCTCTGAGCTGCTGACCCACCAGCCGCTGCGCGACATGATCAGCCCGTCTCACGACTTCGTGTGGTGGGTCGAGCGCAAACTCGCGCTCGCGGGGGCGTGGTACGAGATCTTCCCACGCTCCGAGGGCGCGACCCAGGACTCCACCACGGGGGTATGGACGACTGGCACCTTCGCGACGGCGGCGCAGCGACTACCGGCGATCGCCGACATGGGTTTCGACGTCGTCTATCTCACCCCGATTCACCCCATCGGGACGATCAACCGCAAGGGCCGCAACAACACCCTGGACGCGGCCGAGACCGACCCCGGCTCGCCTTACGCCATCGGCGGTAAGGCTGGTGGGCATGACGCCCTACACCCCGACCTCGGCGACTTCGACGACTTCGACGCGTTCGTCGCCTCGGCTCGCGACCAGGGCTTGCACGTCGCTATGGACCTAGCGCTTCAAGCCGCACCAGATCACCCGTGGGCCACCGATCACCCCGAGTTCTTCGTGACTCGCGCCGATGGCACTATCGCCTACGCCGAGAACCCACCCAAGAAGTACCAAGACATCTACCCGATGAACTTCGACACCGATCCGGCCGCGAGTTATGCCGAGATGCGCCGTGTCGTGCAGGTCTGGATCGACCACGGCGTCACGATCTTCCGCGTGGACAACCCGCATACCAAGCCGGTCGAGTTCTGGCAGTGGTTGATTGCCGAGGTCGCTGCCGACTACCCGGAAGTCATTTGGCTGGCTGAGGCCTTCACCAAGCCAGCCATGATGCACACCCTGGGCAAGGTCGGCTTCCAGCAGTCCTACACCTACTACGCGTGGCGACACAGCGCCGCCGAGCTCCGCGAGTACGTGACCGAGCTCGCTGGGGACGCTGCGGCATACATGCGGCCGTCGTTCTGGCCAACCACCCACGACATTTTGACGCCGTTTATGCAGTACGGCGGTCCAACGGCGTTCAAGTTGAGGGCTGCGCTCGCGGCCACCCTGGTGCCGACCTACGGGATCTATGCCGGGTATGAGCACTGCGAGCACGTCGCCCGCCCCGGAGCCGAAGAGCAGATCGACAACGAGAAGTACGAATACAAGAACCGCCGATGGGACCTCGACGGGCCGGACGGCGGCACCGGTGAGGCGCAGGGTCGCCCCAACTTAGCTCCCTATCTGCGGATCCTGAACAAAGCCCGCGCCGAGCACCCCAGCCTGCATTGGTTGTGCAACATCACCTTCCACAGCGCCGACGATGAGAACGTGCTGGTCTTCTCCAAACGCGGCGGCGGTGCCCACGACGGCTCCGACCAGGACGTCATCATCGCGGTGGCCAACGTCGACCCCCACACCCTTCGCGAGACCATGATCAACCTCAACATGCCCGCCCTGGGGCTGGACTGGCACGACGGCTTCATCGCCCACGACCTGATTACCGGCGAGCAATGGAACTGGGGCAGCCGCAACTTCGTGCGCGTCGGTGTCGGTGCCGAGCCGGTGCACCTGATCCACGTGCGGAGGTTCTGAGATGGTCCGCGGGCTCAACCTCTACCAACCTGGTTTGAAGAACGACCCCGATTGGTATCGCAAAGCCGTCTTCTACGAAGTGCTGGTGCGGGCGTTCGACGACTCCACCGGCACCGGGTCCGGTGACTTCAGCGGATTGATTGGTCGGCTGGACTACCTCCAATGGCTCGGCGTGGATTGCCTCTGGATCCCCCCCTTCTACGCTTCTCCCCTGCGTGACGGCGGTTACGACGTGGCCGACTACACGGCGGTGCTGCCCGAGTTCGGGACGTTGCTGGACTTTCAAGAACTCATCAGCGCCGCCCACGCTCGGGGCATTCGGATCATCACCGATCTGGTAATGAACCACACGAGCGACCAACACCCCTGGTTTCAGGCCTCCCGGTCCGAGCCCGACGGCCCATACGGCGACTTCTACGTATGGTCAGACACCGACGACAAGTATGCCGACGCCCGCATCATTTTCGTCGACACCGAGGTCTCCAACTGGACCTTCGACTCGGTGCGCCGGGAGTTCTTCTGGCACCGGTTCTTCGGCCACCAGCCAGATCTGAACTTCGAGAACCCGGCCGTCCAAGAAGCGATGTTCGATGTCGTCCGCTTTTGGCTGGACATGGGCATCGACGGATTCCGTCTCGACGCTGTGCCGTATCTCTTCGAAGAAGAAGGCACCAACTGCGAGAACCTCCCCAAGACCCACGCCTTCTTAGCGGACTTGCGCGCGATGGTCGACGCAGAATACCCCGGTCGCGTGTTGTTGGCCGAGGCCAATCAGATGCCCCATGAGGTCGTGGACTACTTCGGCACCGAGGAAGCACCCGAGTGCCATATGTGCTTCCACTTCCCTGTCATGCCGCGGCTGTACTACTCGCTGCGTGAAGAAAAGGCCGAGCCGATCATCCGGGTGATGGCCGAGACCCCGGATATCCCCACCGGCACCCAATGGGGCACGTTCCTGCGTAACCACGACGAGTTGACGCTGGAGATGGTCTCGACCGAGGAGCGCTCAGCCATGTACGGCTGGTACGCGCCGGACCCGCGGATGCGCGCCAACATCGGCATTCGCCGCCGACTCGCTCCCCTTCTCGACAACTCTCGCAGCGAAATCGAACTGATCAACGCACTGCTGCTGTCGTTGCCCGGCTCGCCGTGCCTGTACTACGGCGACGAGATCGGGATGGGCGACAACATCTGGCTGGAGGACCGCGACGCGGTGCGCACCCCTATGCAGTGGACGCCGGACCGCAACGCAGGCTTCTCCACCGCCGACCCGGGCAAACTCTATTCGCCCGTCATTTCTTCACTCGTGTATCACCACAACAGCGTGAACGTCGAAGCCCAGATGGCCTCGGGGAGTTCGCTGCTGCACTGGATGCGCGGCATGTTGTCCGTGCGCGCCACCCACGACGTGTTCGGTAGCGGCGCTTTCGTCATGTGCGGGGCCGACAACGATGCGGTGCTGGCGTTCGTGCGCATCTTGCCTGCGGGTGACCCAAAGTCACGCGACGGCTACCAAGCCGTTCTGTGCGTGCACAACCTGTCGTCGCGACCGCAAGCATCGGTCATCTCCACCCCCGATCGATTGCGTGGGGCGCTCGCTATTGATCTGTTCGGAGGGGTGGGTTTCCCGAACATCGACGATCACGGAAAGATCCACCTGACCCTGGGCTCACGGAACTTCTTCTGGCTAGGCCTCGAAGCAGCCTCGGAGGTTGAGAATGTCTGACGTCGACCATGACGAGCCCTTCATTGACGGCAACCTCGACCTGGCCGAGGTTCTCAACACGTGGGTCGCTGACCAACGTTGGTATGCCGGAAAGGGCCGCCGCCCGCTGTTGCGCCAGGTCGGCGTGGCTGCCCTGGTCCGCGGCGGAGCGGACGCGTTGGTGGTGGCCTTACACCTGTTCCTCGACGAGTCGAGCGCTACCGACGATTCGCCGGGAACGCTGTACCAAATCCCCTTGACCTACCGAGCGCAGGCACGGCCCGAGTTGGCCGAGGCCCTGGTCACCAGCACCAAAACCCACTACATCTATGACGGCCCGCACGATTCGGCATACGTCCAAGCGCTCTTCGACCTGATGTATGCCGACAGTTCAGCCAGCGAACCGGACCACGGAGCGTTCCTGTCGCTGACCGGACACGCTTTTACAGCTACTGACGTTGCTAGCTCAGACGGTGCTGGTCCGGATACTGATGCCTCCGATGCTGGTGTCGAGGTGGCCCGCGCGGCCGTGCTCAGCGGCGAGCAGTCCAACACCTCTATCATCTGCACGACCCGTTCGTTGGC